>JBAUBR010000493.1:0-12130 GCA_049676965.1 Occallatibacter sp.
GTTCTTGCCGTTGGCCGGTGCGGGCATTCCGGTCGTCCTTCTTGTCGTCTGGGCGCGGAGCGCGGCCGTCCCCGCGGCGTATTTCGCGCGGAGCCTGCGCAGCGCCCCCGGCCGCGGCTTTCTCCAGCTCTTCGGACTCTTCCTGGTCTTCAAGCTCCAGGAAGTCGGTCACATAGAGGAAGGCATCGCGTTCCAGGCCGAGATCGACAAATGCCGACTGCATGCCGGGAAGCACGCGCGTGACGCGGCCGTTGTAAATAGACCCCGCGAGGGTGTATTCGTTTTCGCGTTCGTAGTAAATCTCCGCGAGTTGATCGTCTTCAAGAATTGCCAGCCGCGTTTCATGCGGCGTCGAGGAAATACAAATCTCTTTTGCCATCGTACCTTTCCGCCCGGCGGCGTCTGCCTGCCGGGATCTGGGGCAAGGCGGGATGGGAAGGCGAAGGCAAGAGAATGGGCGGAGGGGAAGACCTGAATGACTCCGGTGGGCGAGTGGACGCGCGGCCCAGGCCGCAACGAAAATCCAGACGTACTATCCTAGGGAGCCGTCTAAAACGGTGATCCGATTGCAGAGATTTTGTGGCCACCAGGCTCCCCAGCGACGGGTCCTTGTCGCTGGGTTGGAACCGAGCCCAATTCCCGGGCGGGGCCGTTCGACCGCCGCCGCTCCCATCGACCCGGCCCGTCTGCGCGAAGGGAGCCGATGCTCCCGCGCCTGCCGTGCGATTGGTAAGCTGCGAACGGTTTTCCCGTCTCTGCGCGCTCATGAACCCTTGTCTTGCCGGTTTCGCGGTCCATCCCGGACCTGGCCGGCTATCGCATTTTCGGAATTGGGGTAGACCGGAACCGCGACTGCTGAGTGGATTTTTTTCAAGAAAAATCCACTTCCCCGGCTCTTGAGAGTCCACGGCATTTCCGAAAATGCCGTAAATGATTGAATCTTTCTGTTCCTGCAGGGCCGGAACTCGTCCATGGCGCTGCGGGAGGGTAAACCTATGGTTCCGGACTGGTTCCGATTCAGGCAATCAACCCGGAACCGCTAGTTCACGAACCGGCGCATGCGCACGTTCATCGCCACGCCCAGCGCCAGGAACGTAAACAACACCGAAGATCCGCCGTAGCTCATCAACGGCAGGGGAATTCCGGTGACTGGCATAAAGCCAATGACCATGCCCACGTTGACCGCGATCTGGAAGGTCAACACAGCCACTATCCCCATAATAATCAAGGAGCCGGACAGGTCCGCGGCTGTTTGTGCGTTTTGGATCAAACGCATCAATATGAAAAAGTATAACAGCAGCACCAAAATCGCGCCCACAAAGCCGTGCTCTTCGCTGAAGGCGGCAAAGATGAAGTCGGTGTACGGGATGGGCAGAAAATACCCCTGCGTCTGGCTGCCCTTCGACTGGCCCTTGCCCCAGATTCCACCGTCGCCCACGGCGATGAGCGACTGGCGGATCTGGTAGCCGCTGCCCTTGGGGTCGCTGTCAGGGTTGACGAAGCTGGTCAGCCGAGCCTTCTGGTACGGTTTGAGGAGCTTGCCGCTCGACCAGGCGCCGCCGATGAGCACAATAGCGCATGCGCCGAGAATCAGCGACTGCTTGAGGTTGATTCCGCCCAGAAACAGCCCGGCCATGAGAATGGGCGTGTAGATCAGCGTAGTGCCGAGATCAGGCTCCTTTAGAACCAGCAGCATCGGCACGCCCACCAGCGCAAACGCTTTGAAAATGTCCCTCCAGGTAAGGCTTCGCCCGCCCAGGTTGGCGAAATAGCGGGCGACCGAGAGGATGAGCACCAGCTTCACCCACTCCGAGGGCTGGAACTGGAAGCCGTGAACGGCGAACCACCGCCGCGCGCCCAGCGCCTTGTGACCAACCACGAGCACCGCGGCCAACGCCACCAGGCAGACGCCGTAGGCCCACGGCGCCCAGTCCAGCATCTTGTGATAGTCGATGCGGGCCAGGATGAACATGGCAACCAGGCCGCCGATGATCCAGAAGACCTGCTTGGTGTGGAAGTTGGTGAACCGGGTGTGGAGGGTGGCCGAATAGACCTCCAGGACGGAAACCGTGCACAGCAACAGCACCATGCCCAGCAGCGCCCAGTCAAAGTCGCGAAAGGTCAACATGCGGCGCATCAGCGCAGCCTTTCGCGGCGGGGAACGATCATGGCGGGCTCGAGCCACGCCGGGAGGGGCGAAGTGCTGCCGGAGGGTTGCAGCTTTGCGTCCGTGGCGGGCGAAGGATTCACGACGAAGTGTCCGCCATGAAAGCCACCCTTGGCGCCGGGATCGGACCAGACCGCGCCCACCTCGACCGGCTTGGACTGTCCGGCCTGTTCGAGGATGTTGTGCTCCAGCCTGCGCTGCTTATCGACGTAGGCGGTGGCCACGTAGGTTGCCAGGCGTGCAGCGTACGATCCCCAGTCGCCGTGTTGAAACAGCACGCACACCACGAACTCCGGATTGCGCCGCGGAATGACGCCGACAAACCAGCCGTTGGGCTTGGTGTCTACGCCTTTCATCAGCTTGAGCGCGGCGTGGCTGGCCACCTGCGCGGTGCCGGTCTTGCCGGCGAAGTCGATGCCGTCGAGGTGCGAATCGGCCGCCGTGTCAAAGGGAGCTGGCGTAGTGGCCTGCGCCATGCCATCTGTAATAGTCATCCAGGTGTCGGGGTCCATGGGAACGGTCGCGACGCCGGAGCCGGGGAAGCTGTCATACAACGCCGAACGGAACTCGGCGGGAAGTTGCGCGGGATCGACGACATGAGGCCGGACAAAATGGCCATCGGAGGCGATGCCGCTGATCATGCGTGCCAGTTGGATAGGCGTGACTGTGACCGGGCCCTGGCCGATGCCGACGGAGATGGTCTCGCCCACATACCATTTTTCGTGGTAGTTGCGCAGCTTCCACTCCGTCGAGGGCACCACGCCGCTGGTTTCGTTGGGCAGGTCGATGCCGGTGCGCTGCCCCAGTCCCACCTCGTGTGCGTATTTGGCGATGGTGTCGATGCCCAGCTTGTCGGCCAGCGTGTAGAAGTAAGTGTCGCAGGACCAGGGAATGGCGTGATGGATGTCGACGAGGCCGTGATGCTTGTCGCAGGCGTGGAACTGCCCGTAAAACGTGGCGCCGCCGTTGCAGACGACTTTGAGGTCCTGCGCCACGCCCTGCTGCAGGCCGGCCAGCGACATGAGAATCTTGAACGTCGAACCCGGCGCAAGCTGCGCCTGAATGGCGCGATTCATCAGCGGGTGCATGGGGTCGGTAACCAGCTTGTTCCAGTCGGAGCGGTTGATGCGCACCGCGAAGTCGTTGGGATCGAAGCTGGGATGGGAAACCATGGCCAGAACTTCGCCATTGCGCGGGTCCATGGCGACGATAGCGCCTTCCCGCGGACCGAGCGCCAGCTCGGCGGCCTTTTGAATGTCGTTGTCGATGGTCAGCTTGAGATCCTGGCCCGGGATAGCGTGCTGCGTCCGCAGATAGCCCACCTCTCGCCCGTGGCTGTCGACGATCACATCGCGCGAGCCGTCCTCGCCGCGCAGAAGCGCATCGTAGGTCTCCTCGATGCCGGCCTTGCCGACCACGTCGCCAGGCTCGTACGCCGCATAGCGTGGATTGTTCAGATCGTCTTCGCTCACCTCGCCCACGTAGCCGATGAGGTGGGAGGCGTAGCCGTCGCGCGGATAGAGCCGCCGCTCCTCGTCGATGGTTTCCAGCTCGGGCAGCTCGTTGCGATGCGCCGCGACAAAGGCCGACTCGTCCGCGGTCATGTCCTGCTTGATGGGGATGGGCTGATAGCCGGGTTCCCCGCGATAATGGCGCAGCGTGGTGCGCAGCTGTTCGAGATCGAGGTTCAGGCCCTTGGCGATCAGCGGCAGGTCGGCGTCGACATTATGCCCCTGCTCCCGGATCAGGAAGCAGGAGACCGATGGGTAGTTGTCGACGATAAGGCGGTTATCGCGGTCGAAGAGCTTGCCGCGCGGCGCCAGCACGGGAACCTTGCGGATGCGATTCTGCTCGGCGAGGCTCTGGAAGTTCTGCGCGCCCAGCACCTGCAGCCGCCACAGCCCCGCCGTCAGCGCCAGCATCAGGAGCAGAATGCCCCATTGCACGGCCACCAGTTTGGCGCTGGAGATTTTCTCGCCGCGATTTTCTCTGTGATCTGAAACCATGGGGATACAACACTAGGATAGCCTGAATTTGGTATCGCGCCCCAGTGCCGCGCGAGATTCGCCCCGGATTTGCGATGCTGTCCCCCGACCTCGAAGTGCGATCGTTCGCAGATTTGACGCAGCGGAAAAGCTCCTCGCCGCGCCAGCGTCACTCTTGCCCCGTGACTTTTGAATGGCCGCGGACTTCGTAATCATGACTATCAATCTGGTGTTGTGTCCCAAATTTGCGCTTCATAAATGGTGTCATCCTGAGCGAGGTCGCCGCGGCGACCGAGTCGAAGGACCTGCATTTGAAGCGCTCGACCAGCCGAAATGGCCTGGGGGATTTGCGATGAGTTTTTGGGACGTCATACCAACCCCGGCATTCCGCCAAACGCGTCGGTCCCGGCTTTGTTCGGCGTCGGTTCCGGCTTTGTGCGGCGTCGGTTCCGGCTTTGCTCGGAGGGAGCAGGGGCCCTCAGGCCCCTGGACACAGCGGATCGATATGAGGGCCTTTAGGCCCGGGCATTCACCCCGGCGGCCAACTCAATCCTTCAAGTGGCAAGGCATGAGATTCGACCGGCCGCAGACATTCACGCTCCCCCAATGCCCTGCGCCGCTGCAACCCTGATATTCGTCGTTTTCGCGATTTGTATGGCGATCGGCTGCACCACGGTGAGGCCATCGCCTTTCGCAGTCAGCACAATCTGCGCCTTCACCGGCTTTGCCCAGGTGGCCACACTGAGGGTCAGCGTGGATGAGCCGGCGCCGGAGGCCAGCGTCACCGGGTCAACGCTCAAGGTAGCCGTAACTCCCGCCGGCAGCCCGCTCACGCTCAGCGCCACCTGGCCCGCAAACGATCCGCCGCCAATCAACCTCAAAGCAACTTTCGCGCTCTTGCCCGGCGCAACCGTCAGCGCAGCCGCAGCCGGCGCAACGCGCAGCGTAGGCGGAGCCGTCACCGTCAGCATGTAAGTCAAAGTCCGGGATCCCGATGCATCGGACGCGGTGAAGGTAATCTTCTCTGTTCCCGCGCCGGCATTGGCGGCGGCCGCGAGAGTGACTTTTGCCGGAACGCCCGCTGCAATCGTCGCCGGCGCAAGCGCGCTCACGTTAGCGGGCGCCGTTACAGCCAGCGAAAACTGCTTTGCCGAGCTGTTCGTAGGCGTAGCGATCAGCGTCAGCGTCGTGGACTTGCCCGCGACGATCGTCCCGCTCGCCGCCGAAGCCGTCAACTTGAAATCGGGCCCCGTGGGTGTTGTACCGCCGCCCCAGCTGCTACCAGCAGCGCCCCATCCACGGAGCCGAGACCGGTTGCCAGGTTGTAGGCCGCGCCGTTGGCCGTAAACCCCGTCACCCCCGGCACGCTGTTATTTCCCGCCGGAGTCGGATGAAACGGGCTGGTCTCCGCTTCGGCAAGGGGATAGAGCGATGCATTCGCATTTCCCTGCCCCACTCCGCCCTTGACCTGCACCACCAGCGCCGCGATCCCGGCAAACGATGGCGAAGCCGCCGATGTGCCCGCAATCACCCGCCACGAGCCATTCTCATAAATGATGTAGCCATCGTGGCTCGCCGCCGAGAGCGCCACATCGGGAACCGCGCGCATGCCGTTGGCCGCGCTCGCGCCGCTCACGCCCTGCTGCCACTTGGGCTGCGTGTAAACCTGGCTGGCACCGCCGCCGGAGGACCACAACCCGCTGCCGCCGTTGGCCGCGCTCTCGTTCCACACCACTTCGGGAATGTAGCCGAGCGCCGAACCCTGGTTCGGATTATTCGTCGCCGACCAATACTGCGCCGCGTTAGCGCCTTCGTTGAACTCCGTTCCGCCCACGCAAGTGGAGTAAGGCGAGCTGCACAGTCCATTCACCGCCGCGCCTGCCCCCTCGCTCGCCGAACCGGCCTCGCAGCCCGCGGCGCCCGAGTCGCCCGAGGAAACAAACGAGCTGATCCCCTCGCTCGCCGCCTGCTCCCAAAGGCTGTTGTAGAAGCTGAGCTCCGCCGCGCCCATATCCTGCTCGCAACTGCCGTAGCTCGTGCTCATCACCGGCGCGCTCAAGTGGTTCACAATATACGCGGCGGAAAGGTCCACGCCGTCTGTCGTTGCCGTCGAAGCTGCGGGTTCGAACCTCACGCTCGCCGCCGGAGCCACCGCGCCCGCCCACTCCACGTCAAGCGTCGACTCATCCTGATCACCGTCCACCAATCCGGGATCGCCGCCGGCGAGAATCACCTGCGGATTGTTCGCCTTGAGTCCCGCGACTGCGCGAAACTGCGCGACGTCGGCGCTATAGATGTCGCTGCGGCCCACGATGGCAATGGAGCTTCCCGCTCCGTCGGTGGCGGCGCCGTACAGCGGGTTCAGGTCGTAAATCGCGGCAAAATCGGCGGGAAAAAGATAGTGCGACCCACCGCTCGTCATCTGCGGTTTTGCATGAAGCGAATTGCTTCCTGCGTCGGGCAGCGCGCGACGCGATGCAATCTGCGAAGTGCGGCGAAAGTCGTGCAGCGAGACCACTCCGTCCACGACGCCGGCCAGCGCCGCGGGAATCTGCGGGTCCTCTGAATTGGCGATATGAGCTGCGCCCTGCACCTCGTAGCGATGGATCGCGGTGTGGAAGGTCTCCTCGACCTGGCCGGCGGTTCCGGAAAATAGAATCAGCCGATGGCTGGCAGGAATCTCGTCGACGGTGAATCCGTGCGCCTTAAGCCAGTTAATGACGCGGGCAACATCGCGGGGCGAAACGCCAAAGCGCGCGCCGTATTCAGCCGGCGTCAGCCAGCGATGAAACACGGATGAGTGGGTATCGTGTTGCGCCTCGACCAGTGCATCGAGACCTGCTTGCTGTGCGGCCGAAGGCCTCAACTCCAGCACCAGTTTGTCGAGCCGCATCTCCGCATCCACGGGGCCGCGATCGAATTCCGCCCGCGCCATCGGGTGCACGTTTCCCGCGAGCGTGACCACCCGCGACTCATCGATCGGCCCCATCACGCGATCGACAGGCGCCTGTGCAAATGCCGTTGTAGAAAGGGATGTCGCAAAAGTGAACACAACTATAACTTGGAAGCTTCTAATCCAACTCCGCATCGGAGACCTTTCACACCGGTGCAGCGATCTCGCGTGCCGGCGCCTCAAAGATTTAGCTTTCTCTCATCTGATCGGCGAGGAATGGAAGGCAGTTAGTCGGTAGGTCAAAATCGAATTGGAATTTACGAACAAAAGTACCCGAGCCGCTGCAGCGTGTTTCAAAAACCCGCTCGCCGCGGCGAGTATCAGGGCACGAGTGGTAGGTCAGGGCCTCAGCCCTGACTGCCGAAAAGCGCCGGAAAATGGCGGGCTTTAGCCCCTGAGGGCCTCTGGGCAAAACGCACCGAGCCATTTTTGAAAACAAGATCTGGTGTTGCGTCCCAAAAGTTCGCTTCATAAAAAGGTGTCATCCTGAGCGAGCGAAGCGAGTCGAAGGACCTGCATTTGAAACGCTCGACCAGCCGAATTGGCTTGGGAGATTTGCGACGAATTTTTGGGACGGCATACTAGTCAGATTAGGTGCATCGACCATTGGTCAGAGACTTAGCCGGTAACCACCCGCACTTCCCTTCTATATCCGCCCCTGGCCTCGGCTCGCGCGCCGGTAACTGCCGTCAGGCGAATCTCGTAGCGCTCGGCGCGGCGCGGCAGCATCACCAGCGCAGGGCGAAAACACGCGAGGCACGTGCCGCCCTTGCGGCGCACGCTGGGAT
Organism: Occallatibacter sp.; assembly: GCA_049676965.1. Classification (GTDB taxonomy): domain Bacteria; phylum Acidobacteriota; class Terriglobia; order Terriglobales; family Acidobacteriaceae; genus Telmatobacter. The sequence continues at coordinate 7,894 of JBAUBR010000493.1, forward strand.
ACACAATGCCATTCGCTTGCTGCGCGAGCAGTTGCCGCGCCATCAGCTGCGCAGGCGCATAACACTCCGGCACCGGCTCCGGCTTCAGACAATCTGCAAATTTCTCCGAAGGCTCCAAGGCGTGGAACGCCGCGTTGAAGTCGGCCTGCCAGTCGTCGTAATACGAAACCTCTTCGTCGGGGCGCTCTTCAGGCAATTCGGGCGCCACCATCTCCGCCAGCCGCCGCGCGCGATGGTAGCCGACTTCCGCGATCGACGTCTGCGCAGACTCGGCCGCGTACCAAGCGCCGCGCGTCGCGTCGTTGAATCGCGCGCCGAAGGGCCCGGGATGCAGAAATGCCGCGCGAATGATGTGCGCATTGGGAATCCCGTAGACCAGCTCGAATTGGCTGATGCCGCTCAGCCCGCTCAGCTCGCCCTGGATGCGCTCGTTGGTAGCCGCGTCCAGGCGCGCCGCATCGGCCAGCATTTTGTCGCTGCCGGTGACCTCTTCGAGCACCGTCCCCGTCTCGCTCCAGCGCGCGGAGATGAGCCGGTGCATTCCCTTGCGGCGAAACTCGCGCAGCGCAGGCCTCAACGCCCACCCCGCCACGCGTCCAGCATGCGCCGCACCTCAACCATGCCGGGCTGCCCGTGGCGCAGCATGGTTTCGATGGGAGCCTCGCCGGCGAAGAGCGGCCCGCGATTCTTGAGCTTGATCCAACGATCGGCCCAAGGTCTGCCAAAATAAATATTGAGAGCTTTATAAATTCCAATGACCAGCGAGATGCGCGTCAGCGTGTCCTGGTCGAGCTGCCTGCCTTTCGGCTTTGTTTTCCAGGCATGAAATGTCGAAGACGCCACCCCGCCCAGCAGGCCGCGGGCCTGCGCCTCGTTCAACTCCCACTTGCGCGCAATGTTCGCGAACACCTTGATTGCGCTCTCGCTCAATCGCCTTTGCTCGGCCGGGTCGGCCAGATTCGGAGCCTCGTCGAAGGAATAGCCCGGAACGCTCGGGGCCAGCAGCGCACTCGCCATATGTTCTCGCCTCCGAGTGATATTATTCTCGATTTCGAGAAGTTGCGCAAGGGCCATAATCGGATTGCGAAGAACATCCAGTCGTTTCCAGGAGTGTGTTCAATAACAAACTCGCCGCGGCGAGCGTCAGGGAGAGAACGACTTAGCAGCTTGCTGAAAGAGTCGGAACCGGAAGGGTACGGGCTTCAGCCCGTACGTTGAAGACCTTTACTTTTCTGGGGCTTTATTGATTCCTGCAAAACATAATGTCCGTTTTGGAACGTTTGGAAGGCTGAAGGTTTTGAAAGGGCACGGCTTCAGCCGTGCCACAATCGCGCAATAAAATTGAGGGCTTTAGCCCCTGAGGGATCGCCATTCGATCGGGACAAATGTCCTTGCTTGGCCGCGAGAGATCAGGACATTATTTGTGCTGCCTTCAATAGCCCCTGAGGCTCTAAAGGAAAAACCTACCGAAGGAAAAACCTACCGAGCCATTTTATGAAACACCATCGAAGAGGAGGAATTGACTTCTCAAGGCGTCTCGCGGCCGTGCGTACAACGAAAGTACTCATCGCCGCAGCCTTTTGACGCATCCGAGATTGCGATCCCGGCTTATGCTCGATCTACGTTTCCTTTGCCCTCGGCGTATAGCGTTCGATCGTGAACGGTCCCCCAAGACCGCAGGAGAGAAGAAACATGCGTGACTATTTCTTATTTCTCACTCTGGGCGCAGCCACTCTGATCCAAGGCTTCGGGCCGCATGCGAAAGCGCAATCGCCCACGGCCAAATCGATTCCACAGCAGGCCAATAAGCTGGCGATCTCGACGACCGCAATTCCCACCGGAAGAGTGGCGATCGGCTACTCGAGCCGCGTGGCCGCAACCGGCGGTAAAGAGCCGTATAACTTCGCCGAAACGGGGCTGCCGGCGGGACTTTCAATCGATAAGACGACTGGAGTAGTTTCCGGCAAGCCGGCGCCCGGCGCGGTCGGCAGAGCGGCCGTAACCGTCAAGGTCACCGACTCGACCAAGCCGGCGGCGCAGAGCGCCACGGCCAGGCTCGCTCTGTGGATCTACCAGGCGGCCGACAAGGAAGAGTGCGGCCAGTTGAAGCTGGGCGACAACGCGAGCTTCAACGGATTTGTGCCATTCCAGCCCACCGACCTCTGGGATACCGACATCTCCAACGCGCCCGTCGACCCCGACAACGAAATGCTCACTTCAACGGTAGGATTTGCGGGCAACAACCTGCATCCCGATTTCTCATCCCCCACCTACGGCGCCGGCATCCCCTATGTCGTTGTTGATTCGAGCGCGCAGCCGCTGGTCCCGGTCAACGTCGGCGTTTATGCCAGCGAAAGCGACGTGGCCCTCGAGCCCATCCCCATCACCGCCCCCATCGAAGGCGCGCCGCCCGACTGCGCAGCCGGCGGCTGGCCGCACAACTATTTAGGTGACGCGCACGTGCTGGTGGTCGATCGCAACACCTGCTTCCTCTATGAGACCTTCAACACTCATCGCTGCAACGGCCAGTGGGCTTCGGACTCAGAGACCATCTGGGACCTGAAGCAATTTGAGCATCGCCCCTGGGGCTGGACCTCCGCCGACGCCGCCGGCCTCGCCATCATGCCCGGCCTCGTCCGCTATGACGAAGTCCAAGCCGGAGCCATCAACCACGCCATCCGATACACCATGCAGGCCACAAAGAACGACAACAACGGCGGCTACTTCGTCGAGCCCGCCTCTCACGCCGCGGGATCTCCTTCGAGCCCGCCCTGGGTCATGGGCATGCGCATCCGCCTCAACGCCGACTTCGACATCTCCGGCTTCTCCAAAGCCAATCAGGTCATCCTCACCGCCATGAAGCAGTACGGCATGATCGTCGCCGACAATGGCCAATACTTCTTCTTCCAGGGCGCGCCCAGCGCACATTGGAACGACAACGATCTCGACAATCTCAAGAACATCGCTTCGTCGAACTTCGAAGTCGTCGACATGACGCCGCAGTGGCCGGGCTGGGACTCAGCCACCGCGCCCACGGGTGACGTTCCCGCGATCCACAGCTTCACCGCGTCGGCAACTTCGGTAAAGCCCGGAGCAACGGTGACGCTGAAATGGAACATCGGCGACGCCTCCTATCTGTTCATCGACAAGTTGGGCGGCGTGCGCGGGGAGAGTGTGACCGTGAAGCCGGCATCGACCACGACTTATACGCTCAGCGCGACCAACGAGTCGGGACGATCGACGCGGTCGGTCACGGTGAAGGTCGAGTAATCCGCTGCGGCTTTGGCGCCGCGATCGGCAATTGCCGCCGCGCCGGGAACGAACCTGCGCCGCGGCGATCAGGTCTCGCGGCTGGCGAGAAACAGGGCCAGCAGCATCACGCCGATCACCACCAGCGCCGTAATAATGAGCCTGGTCACTTCGCCCTTGGGTTGCGCGGCGGCGATCAGCGCAAATACGTACTGATCTCCGTCGCGCAAATCCTCGATCGACCGTTTCCAGGTTTCGTACTCCTCTTTGCCGGCGGCGCGAATGCGCGAACGAAGGCGGCGAATGAGCCGCGCGATCCGCTTTTCATACGCCGCCCGGTCCCAGTCGCGTATGAACTCCGCGCTCACCTCGTGCATGTCCGCCAGCGTCCAGCCGGTCTTGGAAAAATACAACATTTTGCGCTCGATTTCGGAGAGTGGAATTCCCTCGCGGTCGGCTTCTTCGGCGATTCGGCTCGCCAGGAACGTCTTGGCTTCGCGAATCGGGTCCGGTGGCTGCAATGGGGTCATATCGGGCTTCGGCGCCAAGCTGGTTGCGAGATCAGGCTATTTTACTTTTCTTTCCTTATACACAGAAAACGCGGCGCGCTGTATCACCCGTTTGGTTCCCGCTTGCGGTGACCTTTGCGCACCCCCGTTTACTGCATTCCCGCCGTCCCTTCGCGTCAATTGATTGAGATGCATTTACTTGCATTTTGTTTTCCGATGCCGCGCCGATGACAACGATCGCGTCGTATTCAAGGCTACCGGCTTGCCGGCGGGCAAGTTCTGGAGGAAGCGAAGTTTCCACCATTCGTCGAACCCATGCGAGGCGCGGAGCCGCTGCCGACACGGGTTCCGCACGTCTTCGGGCACGAGCGGAACGGCCGGGCGATGTAACATAATGTTGTATCGCCCGGAGATTTTCCCCGTGCCACACGTTCCCGCCATCGCCGCGCCTTCGCGGCTCGCGCTCAGCGAGCTTGCCC
>JBAUBR010000494.1:0-16201 GCA_049676965.1 Occallatibacter sp.
CCTGCGAGGCTGAGCAGGAGCGCGGCGGAAATGCGCACCAGGCGATCGCGGCCCAGCGCGTCCGTGCCGGCGAGATGGCGCATCGAGGCGGCGGCGAGAGTTGCGTCGCGATCCTGACGCGAGTAGCTTGCACCGGGCGCGACCACGACCGCGGCGGCAATGAGGACAATGCCGATGAGGAGAGCGGCGATGGCGCGGTTGATCTTCATGCGCTCTTCCATTCATCGGCATGTTGGGGAGCCATTCCAGCGCAGGTGACGGCCAGCGCCATGACCATGGTGATGGCCAGCAGCACGGGCAGGTCGCGGTTCATGGCCGCGCTCCAGGCCAGTTGGCCGAGGCCGGGAACATTGAAGATAACTTCTACAGGCACCAGCGCGCTCAATGCGGTGACGATGGAGAGCGATGCGAGAGCGGCGATCTGCGGAGCTGCGGCCGGCAGAATATATGCCGTCAATATTCGCTGCATTCGAATACCCTGGGCGCGCGCCTGCAGTACGTGGGGGTCGAGCCAGGCTTTGCGCAACATGTGATGAAGGAACTTGAAGTCGCGCGCGGCAAGCAGCAGCGCCATCACCAATACCGGGCTTCCGCTGTTCGTGAGCAAGCATATCGTCGCCATGGCAGCTGTGGGGATGGCGAGCAGCAGCGTGGCCGGCATTTGCCAAAGGAAATTTGTATTGCGGCGTACGCTCGAGACCAGTGATGCGAAGATGGCGAGCACCCAGGCTAACGTGAGAGATCGGGCCATCAGACCACCGGTCACGGCCAGACGTGGACGAATGAGCTCAGCCACTGGAACTCCGTACTGGCGCGACAGGCCGGCATCTCCGCGCGTCCATCCACCGATCTCGGCGGTGAGCATTTGCAGGAGCGATTGGCTGCGCGCCGCTTCCTGCGAGAGCTCGGCACGCGCGACATCTGCATAGCGCGCGTCCATCTCGCGTGCATCGCTCAGATATCCGGGAGCGAAGCGGACCAGGACGGTTGAGCCGACGATTACCAGAAGAACGATGGCGACCGTTCGCGCCAGCCATTTCGCCGCTGCCACAATCACGTTCATGGCTTCGCAGCACCTATGAGGAATGGCCGCGGACGGACTGGGCGATGAAGATCGCCGAGGCCTCGCTTGTGTTGCGCGATTTTGCGGTCAGCCGCGCCCAGCAGTTCTTCCGCGGTTTCGCCGTCGCCGGGATAAAAAGCAGCACCGATGCTCAGTGAGACGCCGGCCTCGACATGCAAATCGTCGCATGCGTGCTCCACTGCCGGCTCCAGCATCTGCAGTTGCAGGACTGCGGATGAGAGGTCCATGGCGGGAAACAGGAAGCCGAACTCATCTCCGCCGATGCGTGCGATGACGTCTTCAGGGCCGCAGCATTCATGGAACGCGTGTGCGATGGCGCGCAGCAATTCGTCCCCTGTCGCTTGCCCATGGCGGACGTTCACCGCCTTGAAAGAGATCAGGTCACAGGCAACAACGGCGAGGGTTTGCCCCGAGCCTCGCGTTTTTTCAATCTGTGCGTCGATCTGCTGGAGGAACGATTGCAGGACCGGCAGCTGCGTAAGAGGATCGACATTCGGGTAGCGTTCCGCGCACGGCTCCGCGGCGCGATGCCGCAGCGTGTTTTCAAGCGCGATCGAGAATCTGGGCTTCGCGGCCTGCAGGATCCGCAAATGGCCCGTTGAAAACGCGGCTTGCTTCGATGAGTAAACCGTCAGCACGGCAAAGACGCCGCCGTTCAAATCGAACAGCGGCACGGAGAGCGCGGAGCTGGCGGCGGTGAAGAGGCTGGTCTGCGCTACGTAGTTTGGCTCTACTGTCGGATTGCCATTGACGATGGGGCGTGCGCTTTGCGCAACCCAGCCGGACAATCCTTCTCCGACGGGGATCGATTGCGCGGAAAACGCCTGCGCGGATGTTCCGCCAACGTACTGCGGCGAAACGGAGTCGCCCTGTTTGAGGTACACCGCGAGGCAATCGAATGGAATGAGCGGCTGCAGGCGCAAGGACATCATGGCGCACAGTTCGCGCGGGCCGAGCGAGGTGCCCTGCGCCTGGCTCAACTCGAAGAGCGCCTTCGCTTCGTGAGCGGCCGCGGCGATCAGGGTGAGGGGTTCATCGGGGCGATTTGCGGCCGGCGGCTTGGGAGCTGCATCGGTGCCGGCTGCGGCTTGCACGTTCTGATCGGGTGCGAATCCTGCGCCCGGCGCGGCGCCGCGCTCGATGAAGAGATCCGTCTTGAGCGGCTCCACTTCTTCGATCTGCTGGCGCGCCAGCTCCTCGAGTTCGAGATAACGCTCGGCGAGTAGCTTGACGACATCGGCATCGAACTGAATGCCGGCCTTGCTTTTTACGAACTCCATGGCCTGGTCGATCGGCATTGCTTTGCGATAAGGCCGGTCGGAGGCGAGCGCGTCGAAGCAGTCGACCGCGGTGAGGATGCGCGCGCCAATGGGGATCTCCTCGCCTTTGAGGCCGTCGGGATAGCCGCTCCCGTCCCAGGCTTCATGATGGGAGCGCACAATAGGTACGACGGGATAGGGAAAGTGCACCCGTTCCAGAATGTCGGCGCCCACCACGGGGTGGATCTTCATCTTTTCGAACTCTTCGGGGGTGAGCTTGCCGGGTTTGTTGATGATGTATTCGGGTACGGCCAGCTTGCCGATGTCGTGCAGGTAAGCCGCGGTGAGCAGCGCCTGCATGAGCGGCTTGTCGAGGCCCATGATCTTGCCCAGCTCCGACACATACACGCGCACGCGCATCAGGTGGCGATGAGTGTTCTCGTCCTTGGCCTCGACGGCCATGGCCAGCGCCTGGATAGTGCGCAGATGCAGGGCCTCGGTCTCGACGATGTGGCGCTCCCGGTCGCGCACGATCGCCATCTGCGCCATGTAGGCGCGATAGACGGTGTAGACCATGGGGATGAGCAGCAGCGAGGTGAGCCAGCCGAAGGCGATGCCGATCCAGTTTGCGGCGGCGGCGAGCACCGCGCCGACAAAGTAGAACGGCAGGTACCAGGGGAACTCCTGCAGCCACTGCTTAAAGGGCGAGACGCCCGACTCCCAGGCGAGGATGAACGCTAAGGGGACGGTATTGGCGAGGAAATAAACGGCCGCGGCAATGCCGAGGGCCGGGGCAACTTCTCCGCGCATGAGCCGCAGCGAGCCCGCATACGCATGGCACGCGAGCACCGTGGCGGTGGTCACGTTGGCCACGTTGAAAAGGATTTGGATTATCGTGAACGGTTTGATGACGCGGATACGGCACTGCGCGACGACACTCGATGCGGCCAGGATGGTTGCCTGCAGCGGCGAGAGCTGCAGGATGCCCAACAGGATGAAAGGAAAATTCACCGACATCGTGCCTTCGCTCTTGGGCATGGCCACCTTCATGCCCGAGCTGAGCAGGATGGCGACCAGATACACAAAGAAGTGGCCCCACTGTTGATTGGGGTGGCCGGGAGTCGAAGACAAGCTCGCAACGGCTCCCGCCACAACCATAAAGACAAGAGCCTTGGCTCGAAAAGTCATAATGCGTACTCAAGTGGGTTCCGGCGCGGGCGAACGTCCCCTTTTGACGGCCTCCTCGCCTGCCGCTGGAACCTGGATAGGATCGAAACGACACACTTTCAGCCCATATGCTAGCGGCGATTAGAGTGAAGCCCAATGCGTCTTTCGTGGGTTGGTTTGACCCGATAGGAGCATGGGAGGCTGGGGTTTTTTCGGGGGTTTCCTCAATTCTACGTGTCTGTGGGGCTCAGAATGACGGCATTTTAGATGAGACGAACTTCGAATCTCAGGACGCTGGAGCTTGCCAGTATTGGCGGTGCGGGAATAGGCTATCTTCATGCATCGATGTCGCTAGCACCGTCCTGGTGGCTGCTCCGATGCCGGCGCGCGGCTCCACGCGCACTTGCGATTTTCCGCTGACAGTTCGACGCGCCACCCCAAGAACCCCAAGTCAACGCCATCCGGAGCCCATTCCGGACAAGGAGATGATCATGGCGCGCATTGCCGCAGATGTTACCGAATTGATTGGAAAGACGCCGCTGGTGCGGTTGAACCGCATTGGGCTGGGGCTGCCGGGCAAAATCGTGGCCAAGCTGGAGAGCCAGAATCCGCTGTCCAGCGTGAAGGACCGCATTGGCTTCGCGATGATCGACGCCGCGGAGAAGGCGGGCAAGATTTCGCCCGGAGAGACGGTGCTGATCGAGCCGACCAGCGGCAATACCGGAATCGCGCTGGCGTTTGTGGCCGCGGCCAAGGGATACAAGCTGATCCTGACCATGCCGGAGACGATGAGCCAGGAGCGGCGCGTGGTGCTGCGCGCATTTGGCGCGGAAATCGTGCTGACGCCGGGGCCGAACGGCATGAAGGGCGCCATCGCCAAGGCCGAGGAGATTCTTTCCCGGACGCCGAACGGGTTTATCCTGCAGCAGTTCGACAACCCGGCCAACCCGGCAATTCACGTGGCGACTACGGGACCGGAGATCTGGGAAGACACCGACGGCAAGGTGGACATCCTGATCTCGGGCGTGGGCACCGGCGGTACGATCACCGGCGTTTCGCGGTACATCAAGCCAAAGAAGCCGTCATTCAAGGCCATCGCCGTGGAGCCGGTCGATAGTCCCGTTTTGAGCGGCGGCAAGCCGGGGCCGCACAAGATCCAGGGCATCGGAGCGGGATTCGTGCCCGGCGTTCTCGATACCAGCCTGGTCGACGAGATCGTCCAGGTGACCAATGACGAGGCGATTGCGGAGGCGCGGAGGCTGCCGCTGGAGGAAGGTCTGTTTGTGGGCATCAGCTCGGGTGCGGCGCTGGCCGCGGCGCTCAAAGTGGCTTCGCGGCCGGAGAGTGAGGGCAAGCTGATCGTGGTGGTGCTGCCCGACTTCGGCGAGCGCTACCTGACCAGCATTCTCTTCGACAGCCTGCGGCAGGAGGTTGCCGCCCTGGCTCCCGAGCCGGTGCTGGTGTAATGGGTACCGGTTTCGTCCATGCTGGCTAGTATTCGCGAAGACATTCGCTCGGTGATGGAGCGCGACCCGGCGGCGCGCTCCACGCTGGAATTGCTGCTGTGCTACCCGGGGCTGTGGGCGGTGTGGATTCACCGCGTGGCGCACGCGCTGTGGAGGGCCAAGCTGCGGCTGGCTGCGCGCGTGCTGTCGCAGATCTGCCGCTTCATGACCGGAGTGGAGATTCACCCCGGCGCGCTGATCGGGCGCAGGCTGTTCATCGATCATGGCGCCGGGGTGGTGATCGGCGAGACGGCCGTCGTGGGCAACGACGTGACGCTCTACCAGGGCGTGACGCTGGGCGGCACGGGCAAGGAACTTGGCAAGCGGCATCCGACGCTGTGCGACGGCGTGTTCGTAGGCAACAACGCCAACGTCCTGGGCAACATCTGCATTGGAGAGAATTCGCGCGTGGGCGCGGGCTCGGTGGTACTGTCCGACGTGCCGCCCAACTCGACGGTGGTGGGCGTGCCGGCACATATCGTGTACCTTAACGGGCAGCGGGTGCTGATTACCGACCCGCACGAGATCAAGGACCCGCTTTCCGACGCGCTGATCGCGCTGGCCAGCCGCGTGGACGAGATCGAGAAGCTCAGCGGCAAGGGCGCGCAGCCGGAAGAGCCGTTTGCCGCCGAAGCGGCCGAGCGCAGCGCTTACCGCGATCATCTCCAACAGCTGCGGGATTACGTCTCCATGGGCGAGGGCATCTGAGCCGGGCGGGTCATGCCGGAGGTGCGACGACATTCGCGCCGGCATAGGTGTTCACCAACTGGTCTCCCGAATAATTCAGATTTGCCGGCCGATAAGGCGCGCCGTGCGTGCAGCGGACCTGAACGCTATTCGATATCGAGGAATTGCCGGCTATGCTTCGCGGGCGAGGAAATCCCCAGACAGGGCTCCAGGACTCGTGAATCTGGTCCAGGGCGTGCTTTGGATCGAACAGGATCTGGTATTGGGCCTGGATGGCGGGGTCGATTTGCAGGCCCAGGGGTATGGCCTTGCTAAGCATCCATGCAAGGGTGGTGTCGGAGAGCCCGCGCTCCGGATAGCCTCCGCCGATATCGCAGTGAACCCCAGAGAACCAGACTTGCTCGAGAACCTGCCCCGGCTGTACTGAACCCGGGTCCCACAGCGTCGCGGGAAACTCCGCTCGGCGCTCGTCGATGGCGAGAGCATGGTATGCGTGCTGTACGTCGGGATGAAGCGAGGTACTGAGGAAGCGATAACGGATGGGATCGACACCGCCAAGCAGGGCCGGAATTCCCAGTGAGCCGACCGTGTCCCACACGCCGACCATGGCAAGTTTGGCGTCGTCCATCGCATATTTTGCCTGCAGCGCATTCAGCATTTGCGCGCGCTGGGCAGGGTCGGTGGTGCGATAGGCCTGAAAAGCAGCCTCAACCAGAGCATTGTCGAAGTTCTTGGTGGGCAGGCCGGAGACCGCGATCATGCCGGCGATGCTGCGCGCCGTGTAGGCGCCCCGGCTGAAGCCGAAGAGGAAGATCGCGTCGCCGGCTTGGTAGACCTGGGCGATCTTGGAATAGGCATCCGTGATCTTCTGGAACAATCCCTCGCCGAATGCCCCACCAAGTAGCTTTTCGATGGGGGTTCCATCGGAACCCACGCCGTCGTCGTAATAAGGCACTTGCGTTGCCGTGGTCAGACAGGCCTTGTAGAGCCTGTAAACGTTGGTTTGATTGGCGACGGTGTCCCATGTTCCGTCGGTGCAAAAAACGATGTTCTTCATGTCGTTCTCCTCTGCCGTGGGCCAGACGGTCGATCATCGCATGAGGGAGTACGCGGGCTCTGGCATTTTCGGAATCGGTGTAGGCCGGAGCTGCGACTGCCGCGTGGATTTTCTCCCAGGAAAAATCCACCTCCGCGGCTCTGAAGAGTCCACCGTATTTCCGAAAATGCCGTAGATGCAAAGCCGCATTCCGGGAGATGTTCTCGACTTGCCGCCGTTCGATCAGGCCGCAACGATATCAGCACCTGCCTGCAATCAACAAGTCCCCTGGCGGTCGGCGGAGGAATGTTTGAAGGGAGCGTTCTCGAAGCCCGTTCCCTCGATTGAAGCGCGGCGTCAGCGTCAAAAGAATAGGTGCTCTATTTCGACTGCGGCGGCGTCCCTTGCGGCTGCGGGTTTGGCGACTGAGCCGGTTTGGTGGGTGGCGGCGCGGCCGGAGTTGCCGGCTGACCCGGTGAGGGCGCTGCTGCGGGAGCTCCGGACGTTGACGGATTTGGCGCGGATCCGGGTGCTGGAGCACTTCCGGACGAAGGAGAACCTCCTGGCGCCGGCGCAGTTCCAGGCGCTCCGGGCCTGGGCGGCATGGGACGCATGGGCATCCGGCCCATGCCGGGGCGCGTCGGCATCGGCATATCGCTAACGTCGACCAGCTCGACATCGAAGATCAAGTCGGCCTTGGGTGGAATTCCCGGATGAGCCGCATCCGGTCCGGGATGGCCGTGCGCGCCGTAAGCAAGTTGCCAGGGAATGAACAGGCGCCGCTTGCCGCCGACCTTCATCCCGTAAAAGCCCTGGTCGAAGCCGGGAATCAGGCGGCCGAAGCCCTGCGGGAAGGTGAGCGGCTCGGGGTCGCCCTGCTTGGGCTTGCCGTCGGGACCGAGCTCCGGCTTGCCGTCTTTATCGAGAACCGGGCGGCGATGGTCGTCGGAGGAGTCGAACTTGTGGCCGTCGGCGGCCAGGTAGCCTGTGTACAGGACCTTGTAGAGCTTGTTGGGATCGGCTTCGGCGCCGGTGCCGATCTTGAAGTCCTCATAGCGCAGGGAGAATTCCGTCTTGACGATGCCGTGAACGCGCGGTACGCCGGGCGGAAGTGTCATCGCGCTCGCCGTGTGGGCAGCGGTGGCGGGCTTCGCAGTGGTGGCAGACGATGCCGGCTTGGCAGGTGTTTGAGCGCCGGCGATGGCAGCGGTGGCCGCCATGGACAAAATGATTGCTAAGTGCTTCATTGCGGAAATCGACTCCAGAGTGATGCCTTTCGGAGTTTATCAGGCAGCCCCGGCGCGGTGTCCCAAGCCCTTGGGCCTATTGCGCCGGACGAGAGAGAAAAACTCATGAATCTTTATGGCCCGTGACTTTAAATTGGGAGAATGGCCTTCGTCGCTGCTCATTTCATTCAGGTTGTGTGGCTGTCCCTGGCCTCGTTCTTTGCCGGCGTGTTGAACACCATCGCCGGCGGCGGTTCGTTTCTTTCGCTTCCCGCCCTGCTGGCGAGCTCATCGGCCATCGGCGTGGGCGCGGTGGCCGCGCAGGCCACCAACACCGTCGCGCTGTGGCCCGGCCAGCTCACCGCCATGGTCGCCTTCCGCAAGCAGTTGCGCACCTACGGGTGGAAGCTCCTGCCGCTCGCCCTGGCCGCCGGCGTTGGCGGCGAGATCGGCGGCTGGCTGCTGCTGAGGACCGGCAATCACCGCTTCAGCGAATTGCTTCCGTGGCTTTTGCTCTTCGCCGCGATGATGTTCGTGCTTAGTTTCCCGCTGGGCCAATGGCTCGCCACTCGCTCCGGCGGCCGGCGCTTCAACGTGGGACTCATCGTCGGCATGGTGATCGTGAGCATCTATGTCGGCTACTTCAGCGCCGGCGGCGGATTCCTGGTGATGGCGCTGCTCGGCTTCTGCGGCGTGCACGACATCCACGAAATGAACGCCATCAAGGTCGTCACCGCGGTCGTCTCCATCGGCATTCCGGCAATCACGTTCATCGTTGCGCGGCGCGTGGAGTGGACGTTTTGCCTGGAGATGGCCTTCCTCGCCGGGCTGGGCGGCTACATGGGTGCGCATTTCAGCTTCAAGGTCAATCAGCGCGCAATGCGCTGGACGGTCGCCGCGATCGGCTTCATGACGGCCGGATACTTCTTCCTGCAAAACTCGCTGCGGCACCCGTAAGGCGCCATTCCGAATCGATCTTCCAGTCTCAGCTCCGACCGGTTAAATCACCGGGTGTGCCGGGCTGGGCACGCGGCGGTCTTTCCAGCGCAGGATGCGCGACTCCATGCCGTACCAAAGACCATAGGCGACGGCGAAGCTGAGCACCAACCCGAGAACAACCGCGGCAACCGCATTGTCGCGCGGCGAAAGCGGCAGGCGATCGACGAGGTCGATGCCGACCAGCCGCAGCGGGTAATGAAAAAGATAGAGGCTGTAGCTGACCATGCCCACCGACCGCAGCCAGCGCGCGCGGAAAGCGCGAACCCATAGCTGGTTGCCGTTGGCCCTGCGGACCAGCGCGTGCACTACGATGGCGAAGCTGAAGTCCGCCAGCACCAGGCCCACGGTCGTGACGAGCACATTGGTGCGATCGCCGCGGGTCGCAAGCCAGAAGATGGCGGTGACCGGGAGGACGATAAGTCCAAGCCGGTCGAGGAGCTTGTCGGCGCGCAGCCACTTCTCCGGTGAGCGGCGCCGCTCGTAGATGAGAAGCGCCACAGCCGAGCCGTAGGCCAAGCCGTCCATGCGGCAGTAGAACGTGTAGAGCTCAGGGAACTGCGGCGTGTGCAGCCACGAGCGGAACACCGGCGCGGCGAAGACCATGAACAGCAGAATCGCGGCGAAGCCCCGCAGAGACGTGTAACGCACCACCGGCGCCCAGATGGTGTAATAGATTTCTTCGACGGAGAGCGACCAGAGCACCGCCAGGCCGAGGACCACGATAATCGGCACGGGCAACACATAGGCGGTGAGCTCGTGCGGCTGGCCGACGAACAGGCTGCTGTAATAAAAGATGAACCGCAGCCACAGGCCCAGTGTTCCCGGCTTGCCCTGCTCGATCGAATAGGCGATGTACACGGCCAGTCCCAGAAAGTACGGCGGAAAGATGCGCAGCGCCCGGCGCGCATAGAAGACGCTGAAGTATCGTTCCTTCTCTCTGAGCTCGAGCAGAATGCCGGTGATGAGATAACCCGAAAGCACAAAGAAGAGATCGACGCCGAGCCAGCCGTAGCGGGAGCCGACCTCCGGCAGCCAAGCCAGGTAGTGCTCGCTGATTACCGCCAGGACGGCAATGCCTCGCAGTCCGTCCAGCTCTTTGATGCGCATCTAAACCTTAGCCCTTCCGGTTCATGGTCTTGATTGTTGGTGGAATTCCTAGGCCCTGCGATAAAAACGCCCCAGAAAAGCCGCGACGCCAGCGCGTAGCCGCAGACTGCGCAACGCAAGGTTCGAATAGGGGCGCAGCGGTCCACAAGCGCAGGCGATGAAATGTTTGTCGCCGCTGCTGGGAGGGACGCCTTTGAGCAGCGAGCGGAGAAACTTCTTGCGCCACGCTTTGACTTTGCCCACAGAGTGATACATGGTGAAGCCGCCGGAGACGAAGCCCATCCCTTCGGGGCCGATGGTGCTGAACTGAACATCCGCGTACAGGGTGGCGATGTTCAGCGTGTCCTGGTCGACGGTGAAGAAGACCTGGTGCCGGCCGCCTTTCTGAAACTGGCCCGGCGCGACCCCGTTGTCGTTGGCCAGGCGCACGGCGGCTTTCCAGCGGTCGAGAAAGCGGCGATTGGCGATGTCGAGGCCCACAAAGCCGCTGTTGTAGTAGCGCTCCTGCTCGCGCAGCGGCTCGCCCCAACCGGCCTCGCGCGCCATGCGCATCCACTCGCAGCGGATGGGATGGCGCGAGGGCATGGTGCCCATGATGATCTCCTGGCAGATGCACACGCCGTGCCGCACCCACATCTCAAAGAAGCTCCACGCGCAGCGCACGGTGATGTCGGGATCGAAATACCAGACGTAGCGGCGGGCGATTCCCTGGTCGATTGTGCGGGAAAGAAACTCGGGCTTGAACTGGCCGAAGTGGCGGCTGCCTTCGATCGTTTCAAAGCCCAGCAGCGCCTCGCCGATTTCGAACAGGCCGTCATCGCGGCGCTTCAGCGGCTGAGTCCATGGAGGAAGTACACCGCGGCAGCCGATCCAGAAGAGCCCCTTGAATCCGGCGCGAACAATGGAGTTGATAAGAGCCGCTACGCCAAGGTGAAAGTCTCCTTCGAAGAGGCTGCAAATCACCTGGTCATTTGCGATGGATGGTGCGATCGAGCGTGCGATGGAGGGTGCGATCAACGGGCCGGCGGATGAACCGATGGATGGACTCATGGATGAACGCGGCGGCGGATTTTGCTCATCCATGCAACTCTCCTTCGATCTCGCCGGCAACCTCGGGCGCGAACCCTTCGATGGCGCGGGGTCCGCGAATAAAGCCGTAAAAAGCGCAAAGAATATTCACCAACAAAGACGCGGCCGCGGAAACGATGTTGAAGATCAGCGCGGTCTTTACCGTTCCCAGGTTGCCCCGGAAGAGAAACTCCACCTGCACCAGCAGCGTCAATGCAATGACAGACAAGTTGTTCCACCAGTATACGAAGCGGCGCGAAGAGTGAATGACGAACATGCTTCCGCTGAGATAGCGAATGGAGCTGCCGATGAGAAGGAGGAAAACTTCGTAGCGCAGCGTGGAATATTTCGGTCCAAGCACCCAGAGAAATAGCCCCGGCGTCCAGCGGCCGAGCGCGACGATAGTGAGGCAGAAGGCGGTGATGGCCGCAACGGCGGCGAGATAGTTCGACTTGAGGCGATTCCTTGGCAAGCGCGCGAAGTAGGGCTCGAGGAGGATGGGATTCATCTGCGAGAAGATGACGAAGATCTGTCCCAGGCGGCTAAGCGCGCCGACATCGGCCACGGCCACCGTAATCCCGAAGAGCGTGACCAGGGCTTGCGCGACCTGGCCCTGGATGGCGTAGAAGATCACGTTGGGCGTATTGGGCAGCACCAGCTTGACGATGGCGTTGCGCAGTTGCGGAGAGCTGCGGCCTGCCACGCCCAGCAGCTTGCGCGCCCTGAAGAAATAGGATTGGGCGACGAAGAACATGCCGGCGATGTTGAAGAGGATCGCCCACCAGACGTTCAGCCAGTGCGCGGCCCAGAAGAT
The DNA here is from genome assembly GCA_049676965.1 of Occallatibacter sp. GTDB lineage: Bacteria > Acidobacteriota > Terriglobia > Terriglobales > Acidobacteriaceae > Telmatobacter. The sequence goes on from JBAUBR010000494.1 coordinate 11,953, forward strand.
GCCGAGCAGCGCCAGCGTTCCCAGGCTCGAGATCATTTGCGCACGGTACCAGCGCGGCCGGTCGCGCCGCAGGATGAGAACCACTCCGTAGGCCGAGCTCACGCGGGCAAACCAGGCGGCGACCAGCACGATGGCCACCATGGCCGCGACAGTAGGCGTGGACCAATGCTGCCGGTGCACCAGGAGCGGAAAGACCACGATGGTGACGGGCGCCATGATGGCGAACAGCCGTTGCGCCAGTGTGCGCAGCGAAGCCACGCAGTCGGCGATCAGTTGCAGGTCGCCGACATTCTGGCCCACCAGGGGCACGATGCCGGTAGAGATGCCGATATCGAGCAGCAGCGCTACCGATGAGAAGGCCGAGAAGACCACCGCGAACTTGGCGTACTCGACCTTGGGAAGCAGCCGCACGCAGAGCAGGCCGTAGAGCAGGTTCCCCGCCATGGTGACGCCCTGGGCGGCCAGAAACTCCGCCACCCGGTGCAGCTTGGGAACCAGGAAGGCATTCCATCGGGAGATGCGGCTCATGTAGGCATAGCGCGAGTGCAAGTGTGAATGATAAATGAGCGGCCGATTGCGGAGGACACTTGCGAGCTGCGTGAAGGGGTTGCCCGGTGCATCCGCGCCGGCGCTGCGCCGGTGCCGCGATTGTTAAACTCAGCAATGTGAGCGCAGGCTGGGGTACGGGGCGAAGCCGGAAAGAAAGCGAGCGGGGATGACCCAGGCGACGCCGGAGAATCGAGTGCTGCTTGTGCACCCCACCGGGAATGCCTTTGTCCGGCAGACAGCGATGGCGCTGGAGCAGGCGGGTTTGCTGGCCGGGTTTCATACGACAATCGCATGGCGGCCCGGCAATCTTCTCGATCGGCTCTTTCCCCGCGGCTTGCGCGCCGAATTGGCCCGGCGCAGTTATCCGGACATTCCGACGCACCTGGTTCATGCTCACGCCTGGCGTGAGATGGTGCGAATGAGCGCGATTCGTTGGCGCTGGGACAGCCTGGTCCGCCATGAGACCGGCCGGTTTTCGTTCGATGCGGTTTCGCGGGCGCTGGAGCGCGAGGTCGTCGCCGAGGTGCGATCGGGCTCGGCGATGGCGGGCGTTTTCGCCTACGATACCTGTGCGCCTGACATTTTTGAAGCGGCAAAAATGCGCGGCGCGCGCTGCATCTACGACCTGCCCATCGGCCACTACCGTGTTTGGCAACGCATCCTCGAAGAAGAGCGCGAGCTAAAGCCGGAGTGGGCGGCAACGCTGTCGGGAATTCATGACAGCGTGGAAAAGCTGGCGCGCAAAGACCGCGAGATCGAGCTGGCCGATTCGATTCTGGTGGCCAGCTCGTTTACCGCCGAGACGCTGAAGTCGTTTCCGCGGCCGATCTCCGCAGCCGTTTATCGCGTTCCTTATGGCGCGCCGCCGATGGGCGAGCCGCGCCCTGCAACGCGCCGGGAAGATCCGCTGCGCGTGCTGTTTGTGGGCCAGTTGGGCCAGCGCAAAGGGCTTGGTTACCTGATCGAAGCCATGGACCGGCTCGAAGTTTCGGCGACGCTGACGATGCTGGGGCGTCCTGTCGCCGTGCCTGCGGGAATGAAGAATGCGCTCGACCGGTGGCGCTGGATCGAGTCGGCGCCGCACGCGCAAGTGCTGCAATTGATGCGGGAGCACGATGTGCTGGTCTTTCCGTCGCTGTTTGAAGGCTTCGGGCTGGTGATTCTCGAGGCCATGGCGCAGGGAACGGTGGTTATTGCAACGCCGCACACTGCCGCGCCGGATCTGCTCGACGATGGGCGCGACGGATTCATCGTGCCCATCCGCTCCGCCGATGCGATTGCGGCGCGATTGACGCAATTGGCCGAGGACCGCGACCTGCTTGCGCAGATGAGCGAGGCGGCGCGTCAGACCGCGGCGCGTCGCACCTGGGATGAGTACCGGCGAGGGATCGTTGAGGCTGTGACGGCGTCGCTCGCGTAGGCGGTCTTCCTCTGCTCCGCGTCGCATTTTCGTAGTCTGTGAAATTGTGAAGCTGTGAGATGGCAGAGACGGACGATCGAGTAAGTAGTTTAGAAGCCGGCTTTTCGCGGCTCTTCTTCACCATCTCACAGTTTCACGCCCAAAATCGACTGGATTTCTTTTTGAGCACGCAACGGTCAAAACTTGACGCCGAGGGTGCCCAGGAAGGTCTTCACGTCCGGCCAGACGGCTTTCAGGTCGGTGACGGTTTGCAGGTCGAGGGGGATGTTGAGGGGGTTGGCGGCTGCGCCGGCGAGCTCGGAGATCGGCTTTTCGACTGCTCCGGCAAGAGTGGCGAGCGCGGCAACCACCGCGGGCGCCGCGTGCAGGGCCTTGTTGGCGCCGGTGAGCCACTTCAGGGCGTCACTGGCTCCGATTTCAATGCCTTTCTCGATATTGACAAGGATGTTGGCCATCGCGATGGGTCCTTTTCTGCCAGAGGCGACTTGGCGCCGCGCTGCCGGCGTTCGGTTGTGTTGACTCTCGATCCGCGGCGGCCGCGGTTTCGGTCCGCCGCGGAGCGAGAGCTTTTTTGCACAGACAGGAGACAGTCCCGCGCCCCGGCGCCCGGCCGTCTGGCTGGATTTTGCTGTTGGGGAGGGCGTACTCATTCGCCTGGCGCGGCAGGTCCGTCTCTAGTCTGGCTATTGATCAGGGTACGCAATTGCGGGAAATAATCTGCAAAGTTTGGCCGAAGAAGAAGTAACTTAGAATCAGCGTCTTTGAGGGATCGGCCGGCATTGCGCCTCTTGACAACTTCGGCCGGCGCAAGGCGGGAGCGTGCGAACGATGGGCGCAGAGCAGCGCTGAGAGTCGGTAACTTTTGTCCTGCGGATCCATCTCACATGTGTCGGGGGGGCGGAAATAGGCCGGTGTCCTGGCGGAGGTTGAAATGTCCCGATTCCTGGTTGTCAGCGTTGTTTTTGTCGTCGCACTGGCTGTGGCAGGCGTTTACATGGGCGCCAAAGCGGCGGGGAAGGCGCCGATCCCGGCGGCGGCCAGCGACGACTCGCTCGCTGCCTCTCCGGGCAAGCAGGTGGCGGTGTTTGCGGGTGGATGCTTCTGGGGCACGCAGTCGGTGTTTGAACGCGTGAAGGGCGTGGTCGACACGACGGTGGGTTATTCCGGGGGCTCGGCGGAGACGGCGACCTATGACCAGGTGACGACCGAGACTACGGGGCATGCCGAGTCGGTCAAAGTGGTCTACGATCCTTCCAAAATTACTTACGGGCAGTTGCTGCGCATCTTTTTCTCCGTCGCGCATGACCCTACGCAGCTCAACCGGCAAGGGCCGGATGTCGGCACGTCGTACCGTTCGGTGATTTTTTATTCGAGCGACGACCAGCGCAGGCTTGCCCAGGCTTATATCGCGCAGCTCGATGCGGCGCATATTTTCCCCAAGCCGATCGTGACCCAGGTGGTGCCGCTGAAGGGCTTCTACAACGCCGAGGATTATCACCAGGATTATGCGCTACACAATCCCGACAATCCGTACATTCTGGTCTGCGACCGGCCCAAGATCGAGGCGCTGAAGCAGCAGTTTCCGGAGCTGTTCGAGGATTACAAGGGCAAGTGAGCGCTAGCGCTGGATTCAAACAGATTCGAAAGCATACCTCAGGGCCTGAAGGCCATCGGTGAGGCCGCAGTTGTGCCGGGACTAAAGTCCCGGCCTACCAGTCCCGGACCACCGCTCCGTCAATTCTCACGTAGCAATTTCACCGGAAACGACGGATTCGGAGCGTGTGGCGGCCGGAGCGATAGAGGCCCATCACGTACACGGTGGCGCGGCCCTTCGTCGAGAAGATGAGCTGCCGCATGCGCAACAGCGGAGTGCTGCGGGGAATGTCGAGGAGCTCGGCAATGCGGTGGTCGGCAAGCGTGGCGTCGATCTCCTCGTCGGAGTAGGCCAGTTCGACTCCGCAGTCGCGCTCGAGCAGCTTGAAGAGCGAAGTCTTATCCAGCGCCGCATCCATCAGAGTCGGAAATTCGTCGGCGGAGAGGTAGCAGACCTCGTGGGCGACGGGCTCGTCGCCGGCGGAGCGGACGCGCTCGATGCGCACCATGCGGCTGGTGGGCGACAGACCGAGCCGCGCGGCGATCTCATGCTCCCGATTGACGATTCCCGACGAAACGATCCGGGAGTGAATTGCCAGGCCCAGGCTGGACATTTGCTCGGTATAACTGAGCAGTTTGTTGAAATGGATTTTGGGCGGCGCGACGAATGTGCCGGCGCCGTGACGG
>JBAUBR010000495.1:0-7282 GCA_049676965.1 Occallatibacter sp.
CGCCTGGAGCGGGAGATCGAATCCCACAAGCAAAAAGCCGCTCGCGTCCGCGCCCAGCAGAACTCCGTCACCAGCCCTGCGCAGGCCGATGCCATCGAACACGAACTGGCCTTCGCGCAAAAAGAGATCGAGCGCCTCGAAAACGATGAGCTCTCCAGCCTCGAACGCACCGACTCCCACGAGTCCGCACTCGCCCAGGCCCGCGCCCGAGTCGAATCCCACGCCGCCACGCTTGACACCACGCGCTTGAGCGTCGCCCGCCGCCAGGCCGAGTTCGACCACCAGCAGGCCGCACTCGCCCACGAGCGCGAAACCCTCCGCCAGGCAATCGACGCCCTAGACCCCACCCTGCTCGCCCGCTTCGACCGCCTCGCCGCCGCCCGCGGTACCGGACTGGCCCGGGCCGAAAACCAGCAGTGCACCGGCTGCCGCATGGGCGTCCGCCCGCAAACCTGGAACCAGCTTCGCGAAGGCCAGCTCCTCAACTGCGACAGTTGCGGCCGCCTCCTCTACTGGGACCCGGCAATAACCCTGCCCGCCGCCACGCCCAAATCCCCCCAGCCCGTCACTCCTCCCACCGGCCACTCCATCGCCCACCCCAAATCCCAGCAAGCCGGCGACTAGCCTAGCGCCTCTAGTCTGAATTACTGCGGAGAAGCGCTCCGCGAAGCTGGCGCGCCTATGCCGGCTAATGAGTTCGCCGTTGTCGCGCCGGCCGGCACGGGGAAATTGATCTTCTTCACCAGCAGCTTGTAGCGCGGTTCGTTCTTCAGCGTGAGCAGGACCGGCTGCGACAGGCACCCGAGCACATCGGCTTCGTGGCGCGCGTAGGCTTCTTCGAGCAGTGCGAGGGCCTCCTGCTTCTTTCCCATCAACACGCAGGTCCTGGCCAGCGTAGTGCCGACAATCTTTCCCGCCGCGTAGTACTGCCTTTGCTTCGCGTACAAGTCGCGGAGCAACCCTCCGCCACCGCCCTGCGCATACCCCGCACGCGCCGACGCCATAATGTCTTTGAGCGCGGGATCGTTCATCGCGTCCGCTGTCATCTGGCCTTCGGCAAGAAAGGCCGGATAGTCCCTGCGATCCAGGTTGATCCCCATCAGATAAGCATGAGGCGAGCGGAACTGGGGCATCGATCGCTCCACTTCTCTCAAAGTTGCGATTGCCTCCTCGGTGCGCCCCGCGTTGTACAGCATGATGCCTTTATCGGCCAGCGTGGCATGGGAACCGGGATCGAGTTCCTGGGCCTTGTCCATCTGCGCCAGGCACTCCGGAAAGCGCCCCGGCACGGCAAACGCGTTGGCATACCACCGCCGGGCCTCGGCGTCTTTGGGATTCAGCTCAATGGCGCGGCGAAACTCCTTTTCGGCGTCGGCAAAATCCCAACTGCCGTACATCTCGGAGTAAGCCAGCGCCCGGTGCCCCTCGGCCAGCGAATCGTCCAGTTCGACAGCCTTCTTGGCCGCCACAATCGCGCGCGAGTAGGCCTCGCTGTCGGGCATGGTGGTGTATTCGCGCAGCAGGTCGTAGGTGTCGGCCATTCCTACGTAGGCCTGCGCGTACCCAGGGTCGTGCACCACCGCCTGGGTAAAGAGATCGAGCGCCCGAGTCAAGCTGTCGGGCGTTCTCTGGTTCCACTCGTAGCGGCCCTTGAGGTAGAAGTCGCGGGCCAGCGCCTTTTCGGGATCGGAGACGGCCGTCGACGCAGCGGAAGTCGATTTTGGACCGCTCTTCGCAAACATCGAATGCACTCGTCCCCAGAGCGGTCCACCCGAAGTCCACAGCGCACCGATCAGCAGCGCCACAGCCAGCAATCCGGAAAGAACCAGCACCCATCTCTGCCTGGAAGCCGACGGAATGGGACGCAATGAATCAGACGCAGACGATTGATTGGATGTCGCGGCGGAAGGTGCTGCCGGTGTCAGGTGCGCGGGCGCGATCTCCGCAATGCCAGGAAAAACTTGTGGTGTGCCGGCCTCCGAACCATCCGATTCAGAAACGTTGCTCGACTTCAGCCACTCATCCAGCTCGACGCGGTACGCGTAAACTGACGCGCGCCCCCCGCCCGGCACCCGGTGAATGGGCAGGCCCCGGTCGGCTTCCCAGCGCTTGACTGTTCTTTCTGCCTTGCCGAGGTAAGTCGCGATATCTTTCCAGCCGTCCAGACGCGTTCCAGGGCTGGGATTCTCGGAATTGGGCCTGTCGTTCAACAGCATCGGCATGAAATGACCCGATTAGGCCTTACACGGCAGATCGTCCGGGGCGTAAACACCTTCATGATAGCAGTGATTGTGCACACCTTGCCGACCCGGAACCCCCGGCCCTCGCGGTCCTGCAAGGCATCTGTGCCCACGCCTGAGCCGGACGCGCCCGCCCTCCGACGATGCGGTTTATAGCGCAAATTAAACGAGGTATCCGATGTCCAGCCACGCCCGGAATTTTGTTCATATCGCAATCGTTACCCTGATCGCCGGCCTGCTCTCCGGTACGGCAAACTGCGCTGACTCCGGCGTGGCCGCCCGGCGCGCAGTGGCGAAGTACAGCACGATCCCTCTGAGTTTCGAGCCAAACCATGGCCAGACCGACCCACAGGTGCAGTTTGTTTCGCACGGCAAGGGCTATTCGCTATTTCTCGCTCCCGGCGAGGCCTATGTGACGCTGGAGCGCCAGGCCAGCAAACAAAACCCGCCCGTCCAGGGGAACTCCGCCGCCGTCGACACTTTGCGCATGAAGCTGGTTGGCGCCAACGCCACGGCAGCGGTCGCCGGCCTCGACCGCCAATCCGGCGTGGTGAACTATTTCATCGGCAACGACCCCAAGAAATGGCGCTCCGGCATTCCGACTTTCGGAAAGGTCGACTACACCGCTATCTATCCCGGAATCGACCTCGTCTTCTACGGCAACCAGCAGCAGCTCGAGTATGACTTCATAGTCGCTCCCGGAGCCGATCCCAGCCGCATCGCCTGGCAGATCGAAGGCGCAGCCTTGTCCGTCGATCGTCACGGCGACCTGCAACTGGTCGCACCCAACGGCCCGGCAAGCTTCAAAAGGCCGGTCCTTTACCAGATGAACGGCGACAAAAAAGTCAGCGTAGCCGGCCGCTATGTCATCGCCGGCCACCAGGCTCGCTTCGCGCTGGGAGCCTACGACCACACGAAGCCCCTGATCATCGATCCGGTGCTCAGTTATCTCTCCTACCTCGGAGGAGCCGTCAGCGCATACGGGCCCGCGCCCAGCGGCACGTCTTACATCGGCTGGTCGTCAGGCTACTCGGATTGGGTCCAGGGCCAACCCACCGAGGCTCTGGCGGTCGATGGCGATGGCGATGTCTACGTGACGGGAAACACCAACGCCATTGACTTTCCGGTGAAGGACGCAGTCCAAGGCTCGGACGCAGCTCTGAAAGTCAACTACAACGCCACCTCCGCATACGTGACCAAGTTCAATCCGGAGGGAACTGGGCTGATCTACTCCACCTATTTGTCCGGCGGGGGTCAGTTCTTCACGAAAGGCACGTCCATCGCGGTCGACGCCGAAGGCAACGCCTACGCCGCAGGCTGGACCGACGACCCCAATTACCCGACAACCTCCGGCGCCTTCCAGAGGATCTGCGGCGCCTTCAGCAACAATGGCACACGGACAGCCAACTGTCAGGCTGCAGGCCCCCAGAACGGATTCGTGACCAAGCTCGAGCCGACCGGATCGAAGATCGTCTATTCGACCCTTCTCGGCGCGAATCAAGAGTCGCTCAATTCCATTGCCGTTGACACAGAGGGCCGCGCCTATGTGGCCGGCGTCTCCACCGACTGGTGCGATCCCACATTGCCTTCGTTTGAGTGTTACCCCACCACTGCCGGCGCGGTCCTCGACGGTCTGGCGACCGGCGCCATCGTACCGGGAGAGAACTTCTATACCCACTTTTCGGGATTCGCTACCCTATCTGTCTTCAGCGCCGACGGCTCCAGCCTGCTCTACTCGACGCTCGTCGGCGATAACACGGCGCTGATCGCCAGCGGCGCACTCTCGCCCAGCTCCTACGGCGAGACGACCGGAGTCAGCGTGGCCGTGAACGCGGCGGGAGAGTTCTTCCTGGCGGGTTCTACCAAGGCGACAAAACTGCCCGTCACGGGCGCCGCTTATCAGAAGCACGGCCTTGCCTCACTCCCCAACCAGGGCGCGACCGGCTTCGTAGCCAAATTCAATCCCATCGGTGCGCAGGGTTCATCTCTCAACTACCTCACTTACCTTGGCGCAAACAGCGACCCGAATAACGCCTTCGCCGAGCCCAGTGGCATCGCCGCCGACGACGAGGGCAACGCCTACGTGCTGGGCTTGACTGATAGCCAGTACTATCCCACCACCCAAGGCTCCTACCAGCCCAGCTGCGGAACGTCGAACTTCGACGAGTGCAGCACCGCATTCGTAACCAAGCTCAACGCATCCGGCAGCGATCTGGTCTGGTCCACCTTGTTCGCCGATCAAATTGGCGACGCCGACGGCATCGCCGCTGCCGGGCAGATTCAACTGGACGAAGAAAACAACGTTTATATTGCTGGAAGTGCCGAGGGCTTCTACTTGTTCCCGCAGGTGAATCCAATCCAGCCAAGCCGCGGCAACGGCCAGGTATTTGTCGCCAAGTTCAATTCCGCGGGCAGCAAGCTGCTCTTCTCCACGCTCGTTGGCGGCCTCGCCGGCGGCCAGTTTGAGGCCGGGCTCGCCGTGGACAAGGATCACAACATATATCTCGCCGGCAACTCGAATTCTGCTGGAGGAGTGGAGACGACGAAAGGCGCCTTTCAGCGGGAGTTCCTCGGATCCTACGAAGGGTTCGTCGCGAAAATTGCTCCGGTCGCTCCCACCAGCATCAAGCTCACGGTCTCAACCTCGACCGGCAAGACCGGCGAAGTCCTGACGATCTCGGCAAAGGTCTCCGCTCCGGCCCTCGCGCCCACACCCACCGGCAAAGTCACCTTCCACAATGGCTCCGCCGATCTCGGAACCGCCACGCTCAACTCTGCAGGCGTGGCAACATTCGAAGGGAAGAGCCCGAAGCCCGGCAGGTACACCTTCAAAGCAAGCTACGCAGGCGACGATTACAATCTTCCTTCTTCCGCCGAGTTAGTCGAAACCGTGAAGGACGAAACCAAGGCCACGCTGAAGTCATCTGCGAACCCATCCACGCAGGGCCATGCCGTCACCTTCACCGTAACCGTGAGCTCACCGGATGGAACCCCGTCCGGCGTAGTGACTCTCAAGAAGAACGGAGCGGTCATCGCCACTAAGGCGCTCAGCAAAGGCGCAGCCAGCTTCTCCAACGATTTTCACGTTGCCGGGACCCACCAGATCGTAGCGGTCTATGCCGGTAACGCCACATTCGCTCCCAGCACATCGAACGATATTGCGGAAGTAACAAAATAATCGGGGCCGCGGCCTTAACCCCCAAAGCCGCCCGCCCTGGCGGGCCAACCGCCGCATTTGGATTCGGCATGCCGTGGGCTTAACGCTTCTCCGGGAACCCCGCTCCGGCCGTCGACCCGCCCGTAGGCACTGGCCTCGGCCCGGGCTGCGGTCCAACCGGTCTCATTGGTGCCGCTGCCGGAGCCGCCCCCGGCTGGTGCATCGTGACAATGATCGCCCCCGCCGGCTTTTTCCCCGCGCACACATAGCTGTGGGGCGTGCTCGCGTCAAAGTACACGGCGTCGCCCGCCTCCAGCGTCGCCTCCTGCTCGCCGTGGCGGATCGCCAGCTCCCCATCGAGCACATAGAGAAACTCAAACCCCTGGTGCAGGTGAGCCTTCGGTTCCATGCCCGGCGACGGAGGAATGAATTCGGCATAATAGGGATCCATGTGCCGGTCTGGCACCATGTAGCCCAGGCTTTCGAAGTAGTAGGTCGGCGACTCGACCCCCGTCTGCGGCAGCCGCATGCGCTCCTTGCGCCGGTGAGTCCGGAACATGGGCAGAGGCTCGGTATCGAAGAAATACGACAAGTCCTTGGAGAAGACCATCGCGATCCGCGCCAGGTTGCGCAGCGTGGGCACCACGCGTCCCGTCTCCAGTTGCGAGAGAAAGCTGGCCGAAAGCCCCGTGTGCCGGCCCAGCTCCACCAGCCCCATCGATTTTTTGAGCCGCAGCCGCTTGATCCGCTCGCCAATATGCTTTTCCGCAATAAAGCGCTCGGTGGTCTCCGAATCCACCTGCGATTTCTGCGTTTTTTCGCTCTGCACCGCCGAATCGGCCATTGTCCCTCCGGCATCGAAACCGCAAAATGCCGTTCCCACTATTGGATGCTAAACAGATTGTTATGTTGTGTACATCAAAATTAATTCTCATGGCGCCAAAGCCAAGTGACCAATAGAATCCGTATCGTATTCATTACCAAGGAGCTGCCGTCCATCCTGTGACTATGGAATCCCCCGCAGGGAAATACTTGTTGACCGGCGCATCAGGAATGCTGGGCCGCGCCATCCGCAGCGCCATGTCCGCCCGCCAAATGCAGTCGCTGCAGCTCTCCCGCTCCACCACCGTCCCGCGTCCTCAGCAGGACCCTCGCCCACCGGGCAAAGACCACGCCGGCAACGACTTGCGCACCCTCCAGTACGTGGCCGTCTCCATCTCCGGCGAAGTTCCGTGGAATCCCACGGCCAATCCGCCCATTGCCCACCCTGAGCTGCTCGAAGGCCTAAGCGCAGCCATTCATCTTTGCGGCGCCAACCTGGCCGCCCACCGCTGGACCCCTGCCTACAAGCGCGAAATCGTCTCCAGCCGCGTCGATTCCACCCGCGTGCTGGCCACTGCTCTCGCCGCGCTCAAGCATCCTCCACAAGCGCTCTTCGTCGCCTCGGGTAGTGGCATTTACGGCAACCGCGGCGATGAACTCCTCGACGAATCCTCCACCCTCGGCTCGGGCTTCCTCGCCGACCTTTGCCGCCAATGGGAAGACGCTGCCAAGCCCGCCGTCGACGCCGGTATCCGCGTCGTCCATCTGCGCATGGGCATCGTGCTAGGCCCCGATCCCGGCAGCATCCTCTCCCGCCTCAAGCCCATCTTCCGTCTCGGCCTCGGCGGCCGGCTCGGCGCCGGCACGCAGTGGATGAGCTGGATCAGCCTCACCGATCTCATCGCCGCCATCTTCTTCCTGTTCGACCACCCCGAGATCGCCGGTCCCGTCAATCTCACCGCGCCCAACCCCATCACAAATGCGCAATTCGCCCGCGCCCTCGGCCGCCAGCTCCATCGCCCCGCTGCGTTCCCGGTTCCGGCCGCCGCTCTCCGCCTCATGG
>JBAUBR010000496.1:0-4866 GCA_049676965.1 Occallatibacter sp.
CCCCGATCCGCTGACGCAATCGCACCAGCTCGCCCTTCCACCCTTGTATCGATGCCTTCATCGCTCCCGCGGAGAGCCTGCCTGAGCAACTTTAGATTATCACTTATAGTTACAACTGTAGTACTAATTTGCCACTCACTGCAGAGTGACTCGGCCGCTTCAATATTGTCACGAGCGCGATGCCTGCCGAGCCTCCGTGCGGCCACACTCTTCCCGCCAACACCATCGCTCCGCCAGCGAACGCCATCTCGCGTACGGCGAGCATCCAGAAGAGCCGCTCGCGCACATCCGTGGGCAAGTTGGGCTGCGCGCAGGATCAGGCTGCGTTGCTCTAGTACACATCCCGGTGATAGCGATGTTCATCCTTCCAAGGGCGTTGCCGCGGACTAATCGATCCTATAGGTGGCCGAGGACACAATGCTATCGGTGTAACCCGTCGCTACGGCGATGGCCTCGATCTTGGTTGTCTTCGTTAGCTTGATCGCACCTGTGTATTTGGTCGCAGTAGTCTTCGGCGCCGTCCCGTCGGTCGTGTAGTAAATCGCCGCGCCCTTTGTTGCGTCGGTCAGCATAACCGATTGACCCGGAGCGTAGGTTCCCGCGGCCGGAGAGAAGATGGGCGGCGAGGCCACCGGGAGCTCGATCGTTTCGCGCAGGGTGGCGCTGCTCCGGGAGTAATAACTGCTGCTGTCGTCGTAGCTGGCCTTCACCGTGTGCGTTCCTACCGCGAGGCTCGAAGTCGAATAGGTTGCCATCCCGGCACTCACTTTCCCGGTCCCCGCCGCCTTCCCATCGATTGCAAATCCCACGCTGCCGCCGGTCGCCGGTCTTCCAATCGAGTCCGTAATCTCCGCGGTGAACTTGACAACCTTGCCTGCCGCAGCAGGGTTGGCGCCGGCGCTTAACTTCGTTGTCGTCCCTACCTGCGTGTTTGCGCTCAGGTCCAGCTTGGCGACGAATGCGTTGGAGCCGTCTGTACCAGCCCGGTTTTGCGGCTGGAATGCTCCGAGGGTTGTGGGAAAGTCAGTGAACGACGCTTGACCGGCCACATACACATTACCTGCGTGATCTACGGCGATTCCGTTTCCAGGGTCGTCGTAGGTCCCGCCTAAAAAGGTGGAGTAGACAAGTCTGCTTCCCGTCCCGTTGAGCATGGTTACGAATGCGCTGAATCTCTGGTTGATCGCTTCGTAATTGGTGGTCTGGAAAGCGCCTTTCGTGACGGGAAAGTCCGCCGACGTGGCCCATCCAGTCACATACGCTTTGCCTGTTGCGTCCACAGCAACCGCGTTGGCTCCGTCGGAGTGATTGCCTCCCAGATACGTTGAATAGACCAGCGCGCTCCCGGCAGAGTTTAACTTGGTGACGAATGCGTTGCCTGAGTAGGGTGCGTTGCTTTTCTTTTGGAAGGCCTCCTGGGTGACCGGAAAGTCGATTGATGTGGCGGTTCCAGTGATGTACGCGTTGCCGGAGCCGTCCACAGCCAGCCCTGTGGCGGAATCGCCGACCTTGTATCCGCTGCCGCTCCCACCCAGGTAAGTGGAGTAAACAAGCCCGTCCCCAGTCGAGTTGAATTTAGTCACGAATGCATTGGTGCCAAAGTTGTATAGCACCGCCTGATTGGTGGTCTGGTAAGCTCCCTCCGTCACGGGGAAGTTACTTGAGTAGGCTTCCCCGGTTACGTAGGCATCCCCAGCGCCGTTTACCACAATTCCGGACGCGGAGTCCCCGTAATACAAGACCTTTGCGTTGCCGCCAAGGTATGTCGAATACTCGAGCGCGCCGCCGTCGGCATTCAGCTTACTCACAAACGCATTGGAGGCATCAGCCGCGGCACCGAGATTAGTCGACTGGAATGCTCCCTTGGTGACTGGGAAATCGGTCGAAAAGGTGGATCCAGTAACATAAGCGTTCCCATGGCCGTCCACGGCAATTCCATGCGCGACCTCTCCGCCACTTCCGCCAAGGTATGTCGAATAGACAAGCGCGCTGCCGGTCGGGTCAAGCTTTGTGACGAAAGCGTTTACGTCGCTTAGCTTGCCATGATTTGTCTTTTGAAAAGCTCCTGCGGTAACCGGAAAATCGGTGGAGAAGGTCTCGCCGGTGACATACGCACTGCCGGAATCGTCCACGGCCACGCCGTATGCATAATCGCCGCATCCGCTGCCGCCCAGATATGTTGAGTAGACTAGGTGGGCGCCGGCTGAATCCAACTTGGTCACGAATGCAGTGTCACATGTTGCCTTGGCGTGAATTGTTCTCTGGAACGCTCCGCTGGTTACAGGGAAGTCAATGGAGTTGGTGAATCCCGTTACAAAGGCATTGCCCTCCCGGTCTGCTGCGACGGCATTCGCTCCATCGAATGTGAAGCCTTCATCACCGCTGCCGCCCAGATAGGTCGAGTACACCATCACCGGATCGATCACCAGGGGTATACGGTTGTCGTAGCTCCCCAGTTGGAATCCGATCGTGTGCCCGGCCATCAGAGCAAAGCTTCCCTCAACCGCCTTCCGCTTCCCATCCACCACCTGGTACACTACTGGCTTGTGGAAAGCCATTGCCCCACCTTGAGAGGTCACCAGCAGGTCCCCGTCAGCGCGCAGCCGCAGTCGCATTGCCCCGGCGAACTGTAGCCGAATGAGCCTGGAGCTGGCGCCGGGGGCAACGACGAAGTCGTATTCAAGCTGCCGCTGGTTGCCGTAGTAGACCAGGTCCACTCCGGGATAGACCTGGCTATACCGGACCTTGGCGTACGTGGGCACGCCTGTGTGCCATTTTGCCGGATCGCTGCCGATGAAATAGTTGGCCGTCCCTTGAAGCGGCTCCTCGCCCACCGGAGCGGCGGCCCCGACCCTCGCCCCGGCCAGCCGCATACTTACCACGTCGGTGTGGCGTGCGCAGACTCGATCGCCCTTGTGCTCATCCGATCGCCGAATTATGGACAGTCTCTGAGCCGCATGTGCCGGCGAGTCCGCGCACCCCGCTGCATGTAGCGCAAGCACCACTTCGTCGCTAGTAAGATAAAGCCCATAGCCTTTGCCCCGCGACAGAAACTTGACGCTCTTCTCCGCCTGGCCCGCATTTGCCTCAAAGCTCAGAGGAATTCTGCCGTAGCTTTCCGCCATTTGGGCCTTGCTTGCCATGGAGCCGTTCGCGAGCCGTGCCGCAGAAACTGAGGCCAGTGCTGCCCAGGAAGTCGCAATTACCAGCCCCGCTCCCACAGCAACTCGCAGCAGGGGATTCCCGATACCTGCGCACATATCTGTCTCCTGGGGTTTTGTGCGGTTAGCTGGGGGTGCTCCGCTTACTCTAAGAATGCCCATCCTACACTCCAGCAGTTACACATGTCTAATCAGCCCGAACTGAGGTAACGTCGGTTTGTCCGTGATGCGCCCGGGACTCGGAAAGTAGTGGATTTCTCTGACGTGAGCGGATGCGGACTTGCCAATTGAATCGGCGTTGGGCGCCAATCTGTGGACCACGGAGCCGGAGTCACCCCAAACCCTGCTTCCAAACCGGATCATTGCTGATGAGCTTTACTCTGATCCCCCCGTGACTAGGGCCTGTTAACACTACCAGGACGGCGGCGACGGGAGCCAATTTTTGCGAGTTCTAGGAGCGAGGAGAGACGCATCCCGGGTGTCTGCTAGCGACGAGCGACGACGAAATCGAGAAAATTGGCCCCGTCCCTTCGGGTTGCGGCGCAAAACGGGCCATACTTCGTTCTCGCCCTCGACGGTGGACCCGCCACAGCCTTCAGGCTCGGTCTCGTCTGGCCCGTTTTTCGCTCGCAACGCCGTCCGCCCTGGTAGTGTTAACAGGCCCTAGTTCTGAGCGGAGTGTGAACGCCGCAGGGTGACCGTCAGCGTCCACAATCCTGCCGCCGGCATGGTTCGGGCTACATTTCACGGCTTGGCCGTCGTCCGGGCTGAACAAGCCGACGTTCTAAGCACCTCTATCGGCCTCAGCATCGCCGGCGTTGCGGACAGTTGCTCTTCGGCGGCGCATGTCGGACAGCCGAGTCTCCGAATGCGATCCCTGTGGCGGCAGTCGCAAGGGAGGCGGGAGGGAGGGAAGATGGTCCACGAGACACCCTCATCCGACACTTTCCATGTCGATGAAAAACAAGGAGAATGATAAGGCTCTGCAATGTCTGGTGTTCCTCGAGTTGGATCTCACTATGTGAATCTCCAACCACACCAAATATTCGCAGGGAGTGGCGAGTTCGAGAACGTGAGCAAGAGCTAGCTCACAGTGATTATCTGATCGTCCCAAGCGGCTCTTCGTGGTTTGCGAGGTTGTTCAGGAAGTCTTTCCCCGAGACCGAGGACGATCCGCGCGTCTGGAAGCAGGCGGCCGCGCAGCTACCGACTTGGTCCTTTCGAAAAGACGTTTGCACGTCTGTTGATCTACTCTCGGCTAGCCAGTACATCCCTAATCAATAAGAGATATAGGACGGGTGTTCTACCGGTGCAACAGCGATGCCGCACAGGTGCAACATCGCCGAGAACCGATCACGTGCGAGACCTCCTCCGAAATACGAGCCTTGCAGACCACGGCAAAGGCGGCGTTTCGACTTTCGCGATCGTGGGGTGCCCGCTTTTCTGAGCTTGTACCGGTAGATTAAGGTGGTCACCGCGGCTGAGGTCCTCAGGGCGCAGCCACCCGAGCGGCTTAGATCTGCCGAGCAAAAACTTTTTTCCCTCGATAATACAGTCGCACCACCGGCCTCGATATTACGTGTGTTTTCGGCAGAGGTGCGTAAATCAGAAGCTGTTGCCTTGGGCGACCCAGTAATGCCAGTCTTCGATGGCCTGTGTGGTTGATTCATCCACGCCGATAGCCTCTAACTGTGAGAGTGGTATG
>JBAUBR010000497.1:0-1629 GCA_049676965.1 Occallatibacter sp.
CTTCAGGTCCAGAGTCTGGCCGACGGCGGGCACCAGGTAGAGTTTCGCGGGCTCTGAGATGAGGAGGCCGTTGGCGACGACGCGGAACTGCCACGAACCGGGCGCCATATCGACAAGCAGAAACTGCCCGGCCGCCGAACTAACGGTTTCGCGCTGAACTCCGCTATCGTTCTGCACGGCGACAACATGCGCGCCGGCAACAGGCTCGCCCGCCGGCCCAATCACCAGCCCTGAAACCGAGGCTTCTCTGGCCTGCGCCGCAAGCCGGCCCACCGCGCAAATCACCGCCAGCGCTATCCACAGGCTGCAAATGGCCAAGGCGGCAGATCGTTGCAAGGCGCGGTTCAAACCCGCCTCCCGTGCTGCAGGTTGCCCGGCTTTCAAGAGTGGCTCAAGTGAGGTCTTGCGAAGGGAGGCGCAGAACAGAATTGCGGCCTCTCGTGGGAGACTCTGTCGCTTGGCTTAGACACGAATGTGAACGCAAAGTTCTTATGCCCAACGCGAATTTGAAAAAAAATTCAACGGCACGGCCGCGCGACAGCCCCCAATCCAATCGTTTATCGTTACATAGTTTGACCATGGTCCTGCCCTACGCAACTCTGGCCGAGCCGCAGCACTTCTCGCTCGTCGAGAAGTTGATCTTCATCGCCCTCGTCTTCACTTCCGCCGGGTCGTTCTGGCGCCGCTTCGGCCTCGTCCTCGACAAAATCCTCAAATCCAAAAAAGATCCAAACTTTCACCTGTTCCCCATTGGCCGGCGCATCTGGGACTTCTTCTGGGAAGTGATGTGCCAGGCCAAAGTCATCCGCCAGCGCCCGCTGCCTGGCCTGGCCCACGCCCTCGTCTTCTGGGGATTCTGCGCCTTCGCCCTGGTCACGCTCAACCACTGCGCCGTGGGCCTCGGCGCCGGTTTTCTCGATCCCGCCGGCCCCTTCGGCCGCTTCTACTTCTATCTCGCCGCAATTTTCGCCATCGCCTGCGCCGCCGGCATCTTCGGCCTTTTCGTGCGCCGCTTTTTCATCCGGCCCGAATGGCTGGGCGACGATCTCTCCTGGGAATCGGGCCTCATCGCGCTGCTCATCTTCGTCCTGATGGTCACCTACCTGGCCGCGTTCTTCGTCACGGATACCGAGCCGGCCGCGCGCATCCTCTGGTGGGTCCATACGCTCACGCTGCTGGCATTCCTGCCGATCATTCCGCACACCAAGCACCTGCACCTGGTGCTGAGTCCGGCCACCATCTTTCTTTCCCGCGGCGGATTCAGCGCCATTCCGCCGCTGGTCGGCGATGAGGACTTCGGCTTCGTCACCGGCAAGGACATCACGCAGATCGTGAGCCTGCAGGCCTACTCCTGCGTGGAGTGCGGCCGCTGCAGCGAGCATTGCCCGGCAACCAACACCGGAAAGCTACTCAATCCCAAAGAGATCATCCTCGGCCTGCGCAGTTATCTCAACGAATTCGGCCCCGCGTCCGAGGAGCCGCTGCTCGGCAAATATATTGCGCAGGAAGCCGTCTTCCAGTGCACCACCTGCGGCGCGTGCGAGTTCCAGTGCCCGGTGGGCATCGAGCATGTGCCCATCCTCGTGGGCCTGCGCCGCGGCGCGGTCAATACCGGCGCGTGGGAGGACG
>JBAUBR010000498.1:0-12722 GCA_049676965.1 Occallatibacter sp.
CCCCGATCCGCTGACGCAATCGCACCAGCTCGCCCTTCCACCCTTGTATCGATGCCTTCATCGCTCCCGCGGAGAGCCTGCCTGAGCAACTTTAGATTATCACTTATAGTTACAACTGTAGTACTAAGTGCTGTATCTGGAGCGCCCCGCAGCGTAATATTGCGCTGCGGGATGCTCTCTGGCGGGGCGCTTCGGATACAGCACTAAGACTCGTAAGGAACGAATCAGAGGTCTCGACACACACTTCCACTTAGTGTTTAGTTGGGCGGCCCGGGGTGGCGATGCAGTATGTGGCAAACTCGTAATCGAGATTGTCAGCATTGCCGACAGTCATCAATGACCTGTACGCAGGCCCCAGACCCACGCTCCCAAAATCGGGCTCTCGTGGCACCAATGTCGGCGCGGGTTGTAGCTGTCACTCGACCGGCATCTACAAAATGATCGCGCGACTCGCGTTTCTTCACATCCTGTCTGGCCAAGGCCAGTTGCAGAACACGCAGTTCGCAGTTCGTCGCCGGCGTCCAGCCATCAATCAGATCCCGCCAGATCCCACAAAAACAGATAGGCGCCGAGAACGAATCTCAGCGCCCCTAAGAATTTGTAGAGATCGAAGATGCGTCTAGAAGATGATCTTCAATGCAAGCTGTGTGTTGTAGGGCTCGCCGGAGCCGATGCCGGGCGAGCCATACGAGACGCCGATGGTAGAGGTACTTTGGCCGAATGAGGAACCGTAGCCAAGGTTGTTCAGTGGCTGCGCAAGGTTGATGCGGTTGAAGACGTTGAACATCTCTACGCGGAACTCGGCGTGGACGCGCTCTTTGTAGAGGGGAATGTTCTTGAGCAGGGAGAGATCGACGTCTTCGAAGCCGGGTCCGTAGATGGAGTTGCGGTTGAGGTTGCCGTAGGTACCAAGAGCCGGAACGGCGAAGCTGTTGGGGTTGAGGTACTGGGCAAACGAGTAGGATTGCACCGAGCGGTTGCTGTTGAGGGCCGGGCCGGTGATCTTGGCGCGGTCCTGATACTCGGTGGTGCCGGAATTGTCAGCGCCGGTGACGACGTTGATGGGCTGACCGCCCTGGAATTTAAGGGTGCTGTTGACCTCCCAGCCTTTGGTGAGAAGAGCAGGCCCGTGGCCGAGAGCGGGGACCGCGTAGTTGAGGTACGAGGCGAAGTGGTTGCGGATGTCGTTGTTGGCGTTCCCCTTGTCTCCTTGCAGATCGAAGGAGTTCTGGGGCGCGGTGTAGAAGCCGCTGGCGTCGTCGATGTTGTGGCTCCAGGCGTAGGCGAACTGGCTCTCGAGCCCATGCCATGAGCTGCTCCTGAGGGACACCTGGAGGGCGTTGAAGTTGGAGCCGGAGTTGCTGTTGACCTGGTTGACGATGCCGATGTTGGGGAACTTGCTGAAGAACGGGCGCGAAGCCTGCTGCGCCGAGAAGGTATTCCCGTTGACCGTAACCGGGCCATAGGTGACGCCGTTGACAGTGACGGGCGTTGTGACCTGATCGAGCTGAATGCCGGGGACGATGGCGGACCGATTGATGTCCTGGAGGGAGAGGTTGTGCTTGCTGGCCGAGCCGGCGTAGCCGACGTCGAGCAGCCAGGACTTGCCGATGCTCTGCTCGATATTGACGCCGTAGAGATCAGTGTATGCGGTTTTGTAGTTGCGATCGACGGAGTAGACGGAGACGACGTTGTCGCCGGTCGGCTCGCCGAGGGCGGGGGTAAAGATGGGAGTTGTCTGGTTGGGGGTCCATACCGGCATCAGGGGACTGGGCAAGGGCAGAACGATGGAGTAGTTCGGCTGGCTGCCGGCGGGGTTGTTGTTCACGCCGTTGGCGCCGCCGTTCGATACGCCGAGGTTGCCGTAGAAGGCCTGGCCGGCGGGCTGATCGAAGTAGATGCCGTAGTTGGCGCGGACCACCGTGCCGGGCAGCGCCTGATACGAAAAGCCGACGCGCGGCGAGAAATTGAGCTTGTTGGAATTGTAGATGTACTGCGGGGCGCCCGAGCTGCCGGCGACAAGCAAGCCGCCGTTGTTGGGGTCAAAGATAGAGCTGTTGGGCGGATTGGTGTAGAAGGGCTCCTCGTAGTCGTAGCGCACGCCGAGGTTGAGGCTGAGCTTGGGGGTTAACTGCCAGGTATCCTGGCCGAAGGCAGTACCGGTGTGGGTGTAGATGAAGCGCTCCTGGGTGCCGAGGGTGATGCTGGGGTGGAAGGCGTAACCGGCCATGAAGTCGGCAAGGGACTGCACGTTGGGATCGGTTACGGACTTATCCGCAGACCAAGGCCCGAGAACGCCGCCGGTGCCGAAGCCGAAGGTGCCGCGGCCGCCGAAGTTGTAGTAGAGGTCGATGTACGCGCGGCGATAGTCGACTCCGGCGCGGATCTGGTGCTTGCCGACGGTCCAGGTGACGATGTCGCTGATCTGGGCCATGATGTCGTTGCGGCCCGAGGTTGGAGTGACGCCGATTTGATCGAATCCGTTGATCTGGACAAGGGGCGCGCCGGTGATGCCAGCACCGGTATTGAGCCCGGCGAGGGTGAGGAGGTCCTGGGTATGAACCTGATCCGCAAAGCCCTGGGTAAAGAAGTTGGCGCCTGCGGAGACCTGGTTGGTGAGATTGGGACGGAGGTTGTAGTTCCAGGTCACGTTGAAGTTTTCGTTGTGGGAGGGCACGACCTGGAAGTAGTTGGAGAGAAGGGATCCCGCGTAACCGTCGGCGTAGCCCTGGCCCCAGTACCAGATGGCTGAGAGGTGGCTCTTTTCGCTAAAGCTGTTGTCGAGGTGAACGACGAGGTTGTGGCTGTATCCACTTGTCGGTACGCTGCCGGAGTAGTTGAGCGGAGAGGCAGGGAGGTTGGCGATCGCCGAGGGTTCCCAGAGCGTGCTGAGAATGTTCTGGGAGACGACGCTGGGGGCAACCTTGTATTTGGTGAGCTCGGCGAGCGCCAGCTCCTGGTAGGCCGGCGAGGGCTCGGTGGCGGAGTTGTTGAGACCGATGAGGTACTTCTGCTCCTCGTAGGTGAGGAAGAAAAAGGTCTTATCGCGGCTGATGGGTCCGCCCAGCGTACCGCCATAGTTCTGGTTGCGCAGGGGCAGAGCCGGAGAGCCTGGAGCGGTAAAAGGCGAGGCGACAGCCAGCGCCTCGTTGCGGTTGTAGTAGTAGGCATCTCCGTGGAAGGCGTTGCTGCCGGACTTGGTGGAGATGTTGAGGTTGCCGCCGGGACTGCGGCCGGATTCGCTGTTGCCGGTGGTCTGGAGCGAGTATCCCTCCAGCGCCTCAACGGGATAGACAACGCCGGCGATGCCGCTGATGCTGCCCTGGTTGACGGCGACGACGTTGAGGTAAAGATCGTTGTTGTCTGTACCGTCGATGGTGTAGTTGAGCTGGTTGTTGCGGGTGCCGTTGATGGAGCCGTTGTTGCCGTAGCCGGAGAAGGAGACCGAGGTGGCCTGGAGCTGGGTGAAGTCACGGCCGTTGAGGGGCACATCCTGAAGCGCGACGCCATCGAGGGTGGTGGTCTGCACCACGCTGGTGGTGTCAAGCGAGAGGGCGTCGGCGGAGACCTCGATGGTTGTGGCCTGGTGCGAGAGGGACAGCTTGACGGGTAGCGTATAAATCTTGCCCGCAAGCACCTGGATGCCGGTGACCTCCGTGCTCTGGAAGCCGGTGGCCTCGACTTTAATGGTGTAGGTGCTTTGGGGAATATCGCTGAAGAGGAACTCGCCGGCGCCGGAGGAAACGGTGTCGCGAACCACCGAAGTAGCGACATCGGTGGCCGTGACCTTTGCACCGGGGACCACCGCGCCCGATGGGTCCGTGATCGTACCATTGATGCTGCCGCGGAAGGTCTGTGCCACCGCCAGCGGCGCTAAGGCCAAGGCCGCGACGAGGGGCACGAAAGCGGAGAGAACGAATGAACGGAAGACATGCATTGGCAACTCCTTGAAGGGTCTTGTTGAAAAGGTTTACTGGCTGTCGACTTCTCTTGGGGTTACGGCGGCAGGCCTTTTCGTTATTGGAAAGGCTCCTCGATCGCGCTACGAAACCAACCACAGCGGCAGCAAATTGGACCTGCAAATCTCGCAAGGCCTTACCACGGCTATGGAGAATGGCCCGAGGTCTGAATACATGGTCGATACGTTGATGCAAAAACGCTGCGAACTGCGAAGATGCTGATGTGACTTGACCAGGCTGGTGTGCAACAACGATCAATGCTTCACGGGGACGACGTGCAGATTGCACGGAAAAGCATCCCGCCACATACATCGCGCAAGGAGCGACAAATCGAACATCGGCAGGTGTTGCATGTGCGGATTGTAGATTGAGTTCCGGGGCTAGTCAACGAAAAATGATGACGAATTGCGGTAAGCGAGGACGAAATGAGATTTTGGGCTCCAGGGCAGTAGACGAGAGCGAAATCTACCTGCTATCTCAAAACCCAGCAGGAGCTGAGAGGCCAGCCAGAAATCGGCATATCGAAGACGTTGGGTGGTTCCGGGCGGATCGCCGGCGATCCGTCAGTGTCGGCGATCCGTAAGTTACTCATCCGTCAACAACCCATCAATTTAATTAGCGCGCTGAACGGCAGACGAGCTAAACCGGAACCGCAATTGAACGGGCAGCCGGGCATGTGCCGCTCGCACGCCTGTAGGCAAAATCGTGTCAGTCAAAGCACCTGAAAACCGCAAGGTTCAATAGGGGACCGAGGCTAGGCGCTAAGCTATTCAATCAAAACCAGTTATTTTCCACAAATTTCAATAGCCGTCAATAAACCGCTTGATCTGCTTTGGGACAGATGAAGTGCCATAATTAAGTGTTTTATCGTCTATCACTTAGTAAGAGCATCTACTTAGCCTCCTGCCGCCATCCGTCGGTGTTTCTGGCCTTCTTCACACGGGATTTTGGAAACGGTGCGCGGGATTTGGTGAAGGAGTCGCCCTTGGACCGGCTTTTGGCCTTTCTTCCAACTCATTCTTCGAAGTTGCCGTTCGATGGCCAACGTGCAATTTACCTTGCAAAGACAAATGTTGCGCATTGCATGAAATCCATTCGGGTGCGGCGTGATCTTTCGCGAACGTGACTGCCGGTGTCCGAAATGGAGTTCTGTTCGGATTGCCGCTAATCCGACCGGAACCTGGAAGTCGAAGATCTTGCGGCGTTCCTGCTGGACGACCGCATTGGCAATCACGAGACAGCTAAAGGAATCCGCATATTCCTGGCGTCGATTCTAGCGAGAATATCGTTGCCCAGGGTTCGACGTCGGCGCGAAAGGTGTGCTACTCGTAGCGCAATGCGATAAGCGGATCCAGGCGCGCGGCCCGGAGCGCTGGAGCCAGAGCCGCGATGATTCCAACTGCCAGGAGGAACATAATGACTCCAAACCACTCGATTGGATCGGAGGTGCGGGTCCCGAATGCCAGGAATGCCTGGAGCACCTTTGTCGAAACCGACGCGAGTAGTAAGCCAACGAACATTCCCGGTACGATGGTTCGCAACGTGTCTCGCAGAATCAGCCCCAGTATCCCGATTCTGCTTGCACCAACGGCCATTCGCACGCCGATTTCCGATGTGCGTCGCCCAACAGAGTAATCGACTATACCGTAGACACCTGCTAATGCCAGCACAGCAGCGAGCAACCCGATTATCGAGAGGAGAGCCGTCGCAACCTGACCAGGTAAGAGAACTGTCGCAAGATTCTCCCTCATCGGTGTGACCTGTATAAAGCTTGCTGGGTCTGACTGCCGCATCGCTGCTTGTATCTCCGCTCGAAAGCCTTCGGGATTGCCGGTCGTTCGTACAAACAGATTGAGCGATTGACCCGGTTGAGGAATTTGTAGGAATGGCAAGAAGACAGCGGCGTGCGGGGCTTCTCCAAGTGTGCCGTATTTACTATCCTGGACGACTCCCACGACATCATAAAATCGTTCCTTCCGATCTTCCTGTACCGTGATTCGCTGCCCCACTGGATTGCGATCGGGAAACATTCGTCTGGCAAGTGTCTGATTCAGAATCGCGACGTCGGGAGCGCCGGGCTTGTCTGACAGGCCAAACTCGCGGCCTGCCAGAACTGGAATTTCCATGGTTGAGAAGTACTTCGGCCCAACCCACATCGGCTCGCTTTGTAATTGTGCACTGCTCTTCTGATCGACGGCTCTTAAGTTAACCGAGTTCCCTGTGGACATGGTAAGCGGGACCGCCAAGGCTACTGTTGTACTCTCGATCCCTGGCAACGAAGTAAGTTGATCGAGCCTTTGCACTACGGATGTCTTTGCCTGTTGCCTTTCGGATCTCTGAGGATGAATGGCAATCAACGCGGTGTGATCGATGTCGAACCCTGGCGAAGCAGTCGAGAGGTGCCGCAGGTTTTGAAGAAACAGTACTGTGATGACGACGAGCATGGCGGTCATGCCAAACTCGGCGCTCACCAGCAAGCGGGAGAGACGCAGTTTGCTGGTTTGCGCAGCGCTAGCCTGCTTAAGAGTGGAATTTAGGTCGAATCTCGTGGCCTGCCGAACGGGGACAAGGCCGCAGATTAGCGTCGCACCGACTACGAGAGCGAGAGAGTAAGCGAATAGCTGCCAATCGGCAGACATATCGAGAGTAATTGGAAACGGCAGCGGCAGTTGGATTCGGTTGATGAGCCGCGTCAGACCGAGATGAAGAAGAAGCCCAAAGGACGTGCAGAACAGAGACAACAACAAGCTTTCCGTAAGGAGTTGGCGAATCAATCTTCGCCGCCTCGCACCAAGGGCGAGGCGCATCGCCATTTCACGCCGCCGCGAAATGGCTCGTGCGGCCATTAGAGTCGAGATGTTGACACAGGCAATTAGAACGACGACTCCGACAATCAGAAGCAATAGGCCGAAGAAGCCGACAAAGAGTCCCATGCCGTCCTGTTCCATTTCCTCGATCCCAGTAACCGGAAAGACCTGTGGTGTGGAGAAATTCCTGTCTTCGGAAGGGTAGGTTTGTTTCAGATACCGCACAATCGGCGTGAGTGCCGCCTGCGCGCTCAACACCGATTCGCCGGGCCTCAAGCGGCCAAGCAGATTAAGGCGACCTTCGCTGCGTTCATTGAACCTTGCCTCTACTGCACCGCTGAGCGGAACGTATAGATCGGGGGCCAGCGCAAGGGTCGTCACAGGTCGAAAATTCGGTGGAAGGACGCCGCCAATCAAGTAGGGTTCACCGTTGATTACGACCGTACGTCCAATCAATCCCGAATCGGCGCCGGAATCCTGCCAGAGCCGGTAACTGATCACCGCAATCCGCGGATCGTGCTCCGCCTCCGTCTCGCCGAAGAGTCTCCCTATTTTTCCTTGAGTTCGCAGAACATCAAAGAAGTTGGCCGTGACGGCCAGTGTTTCCACCCGTCTTGTATCATCTCCGAGCCGCCAATTTGCTGAAAGATCGGCGAAACCGGTCAAATCGTCGAACGCCTTTGTATTGCGAATCTCCTCGTAGTCTGGGTAGGAAACTTCGATCTGAGAGGCGCCAGGGCCAAATTTCATCCGAACCAGACGATCTGGCTCCGCTGCAGTGACGTGCTTCCCGATGATCGCGCGAATCAAACCGAAGATGGTTGTGTTCACACCAACAGCAAGTCCCAGAGAAAGCATGGATACAACCAACAATTGGGGCGAACGAAGGAATGAACGCAAGCCGTACTTTGCGTCCTCGCGAAAATCCGTAATCCAGCGGGATCTGCGGGAAAGCATCTGCGCCTCCTTGGCTGAGAGCGTTGTCCTCTGCGGTACGCAAGCGCCTGGAGAATTGTTCCTGTGAACCCTGGCAGATTTGGCTGGTGAGGTCTTGCCCGCACGAACTGGACAGCCCTTGTCGTCTGCCGATTCAGTGGCATATGAAAATCAGGTCCTATCCTGCCGACAATAGGAGGCCAATGGACCCCCTGAACTGTTCTGGACGTGCGGTCGGCAATCCGGACATTACCTCATTTTCGGGTTCTGTCCGGATAGGCGGTGATCCAACCGCAGGCTAGAATGAGCGCTCTTCAATGCGTTCAATTCTCGTGGACTGAGTTCGCTGTTGTCGGCCGGCAACCATACGGCCGTCCGTCATTCGATGTGCAGGGCCTTTTGGGGTTCAAGGCGCGAGGCACGCATCGCCGGCAGCCAAACAGCAAAAAACGCAACAGCGCACAGGATTAGAGGGACGGTAATAAATGCCAGCGGATCCCACGACTTGACGCCATAGAGAAAGCTGGCCAGAAAACGCGGGAGACCAAAGGCCGCGGCGGCGCCAAGCGCAACGCCTGCGAACGCCAGGCGCATGCCTTGCCAAACCACAAGATCGCGAATGCGGCCACGATCGGCGCCGAGGGCCATGCGGATGCCAATCTCCTGAGTGCGCTGTTGGACTGAATATGCCATCAGTCCGTAGATGCCGATAGCGGCCAGAATGAGCGCCGCGGCTCCAAAGATCGTGAGCAGAAGCATATTGAAGTCCTGCCGCGCGGTAGACTCCACCATGATTTCGCGCATGGGACGCACCCGCGCCACGGGAAATCCCCCGCTGGCCAGCCGGAGCTGCTCGGTGATGGCCGGGATGTATTGGTGCGGATCGCCGTGGGTGCGCACCACCCACACCATGGGGCCGATGCTCCCCAGCAATCCCGTAAAACCATCCGTCATCTGGGCGGTTGGGACAATCATCAGCGGAAACGGCTCATGGTTCAGCCCGCCGTCGCGCATGTCGCCGACGATGCCGATAATCTGGCGCGGGCCCTCGACAAACTGCGGGCCTACGCCTTTGCCGATGAGGATCTGTTGGCCGATAGGATTCTGCTCGGGCCAGTACTGCTTGGCCATAGCCTCGTTGATGAGAACCACGCGGGGAGCGGCCCCGTCGTCTTGCTCTGTGAAGTCGCGGCCCCGCACAATCGGAATTTTGAAAACTGAAAAATAACCCGGCGATGCGTTCATCCAACTTTCGTCACCGGTGTATGGACTCTTGCCTGTCGGACGGCCGATAACGTTGAAGGGAAGATCGTAGCCGACATCGAGAGGCAGGCAACAGCTAATCGCCGAGGCCTCCACGCCGGGAATGGCGTTCAGACGTTCGCGCCCATCGCGCGCAACCTGGGCGACACCGGCAGTCTTCAGAAAACGATCGCCCGTCAGGGACATCTCGAGAGTCAGGACATCGCGGGCGTCGAAGCCGGGGTTCACGTTGCGCAGCGCGATATAGGTCCTGACGAGCAACGCCGCGCCGATTAGCAGCACCAGAGCGAGCGACACCTCGCTTACCACAAGCAGGGAGCGGGCTTTTCCCTGCCGAAACCCGGTTCCCGAACGGTTGCTGCCCTCTTTGAGCGTAGCGTTCAAGTCAGGACGCGAGGCCCCGATAGCGGGGAAAAGGCCGAACAGGATGCCGGTGAGCAGCGAAACACCGAGCGTGAAGGCGAGCAGGCGCAAATCGACGCTTACGGCGGCGCCCTGTTCGCCGATGCGCGGCAGTCCGGCGGGGCTGACGGCAAGTAGCGCGCGCACGCCGACATAGCCCAGCCCGAGGCCCAGGATCCCGCCCGCAAGGGCAAGTACAACGCTTTCAGTAAGTAACTGGCGCATAATGCGCAGACGGCCGGCACCCATGGCGACCCGGATCGCGAACTCGCGCTTGCGGCCCGCAGCCCGCACCAGCAGCAGGTTGGCAACGTTGGCGCAGGCGATCAAAAGCACGAATCCGACGGCCCCGAGAAGGACGAAAAGCGACGAACGCGCGCCGGCAACAATCGAGTCCCGCAGAGGCTCGACGCCGAAGCTGTCCTTCGGGCCCATTTCGTCGGGGTAACGGCGCCGGAATGCATCGGCGGTGACTTTCATTTCCGCGTTGGCCTGCGCCAGGGTCACTCCCGGTTTCAGACGGCCGGCGACCAAGAAGTAATGTCCCTGGTTAGTGCTGTTCGGATCGATCTGGAAAGGGACCCACAGGTCGGCTGCGGGATCGGTGACGAAGGATCTTCCCAGCACGCCGACAATGGTGTACGACTCGGTGCTCAGCGAGATGGCGCTTCCCACAATCTTCGGATTGCCGCCGAATTTACGCTGCCAAAAACCATAACTGATCACCACCACATGCCCGCCGTCGGGACTGTCCTCTTGCGGCGTGAAGGTGCGGCCAAGCTGGACGGGCGCGCCAAACAGACGGAAATATCCCTCGGAGACATGGATACCGTGCACCTGCTCGGGAACCGCGCCCGTGAGATTGAAGCCGGGCCCTCCAAAGTCATACGCGGCCACATCCTGGAAGACTCTCGTCTGCGCTCTCCAGGTGTTGAAATTCATAGGCGACGCAGAGTTGCTGTTGCCGCCTTGCGACGTTCTCAGAAAATGCACGATGCGCTCTGAATCAGGGTATGTGAGCGGCTTGAGCAGGACCGCATCGACCACGGTAAAGATGGCGGTGTTGGCTCCGATACCGAGCGCCAGGGCCGCCACTGCGGTGACGGTGAAGGCGGGGTTCGCTACCAACATGCGCAGCGAGTACCTGAGATCATTGCGGAAATCGCTCATAGTCTCAACCGTGATTCTGTGTTTTTTTTCAGGGCGGGAAAGGGAAGTTGACGGGCATTTGCCCGCGTGCACGAAATACGTAGCTTACCATGGATGCTCTGCCTAACACGATTCCACCTAAAGGTGTGTATCTGCATTCGAAGGCGCTCGAGACGCATTCGCCGATCATTACGACGCCACTCGACAGCAACTTCCGCAACTGAAGACCATCCTCGCCAATTTGGGGGCAATTCCGTCGGTCACGTTTAAAGACGTTGAGAAAGACGGGGCAGATCTCTACGAGATCAAATTCGAGCACGGTTTAACGCAGTGGCACATCATAGTGGGCACCGAATGGAACAATTGACAGCCTGGTTTCAGGCCGCGGTTAGGCGAACGGCGCTTTGCAAACCGCGAGGCATCATTCCGTCGCATGTCCAAGTTACGCTCCATTAAATTGAAGTCGTGTGGTCGCCGATCCGGAAGTAACCCCGCCGAGGAGAGGTAAGGTGCGGATTGGCGGTGATCCAACCAGAGTTAAACTTAGGGCTACTTTGGGCAGTTCGACGAGAGTCGATACTGCACATGTTTGAGATCATCGACGACACAGGGTAACGCATTAATCGCCTGGGGGAATGGTCGTCCTTCCTTTGCATCGAAACCGCGCATGACGAATCGTTGCAGGGTGCGGTCTCGCGGAATGGAAACCTCAAGGATCGTCTGATAGTCGGAGGGCCGCAGCTGACGATCGGCGTTGACGATTCCTGTGAACCGATGGAGCGTTTCGTTCCCCAGTCGTGGTTGCAACACGGTAAATTCCGGAGCTGTCAAAACTCGGTGCTTTACCACTTAGCCATCGTTTGAATCGTTTGAGGTATCAACGTAATTGAGTTGCCCATCATCGAAGACCACTGCATAGAACGTTCTGCCCGCTGGAAAGAACAAACCCTGATTGCCGGTATAAAGCTCAACAAGCGGAGCATGGTGCGTCTGCCCTTGCCCTGCGAGGAGTGCCGCACATGTTAGGACAAGCACCCATGACGGCGGATAAACCATCATTCACACACTATGCATTCCTTCTGGGCGCATCGTCGCTAGCCTATCCGGACAGAATGCCGTTTTTCAGCCCAACGTCCAAATTTCCGGTCATCAGGCTGGAATTGCCGCCAATCACGCAGATCCAGGCGGTTAAGGCGCAGGCTGGGAAGGTGAGAATGCCCAGTGGATTTGAAGTTTTCCCTGCTATTTGCGTTGAATCCGGCATCAAAGCACAAAGTGAAAGTACAAGGCAAATGAGCGACCTTGCCACTCGGTCAATTTCGTACTCAACAAGCCTGCGTGATTCCGTATTTCGTTTGTCCTTCTCGAAATGGGCCGCGCACCGGTCTTCTTGGCTCCGGTGACCGCGTTCGGTTTCGACGACTTCGAAGCATGCTCATTTCCACACTTCGGCAGCGCGGTTGAAAGGCTGGGCATGCCGGCGCTCATCACTACGGCCAAAAGGACGGTGCAAACAACTTGCTCTTGAGCCACTTCCATCTTCGTGAGCAGCCCTTCGGTGTCACGCCGGATCCAAGCTACCTTTTCGACACGCCGACGCATCGCGAGGCGCTGGCGGGACTGCTCTACGGAATTCATTCGGGACTGGGCTTCATTGCGCTCACCGCCATGCCGGGCATGGGCAAGACCACGATTCTGTTTGAAGCGCTTACCCGGCTGGACAAGAAGGCGAAGACAGTTTTCATCTTCCAAGGCATCCATAGTCCAACGGAGCTGTTTCGTGCGCTGCTCATCGACCTCGGCGAGAAGGACCCGCAGGGTACGTTGATCGATTTGGAGATGCGGCTGAACGAGATCCTGGTGAAGCAAAACGAGAGCGGTCAGCGCCTGGTGGTGGTTCTCGATGAGGCACAGAATCTCGATGACTCTGTGCTCGAAGCCGTGCGCATGCTTTCCAACTTCGAGACCGCGCGCAATAAGTTGTTGCAGGTTATTCTGTGCGGGCAACAGCAACTCGCTAACCGGCTAGCCGAGCCGGAGCTCTTGCAACTGAGACAGCGGATTTCAATCTTCGCCACACTTAACAGCCTGTGGTGAAAGTCTCGATACCTGCGCGAAAGAATTGTGAGGTATCCACAGGAGTCATTCGTAGGATGAGTTCATGGCGATGGGAACGCGCAAGGGTCGCGAGCGGCAAGAGGATTTG
>JBAUBR010000499.1:0-5650 GCA_049676965.1 Occallatibacter sp.
GTAGATCACCGCGTCAGTCCCGCCAGCGACTTACTTCAAACGACCCTATCGAAACTGCCCCGCAAAAGATCCTGCGACAAGCCACACTTGTTGCGACGGGGCAGTCCCGATAGGGACCTAACGTTTGTCCAGTCGAAACTAATCGCTTGCGGTTTAGAAACTCAACTGGTGATTGAAGCTCGTTTAATGAGGCGCGAGCTTCTGGTGATCAACTGGGGTTTTGGTCATAAAGGGAAGGGTTCTGGTGCCATTGTCTTTGGAGGTCGAAGCGTGCGCAGTCGCCTTTCGCGCCTCGTTGCGCGCTGCTTAGGTTCTCCAAACCGTTAGGATCGCGGAACAATTCTCGACAAAGGAAATCGACTGACGTTCTTTTCCAGTTTTTTCCTTTGCGTATCAAAGGCCGCTCAGTTCGCAGCGTTTTTCCATACAACACTAACTGGGACTCTCTTCGGTGGAATTGAAATCCTGCGATGGGAGTGCCACAGGAAAGTCGTTGTCCAAGGTGGCCTGGGTCCCGGTAACGCAAAAGTGACCGATAGCTTCTGTGCCTCTCAGAGAACGGAGTCGACACAGGAACCATTCCGATGTCTGATGACCTCGATCATGGGGTGTCCGGAAAAGGAGTCGCAAATGCATAAGGTGAAGTGGTATCTTCTCACGCTTTCGCTCATCCTGGGCTGCTCTGTCCCGCACGCTCTGGGGCAGAAGGACTACGCCGCGGTTCACGGCACCGTGACCGACGCGACCGGAGCTGTGATTCCCGACGCCACCGTCACCGTCTTGAACAACGGTACGGGAATCAGCAACGTCACCAAGGCGGACAAGAACGGCTACTACATCTTCCCGCAACTGCAGGTCGGTCTCAACTATTCGGTAAAGGTCTCAGTTCCGGGTTTTGAGAATTTTGAGGCCACCGGTTTGACGCTCAACGTGAACGATAACCGTGAAGTCGATGCCAAGTTGAAGGTGGGCACGGAGGCGCAGACGGTGGAAGTGTCGGCGACCGCGATCCAGGTGGAGACCTCGAACACGCAGTTGCAGCAAATTGAGACGACCACCGATCTGGAAGAGATTCCACTGGAAGGGCGCGATCCGGCCGGACTGCAGAAGCTGGAGCCGGGTGTCGTCGAATCTTCCGACCGCTTCGGCAGCTTCTCGAGCAACGGCAACCAGACGCCCCAGAACAATTACGTCCTCAACGGCATCGACATCAACGACGGCCCGCTGCAGAACGAAGGAATTCAGATCAACCCGGATGCTCTTGTGGAAGAGAACATCGTCACTAGCACCATGAACCCCGAGTTCTCCCGTAACTCCGGAGCGGTTGTCAACCAGGTGCTGAAGGCGGGCTCCAACCACTTGCATGGCAGCGGCTTTGAGTTCTATCGCGACACCTTCCTGAACAACGGCAACTACTTCTCCACCATCCGTCCCGTGTTTCACCAGAATTTGTACGGTGGCACTCTGGGCGGCCCGATACTCAAGAACAAGCTCTTCTTTTTCGCCGCTTATCAGGGGTACCGCAACAGGACGGCCGAGACGGATCAGCCGGAGACGCTGAACTCGGATCAGTTCAGTGGCAACTTTACCGCCGATACGAACTACTTCACGGGCGGTGCGGACAGTGCCGGCTTGACAAAGAACCCCATCCCCTTTGCCATCGGTAGTTGCCCAAAGGGGGAAGCATGGAACAAATGCTTCGCGCCCAATTCGGCGGGCGACACCACGGTCAACATTCCTACTGCCATGTGGAACAGCCTCGCTTCGAAGTTGGTCAGCACCTATGTGCCCAAGGCGACCGAAACCATTGGCGGGCAGGCATACTACACATTCAATGCCCTCAGTACCGCGGCGGAGGATCAGGGAATTCTGCGGTTCGACTACACCCCCAGAGCGGAGGATGCCATCTGGGCATCGGGCGTCTTCCAGTCCAGCCCCAGCAACAACGAGACTTCCTTTGGAGGCGGAAGCTTCCCCGGCTTCGGCCAGCATGCCGCGGAGCACTTTAAGCTATTCAGCGCCTCCTACACCCATAGCTTCACCTCCAACAAGCTGAATGAGCTTCGCGGTGGCTATTATCGCCTCAATTTCCCTGCCGTCATTCCGACTCCCGTGCAGGATCCAAGTTCGCTTGGCTTTTCGATCAACCCGCAGCTCACTCTGTCGGGGATTCCCTACATGTCGGTGGGGAACTACTTCAGCCTTGGGAACAGCTTTGAGGGCCCGCAGCCCCGCACCGACACGAACATGACCTATGCCGACAACTTCAGTTGGATCGTGGGCAGCCACGCACTCAAGTTTGGCGGCTCCTTTGAGCAATTCCGCGTTCACAACCCATTCGGCTATCTGAATAACGGGTACTACTACAACAGCGGCGGCGGGGTTTACAGCTCGGGCGATCCGCTGATTGACTTCGCTCTCGGCATACCCGATGGATATGAGCAGGCCAACGACGGTTTCATCGATGCCGTTGCTCAAGAGCTCTTTGGGTATGCGCAGGACAACTGGAAGGCGAGCCCCGACTTCACCTTCAATTACGGTGTTTCCTGGGATGTAGAGGGGCCAAATCAGAACCGTCAGTTCGGCGGTGTGGGGGTCGTCTGCTTTCAGATCAGCAGCACTACGTCCAGTGTCTTCCCCGGCGGACCTCCAGGGCTGAGCTACAACGGCGATCCGGGATGCAATGAAGCCGGCGGACCGAGCACGCACTACAACCGCTTCGCTCCCAGGATCGGCTTCGCTTGGTCCCCTTCCTCCGGCCCGTCCAGGCTGATCGGCGCTGCGGGCGCGCATGACTTTTCAGTTCGCGCCGGCGTTGGCATCTACTACAACCGCGACCAGGAAGAACAATCGCTTCAGAACCTCGTCGATCCGCCCGTCTTCTACATCTCGCATGGCGCCGGGGACTTCGGCGGGAGCCCCGCCTTCGCGAACCCCTTTGAGGATGTGGCCGGCAAAGGATCCGAGACCAATCCCTTTCCATTTACCACCCCGTCGGCCGGCGGAAAGGTCAACTGGGGTATCTACAACTTCCTGGGGCTCGCAGCGTTCAGTCCGGACTACAGCGTTCCTTACACTTACAACTACAACCTGAACATCCAGCGTGCGTTTGGCCCCGACTACATTGCCCAGGTCGGCTATGTCGGCTCCGTCAGCCACCGGCTTGCCTCATGGTATGAGGGCGACCCCATCACCGCGGCCGGTCATGCTGCCTGCCTCACCAATAGCCTCTGCACTTCATATCCGGCGGATATCCACCTCTTCTTCCCGCAATACACGGCGCAGCCTGCGATTGTACCTGGCACGGCCGGCGGGGGATACGTTGGATACGGAGTGCCGTGGTACACCTCGGTCGGAGCGCAAACCACAGACGGTTCCTCGAATTACAACTCCTTCCAGGCCAGCTTGCGCAAGGCTCCCTCGCACGGGTTGCAATTTACCATGGCCTACACCTACTCGCATGCGCTGGACGACGGGTCGGGATATGAGAGCACAACAGGCAGTGCGGGCCGCGATAAGAACTATACGCCCGGATTCGAATACCTCAACTATGGCGACTCGGACTTCGATGCACGTCATCGCCTGGCAACTTCCTACGCATACACCGTGCCGGTGGCTGGATTCATGAGCAACCCGATTGTCCGCGAAGCTTTGAGTGGATGGGAAGTGGCAGGTGTCACCGCACTCCAGACGGGCTTCCCGATCGGAGTCAACGAGGGAACAACGCGCTCGCTTTGGTGCGACGGGTCCAGCTACTTCGGCTGCGGCGATAATCCCGAGTACTCCGGGGCCGCCATCCAGAAAATGAACATCAGAAGCGCGACCAACCAGTACTTTGCCACAACGCCATTCTCCACGGAAACACTTGGCACCTTCGGCAACACGGCGCGCAATTTCTTCCATGGGCCCGGTTTCGACTACACGAACTTGCAATTGTCGAAGAACGTTTACTTCAGCTCCGACCGCAAGCGCGCCGTGCAGTTGCGCCTCGAGGCATTCAACGCCTTCAACCATGCCAACTTTGCCAACCCCAGCGGGACCTTCCTAAGCGGCAGCTTCGGCAGGGTTACAAGCGTCGATGTGTCCGCGGACCCGAACGGTGATCCGTCGCCTGGCCGCTCCGTACAAATCGCTGCCAAGGTCTTTTTCTGAGATTGCGCTTTGCCTGGCCGCCGGTTACCAAGGCCGACATTTCGGGTGATGAAAGGCCACCCTCGGCTTTCGGGAACCTTTCCAGGAGGGCGATTCAGACGAAGGCTCGGTATTTCGAGTTGCGGGCGAAAGACCGCCTAACCGAACGTTACTCGAAAATCGGGGCTATATCCGGTTTGGCCACCAGTCGGAACCCCAAAAACCGCATTCCATTCTTCCATTCGGACTTAATAAGCGCTTTGGCGTTGTTGGAGACCATGACGGCTATCCGCTTGCCAAACGCTCCATTTCGGAGTAAAGCCCACTTCTGTGCCTCAGCACCGCACCGATCCGTGACAACCAAGGCTCTCGCTGCCTGCGATCCAGGAGTACTCTGGGCCGGAAAAATGTTTGAGTGCGGATGTGCTTGGAACGCTTCGGCGTTCGCCTGCAGTGAGTGGGGCATTTTCGCGATTGCCGAAAGGCCAACCAAGTTGAAGAGCGCCAATGGAGTGACTTCCACTCCATTTCCAATGGCTGCAGCGATTTTGGCGCTTTGGCCAGGGACGATTGGATTATTTAAACGACTATTAATTTCCACGCTTTCCTATTTCCAGGAAACTAAATGGTGACGTATCGGTGTGCATGTGCTTCCAGGCATCCTCAGGAATGCTAAAAAAAGCCTGAACCACATCGGGGTCGAACTGACTTCCGGAGCAACGGACGATTTCTTCCAGTGCGTTCTGGAATGAAAGAGCGTTGCGATAAGGGCGATCCGAGGTCATAGCGTCGAGGGTATCGGCAACCGCGAAAATCCTGGCCCCTATCGGAATTTGTTCACCAGCCAATCCTCGAGGATAGCCCGTGCCGTTGTAACATTCCTGATGCGCCAACAAGATTTGAGCTGCGCCAGACAGGAAAGAGATTCCGCTCACCATGTCGTAGCCGATCTGGACGTGTTGTCGCATCATTTCAGTCTCCTCGGCAGTGAGCTTACCTGGCTTATGCAGAATGGCATCGGAGATGCCAATTTTGCCAAAATCGTGGAGGAACGCGCCAAGTGCAATGTTCTTGAGTTCTTCTCCGCCGCAGCCCATCACCCTCGCGATCTCCAGCGAATAGCGGGTCACGCGCTGGGAATGGCCTGCTGTTTCGTTGTCCCGCAAATCCAATGCTCCGCCCAACGCGAGCAAGGTCTCGTTATAGGTTGATTCAATCTGTTTGAGGACAACGTGGAGTTGCTCGGTTCTCTGGCTGACTAGTTCTTCCAGGTGTTCGTTTTGGCGCTTCAATGCTTGCCGAAGCTCGTGCAGGTTCAAGTGGGTATCAACGCGGGCGCGCACCTCTTCAAATTGGAAGGGCTTGCAAATGTAGTCCACTCCGCCGGACCGAAAACCCCTGACCTTATCTTCAGTCTCGTTCAAAGCGCTGAGGAAAATGACCGGAATGCTCGAAAGTTCACCGTTCGCCTTCAAGTGTTCGCAAACTTCATAGCCATTCATTTCGGGCATATTAATAT
>JBAUBR010000500.1:0-16006 GCA_049676965.1 Occallatibacter sp.
GCGGTCCAGCAACGGAGTTTCTCTTTGGCTGGACGGTCGCCGGCGCGCGGCCGCCGCTTTATCCGGCGCGCATCGCAACGCTGGCCGCTGACACAAGCGGCGCGATCACCCAGCCGGATCACGCGGCGCCGATGCCGTAGAATCTGCGCAAGAGCGCAATTGGAACTTCGATCCCACTCCGGCGAGCGATCCCGATGCAAAGCTTGAGCAAGAAGAAAGTTCGGCCCGCGCCAAATTCGTCCGCCAAAGCCGAGCGCGGAACCAGCGTCACCACCGCCTTCCGCAAGATTCGCGAACTCATCGTCAAGGGCCAACTCTCGCCGGGAAGCTGGCTGCTCGAAAGTGACCTCTGCGAACACCTGCACATGAGCCGCACGCCGGTGCGTGGCGCGTTTCACCAATTGCAGCGCGAAGGCTATGTGCTGGAGCATCGCAACGGCAGCAAGTCGCGCAGGTCCGTGGCCCCGCTCACCCTCGCCGATGCCGGCGAGCTTTACGCGATCATCGGACGCATCGAAGGGCTGGCGGGACGGCGGGCGGCAGCGCTACCCGCAGCCAGGCGCGAAAAACTCGCCGCGCAACTGGAGCACGTCAACGGCCGCCTGAAGGACATTGCGCGCAATCGGCAGCTCGCCGGCGCCAGCATCTTCGACCTCGACCGCGAGTTCCACCACCTGGTGGTGAGCGCCGGCGCCGGTCCCCGCCTGAAGCGCCTGCACGAAGCCATCGAGCCGCAAACGGAGCGCTACTGGCGCCTCTACGCGAGCTCCATTCTCGGCAACCTGCATCTCTCCGTGGCCGAGCACGAGGAGATTATTGCCGCGCTTCGCCTGGGCGACGCCGCGCGCCTCGACGCCGCGCTCGAAACCAACTGGTCGAACGGTCTGCAGCGCCTCGCCGGTGTAATAGAAATCTTCGGCGAGCGCGGCAACTGGTAGCGCTGCAACGCCGCACCGGCAGCGATGTTTTGGCGTGGAACGGCGCACTAACAGATTGCAGAAGGACTCTGCGATTTGAGGTTTGAAAGGGCACGGCTTTAGCCGTGCCGAAACAAGTCTTCTGTCTCTCTCTGGACTCGCGGGCTTTCAGCCCGCGAGCTAAAGTCTCAATGTTGATACGGCTCGAATCGGCACGGCTAAAGCCGTGCCCTTTCAAATCCCCACTTATGCCTCGTGACCTCGTTGGGCGTATCCTGATCTGTTCGATCCGCCTGGCCTGGAGGTGCCATCATGGCCGATTTTCTTCTCAATGTGAATGGGCAGGAGTTTCACGTCGGCGGATTTGCCGACGAGAGCCTGCTGTTTGCGCTGCGCAACCGCCTCGGTCTCACCGGCACCAAATACGGTTGCGGCGAGGGCCAGTGCGGCGCATGCACCGTGCTGCTCAACGGCAAAGCGCATCGCTCCTGTCTTACATCCCTCTCGAGCGCCGTCGGCGCGAAGATCACCACCATCGAAGGTCTCGGGCGCCACGAAGTGCTCACGCCGCTTCAGCAAGCATTTCTCGACGAGGGCGCATTCCAATGCGGCTATTGCACGCCCGGCATGATCATGTCGGCGTCCGCGATGCTCAGCGAGGTTCCGCATCCCACGGATGACCAGATCGTGGAGCACATGGACGGCAACGTCTGCCGCTGCGGCACCTATCCACGCATCAAGGCGGCCATAAAACGCGCGTCGTCAACCGCCGGGAAGAGAGCAGGCCTGTGAACGCACTCGGGGAATTGACGATTGAGGCACGCCAGCAGGAGATCGATCCGCCCGCCAGGGGTTTCAACCTGAACCGCCGCGAAATTGATCGCCGCGCGTTTCTTAAAACGCTGGGCGGCGGACTGCTCGTCTGCCTCGCGCCCACGCCCGAATTTGCGCAGGAGTCCGGGCGAGGCTGGGGCGGACACGATTTGCCCACCTCTCTCAACGCGTGGATCCACATCGCCGCCGACGGACAGGTGAAGGTATTTACCGGCAAGGTGGAAGTGGGCCAGAACATTCGCACCTCGCTGGCGCAACAGGTGGCCGAAGAACTGCGCGCGCCCTTCGACTCCATCGTGATGGTGATGGGCGACACGGATCTTACTCCATGGGACATGGGCACCTTCGGCAGCCGGACAACACCGACCATGGGCCCGCAACTGCGCAACATGGCTTCCGCCGCGCGCGAACTGCTGGTGAAGACCGCTGCCGCGCGATGGAATGCCGATGCGGCCACGCTCACCGCCGCGAACGGCAAGGTCACGAATCCGCGCACCAAAGAGAGCCTCACCTACGGCGAGCTCACGCGCGGAGAAGAGCTGGTTGAAAATGTCCCCGGCGACCCGCCGCTTACCCCCGCCGCCGATTGGAGGGTCGCCGGAACGCCGATTCCCAAGGTCAACGGACGCGATTTTGTCACCGGCAAGCATCAATATCCCTCCGACATCGTCCGCCCCGAGATGTTGTTCGGCAAAGTGCTTCGCGCCGAAGCCTTTCACGCCTCGCTCGTCTCGCTCGACACTGCCGACGCTGAGAAAGTTCCCACGGCAAAAATAGTGCGCGACGGCGATTTCATCGCGGTGGCCGCCGAAGACCTGCACTCCGCCGAGCAGGCGCTCGCGGCGATCCACGCCAAGTGGACTGTGCCCGCGCAAATCTCCAACGCCGAGTTATTCGCCACGCTGAAGAAAGGCGCCGCAAGCGATAACGACCACGCAAAGCCCGAGTTCGCCAGCGGCTCTGTCCCCGAGGCCCACGCCTCCGCCGACATCAAGCTCGAGAAGCACTACACGGTCCAATTCATTGCGCACACTCCGCTAGAGCCGCGCACCGCCGTTGCGGAGTGGAACGGCGACAAGCTCACCGTGTGGACAGGCACGCAGCGGCCTTTCGGTGTGCGCGATGAGTTAGCCGGCTTCTTTCACATGCCCGCGAGCAATGTGCGCGTCATCCAGCCCGACATGGGCAGCGGTTACGGAGGCAAGCACACCGGCGAAGCAGCCGTTGAAGCCGCGCG
This sequence comes from Occallatibacter sp., assembly GCA_049676965.1. Taxonomy (GTDB): domain Bacteria; phylum Acidobacteriota; class Terriglobia; order Terriglobales; family Acidobacteriaceae; genus Telmatobacter. The sequence continues at coordinate 2,989 of JBAUBR010000500.1, forward strand.
CCTGTCCAAAGCCACCGGCAAACCGGTCAAGGTGCTGTGGACGCGCGAAGAGGAGTTCACATGGGCCTATTTCCGTCCCGCGGGATGGATCGAAATCCTCAGCGGCACGCGCCGCGACGGCACCCTGGTGAGCTGGGAGCACCACAACTACAACTCCGGCCCCGCCGCCATCCGCACGTTCTACAACGTGCCCAATCAGCTCATTCAGTATCACGAATCCGACGCGCCGCTGCGCCAGGGCTCGTACCGCAGCCTTGCGGCCACGGCCAATCACTTTGCGCGCGAGGTGCACATGAACGAAATTGCCTTCGCGCTCAAGATGGACTCGCTCGAATTCCGCCTGAAGAACCTCACCGATCCGCGATTGCGCGCCGTCTTTGAAGCCGCCGCCGATAAATTCGGCTGGGGCCGCGTGCAATCGAGCCGCGAGCGCGGATTCGGCATCGCCGGCGGCTCCGACAAGGGCGGCTACATCGCCACCTGCGCCGAAGTGGAGATCATGCCCGCAAAAAAGATCAGGATTCGCCGCATCGTGGAAGCCTGGGAGTGCGGCGCCATCGTCAATCCCGATGGCTTGCGCAACCAGATGATGGGAGCCTGCGTGCAGGCCGTCGGCGGCGCGCTCTTCGAGGCCATTCAGTTCGACAATGGCCGCATCCTCAATCCGCATCTTGCCCGGTACCGCGTTCCGCGCTTCAGCGACACTCCCGAGATAGAAATCGTCCTCATCGACCGCAAAGATCTGCCCTCGGCAGGCGCAGGCGAAACCGGCCTCGTAGGTCTCGCGCCCGCAGTCAGCAATGCCGTCTTCGCCGCCACCGGTGTGCGCCTGCGCAGCATGCCCATGGCGCCATTGAACGCAATTCCCGGAGACACCGTATCCGAGTTTCAATCGTAATGAACTCTGACTGCCGGTCACCAGCACAACTCCGTGCCCCATCCCTTCGCCGTTTTTTTGGCGAAAGGGTGGGAACCCGCAAAGGCCAAGCTAGTGGAGTAGTTTCCGGTTTGGCAACTACGCAACCGGAACTCATCGAACTATGATGGGAGTTTCGATGGTTGGGTCTTTAATTCGGAGCAGGCTTGGTGATTGAGCCCAACGAAACTCTAATTCGCAGTAGATGGCAACATGTTGTGGGACGCAAGGCCCCCAAAGCCTCACTGCTGCGCAAACGCGCCCTCGTCGAAACGCAACTGGAAAAGATCGGGAGTACCAGCGGTGGATGGGAGATGCTCTATCGAGTTCGCTCGGACGGGCATCTTTGGGAGCTTTTCTATCCACCGTGAAATGCACGGCGGAGGACCAGAATATCATCGTTACATCGACAGCGACTTGGCGGAACAAAAATACGGATTCAAGCTGGACGCACCGAATCGTTGAGTCCTGCCAGAATCATCGGCAACCCGGAATTTTCGATTGCCGGGATACCGCCTCGGTCGGCTGAGAGCCAAAGTTCCAGTTGCCCGACATCACAGTCTGCACGCGCGGGGTTTATTCTGCTCGAATAGCAAATTCCAATGCCCACTTCCACACCAGACCGCTCATTGGCAGCATCCCTTCTCAGAGGATTGGCATCGTTCTTCGGTGTTGCGGCGGGTGTGTCATTTTGGGTAAGCGTGACTGAAGCAGTCACAGCTCTTGCGGTTCTTGCAGCTACCTTTCCCATCGTTGGCGCATACGGTCAGACGGATACGCCAGGGACAGGTCAGTCGCCCGCCCCGAAGGTGAATGCGCATGAGGTTTCGATCGATCTTGTAGTTCGCGACAGGAACAAGCCAGTTGTCGACCTCAAGCCGGGAGATCTCGCGGTCACCGACAACGGTTCTCCAGTAACATTTACCAGCCTTCGTCTGGTGAACGGCAAATCTGGAGACGACGACCTGATCACACTGCTCTTTGACCGGCCGAAACCGAGCGCCATGCAAAGCGTGCGGGACGCTGCTGCGCAAATTCTCAAAATAATGCCGGCTCAGGGATTTTCAATTGCCGTGCTGAACGTTGATGAACGTCTGCGGCTTTGTCAGCGGTTCACCTCCGATCGTAAGTTGATCGAGCAGGGCTTGCGCGCGGCTACGGAACCGGAATCTCCAAGAGATAAGCCGAAAACCTCGGGGAATCTATCCAGTGCAACCGTGTATGAAGAGGCTGCCAGCCCGCCGGAACAGGAACTCATTTCCGTGGCGCGCACCGGCTCCGACTCGTCCGGGAAACCGGTAAGCGCGAGGGATCGGGCTCTTTCTCAAACTCTGTTTTCGGCGCTCGAAAACGCCGGGCACATTGCGCAGGAGCAGCGTATCCCACCCTCTTTTGCGGGGATCATGGCATTGGTTCGATCGCAGCAACAGATTGCACAACGAAGATCGATTCTCTATTTCACTCACGGGTGGCCCATGGATTCGCGGGCAAAAGAGGCGCTGCAATCGCTCATCGGAGATGCTAATCGAATCGGCGTCAGTATTTATGTGGTCGACATGAAGGCACTGGATCGTAACACCTATATGCAACTCCATCATGAGTCTTTCGATATGCTCAACTCCGGGTCCGGCTTCAAAACCGAAGCATGGAGAGATGTTACCGGGAACCTTGACTTGCAGCTCGCGAGCATTGCCACTGCGGCCAGCAACCCCGTAGACGCGATGAACGACAGGCCTCTTGAAGAGCTGGCTGAGAGCACCGGGGGCAGCTATGTCGGAGCCGACGAAAATCTACGCAAGTCACTCCAACGAATGATTCAAGAGATGTCGATTTACTACGAGGCCAGATACATCCCACCGGTTCAGGACTACGATGGGAGTTTTCGTTCGGTAGTCGTTAAACCGCTACGGGCCGGGCTCGCCGTACGAACCAATTCAGGCTATTTCGCGCTGCCTCCAAATTCCGGGAGCGACATACGGCCCTTCGAAGTGCCCCTTCTGAGGATTCTCAATGGGCAAGAGCTGCCTGCCGACATTGCCTTCCACGCCGCCGTCCTGCGGCTCGGGGAACTCCCGAATCTTGATGGCGATTTGCTGGCTATCGAATTGCCGTTGAAAAACGCGGAAATTCGGGAGGACACAAGCACCGGTCTCTACTACGCTCATCTATCGATTCTGGCTCAGGTCAAAGACGGATCGGGCAATGTACTGGAAACCTTCAGCGAGGACCTGCCTCGGCGTGGAGCGCTGGAAGAGATTGAAACGGCGCGGAATGAGGTGATCACGTTTCAGCGGCACTTTAACCTTCCTCCAGGTGCTTACTTCCTGAATGCGGCGATCCTGGATTCGACAAGCGAAAAGGCCGGCGCACAGCGGATCGCTTTCGAGATCCCGAACCCCGCCCCGCTCTCGTTGAGCGACCTCGTGCTGGTTCGGAGGATGGAATCCCTTGACGCGAAGGCGGATCCCCTTGAGCCGATGCGGCACGGAAACGAAAGGGTGATGGCCGACATCTCCGGCCAGGTACCCGAGGACGCTAAACAAGTCTCGGTCTTTTTTACCACCCATCCAGATCCCAAAGCGACGGAGCAGGCTGCCCGCACAATTCAATTGTTCAGAGACGGCAAGGCTCTCCGTTCTGGGCCAGCGACGCCAACGGCGATCGGCAGTGCGAACGCCACGTCTCTGGTAACTTTCCCGATGAACCAGCTTCGGGCCGGCAACTATGAAGTGAAGGTGACGATCAGTCAAGGCGGCAATTCAGTGGAGTCCGCAATAGCGTTCACGGTAGCGGGAAGTGTTGGGCAGACGGCCAATTCCGAAGAAGACGATGCCGATCTTCCGGTCCTGGAGGTCGGAACGCTCCCAGCGGGTCCGCTCAAGATTGAGACTTCTGAGGGTGCCGATCCGCCTCCCACAGCCGATGAGCTCAAGTCGATCCTTGCCGATGCAACTCGGCGCGCCAACGAATTCAGTGAAAGCTTGCCGAATTTCATGTGCGCGCAGGTTACGGACCGGTCTACCCTCTCTCGGCGTGATGGCAAATGGCGGCATCGAGACAATTACGTCGAGCTGCTGGAGTATCGTGACGGCAACGAAACCCGGACAATGCTCGAATTGAACGGAAGCAAAAGCGACCTGGACCAGCGGGGCATTGAGGGCATGATTTCTTACGGAGAGTTTGGGGGAGTGCTCAAGTCGGTCTTTCAGCCATCTTCGAAAGCCGACTTTCAATGGAGGTCGACCGGCACGCTCGGAGACGGAACGGTCCAGATCTTCGACTATAAGGTTGCCCGAGAAAACTCAACATTCGATATCGGCCCCACTCTTCATCAGGTGGTCGCTGGGTTTCACGGCCAGGTCTTCATTGACAGCGCAACCAGAAGCGTTCGGCGCATCACGATGGTTGCGGACGAAATGGATAAGTTCCCACTGCACGCAACTTCAGTCAGCCTCGACTACGACTACATCTTGATCAACAATCATGACTATTTGCTCCCGGTGGGCGGAGAAGTTAGCACGCGACTGGGCCGTTCCAAGGCGATTCTTAACCAGATAGAATTTCGGGACTACCGGCGTTTCGGCTCCAACGCAAGAATTCTCAACTCGTCGGTTGACCCAAAATGACCCAAGGCCGACTATCGCCTCTCGCACGGGCGGTTGACCGGCAAATCGGAAGTTTGGCGCGGACGAATCGATATTCCCGGATCGCGGACTATCCGGAAGCTGTACTACGACCAAGGCCAGCCCCCGTTTATCCAACCCGATCCGATCCATTAGACTGGTTTGTTCCCGAAACCGGAAACAATCTCGCCTCGCGGCGAATGAGTGGAGATTCATGGCGACACATCGCAAATGGCGCATGGGCATGGTCGGCGGAGGCCCCGGAGCATTCATCGGCCCCGTTCACAAAATGGCTGCCGAGCTCGACGGCAGAATCGAGCTGGTAGCCGGAGCATTTTCGCAATCGGCCGAGAAGTCGCGCCAGGCCGGCGAGACATTCCGCATCGATCCCGCGCGGGCCTACGCAAACTACGGCGAAATGCTGGCGGTGGAGAAGATGCGCGAAGACGCGATCGACTTTGTGGTCATCGCTACACCCAACAATACGCATTTTCCGGTGGCGAAAGCCGCGCTCGAAGCCGGCTTTCCGGTGATGAGCGACAAGCCGGCAACCATGACCTTTGCCGAGGTGAAAGAGCTCGAAAGGATCGTCGCCAAATCGGGCCTGCCCTACGGCCTGACCCACACCTACGCCGGCTACGGGCTGGTTCGCGAAACGCGTAATCTTTGCCGTACCAATCAATTGGGGCCGATTCGTAAAGTAGTAGCTGAATATTTGCAGGGCTGGTTGAGCCAGCCCATCGAGACCACCGGCCAGAAGCAGGCCGCCTGGCGCGCCGATCCCAAATTCAACGGCCCCGGAGGCTGCATCGGCGACATCGGCGTGCACGCATTCCATCTGCTCGAGTACGTGACCGGCCTGCGCGTCACCAGCCTCAATGCCGTGCTGCGTACCGTCGTCCCCGGCCGCAAGCTCGACGACGATTGCACCGCATTTCTTCGCCTCGACAATGGCGCGGAAGGCGCGCTGCTGGCTTCGCAGATCGCCACCGGCGAGGGCAACGGCATGCGCCTGCGCATTTATGGCGAGAACGGTTCGGTTGACTGGCACCAGGAAGATCCCAATCGCCTGCATGTGAAATGGGCTGACCGTCCCGAAGAGACTCGCCACGCCGCCGCGGGTTACCTCAGCGGCGACGCACGCTCTGCCGCGCGCCTTCCCGGCGGCCATCCCGAGGGCTACATCGAAGCCTTTGCGATCCTCTATCGCGAATTCGCCGACGCGCTCGATGGGCACCGCGACGGCAAACCAGATCCGATGCCGCCAACCCTGCCCGGAATCGAGGCCGCCGTGCGCGGCATGAGGTTCGTCGAGCTGGGCATCGAGAGCAGCCGCAAGCAAACCTGGCTGGATTTCTAGTCCAACGCTCACGAATTGATTCAGGACGAGACGTTTTGAAAGGGCACGGCTTCAGCCGTGCCGATCATGAGCCAAACGACATGCGGCTTAATCCGCTGAGGGAAAAATGAAAACCATCAAAGGTCCAGCAATCTTTCTCGCTCAATTTGCCGGCGATGCCGCGCCCTTCAACACGCTTGCCGGAATGGCGCAATGGGCCGCGAGCCTCGGCTTCGTGGGCGTGCAGATTCCAAGCTGGGACGCGCGCCTCTTCGACCTGAAACGCGCCGCCGAGAGCCAGGCCTATTGCGATGAAATCGTCGGCCTGCTGCGCAACCACGGCCTCGCGCTCACTGAGCTGTCAACGCATTTGCAGGGCCAGCTCGTCGCCAGCCACACGGCGTACGATCTGCTTCTCGAAGGCTTCGCCCCGGCGGAACTAGCCGGCAATGCGAAGGCCCAGCAGGAGTGGGCCGTGCAGCAGCTAAAGTGGGGCGCGAAGGCCAGCCGCAACCTCGGCCTCACCGCGCACGCCACGTTTTCCGGCGCGCTCGCGTGGCCGTACTTTTATCCGTGGCCGCAGCGCCCCGCTGGGTTGATCGACGAGGCCTTCAACGAACTCGCCCGCCGCTGGAAGCCCATCCTCGATGTCTTCGAAGAGAATGGCGTCGACGCCTGCTATGAGCTGCACCCCGGCGAGGACCTCCACGACGGCGCGACCTTCGAGCGCTTTCTCGATGCCGTCGGCCACCATCCCCGCGCCAACATCCTCTACGATCCCAGCCACATGGTCCTGCAGCAGATGGATTATCTGGCCTTCCTCGATCTCTATCACGAGCGCGTGCGCGCCTTTCACGTGAAAGACGCGGAGTACAACCCCACCGGCCGCTCCGGCGTCTACGGCGGCTACCAGGACTGGATCGACCGCCCCGGCCGTTTCCGCTCGCTCGGCGATGGGCAGACCGACTTCGGCGGCATCTTCTCGAAGATGGCGCAGTACCGCTATCCCGGCTGGGCGGTCGTGGAATGGGAGTGCTGCATCAAGCATCCGGAGGACGGCGCGCGCGAAGGCGCAATCTTCGTTCGCAACCACATCATCCGCGTGACCGAGAAGGCGTTTGACGACTTTGCCGGCGCCGGCACAGACACGGCCAGGAATCGCAAGATTCTCGGACTGACCTAAACTCTCCGTGCCCCATCCTTTCGCCGCTCTTGGCGAAAGGGTGGGAGACCACAAATCTCACTGATTGGCCCCCGGTTCGATCGGGCGGCTCAGATCACAATCCCCGCCGACCGGTAAATCTCCGCAATGTACCCCATGTCGCGCAGCCCTTCTTCACCCGGCGACTGCGGTTCCAGCCCATTCTGCACGCAATGCGAAAAGTGCTCCGCCTCGGCCTGGAACTGCGACGGATCGCGCGCCGGATTCGGCTCGTCTAGCTGCTTGCCGTCAAACTCCGCCCGCAGATGCAGCCCTTCATAGACAAACGCCTGACTCACCTCGATCCATCCCTTCGCACCGTGCACGCGAAAGAACCCCTCCATCGGCGCGCCATACGTGGTGTTGCAACTGGCCACAATGCCGGAAGGAAACTTCATCGTCCATCCCACGTTCTCTTCCACTTCGTTGAATCGGCCATCGTGATCGATCACCGACGCGTACGCGGAGATGTGATCCGGCTCTTCGCCGGTCAAATAGCGGCACGCATTCAGTGAGTAAATTCCCACATCGAAGAGCGGCCCTCCCCCGGCAAGTTTCTTGTTCAGCCGCCACTCGCCCGGCGCGATGTCGAATCCGAAGGCGCTTTCAATGGCCTGCACCTGGCCGATCGCACCGGAGCGAATCAGCTGGATGGCACGCAGGTTGGTCGGCTCATAGTGGCAGCGGTAGGCGATCATCAATTTCACGTTGGCGGCTTTGCATGCCGCAATCATGGCCTCGCAATCGGCCACACTGGTCGCCATGGGCTTTTCGCACAGCACGTGCTTGCCCGCCTTGGCCGCGCGAATGGTGTACTCGGCGTGCATGGAGTTGGGTAGCGCCACGTACACCGCGTCAATCGTCTTGTTCTTCGCAATTTCGTCGAAGTTTTCGTAGTTGTAGATCGACCCTTGCGGCACTCCGTACTCCGCCGCGATGCGATCGGCCTTGTCGCGGTGGCCGCTCACCAGTCCGGTAATCTGCGAATTGGTCGTCAGCCGCGTGCCAGGCATAAAATGGCTGGCGATGCGGCCCAGGCCGATGACCGCATAGCCGGTTTTCGGCGTCTGTGCTTGTGCGTCAATACGGGGCGCAAGGTGCGAAGCCATGCTCAAAGCGCTCAACTTGGCAAAATCCCGGCGAGTCCAGTGCATGGCGTCCACTATAAATCGTCGCGCCGCGCCCGACGGGCTTTTCCGTCGCGATTCCCGGATTGGTCGCGGGCTTTCCTCGCTATGGCCCCACAAACTACCATCGCCATCATGGATCCCGTAGTTCTCGATGGCCAGCCATTGACCCTGGCCGAGATCGAAGCTGTCTCACTGGCCTTGCGTCCCGTCGCAATTGCTCCCGCCGCCCTGCTTCGCGTAACCGCAAGCCGAAGCCTGATCGAAGATATCCTGGCCGCCGGTGAAACCGTCTACGGCGTCAACACCGGCTTCGGGAAGCTATCCGACGTGCGCGTCCCACACGACAAGCTCGCCCAGTTGCAGACCAACCTGGTGCGCAGCCATTCCGCCGGCGTGGGCCAGCCGCTTTCCGAGGCTGAAGTGCGCGCCATGCTGCTCTTGCGCGCCAACGTGCTGGCCAAAGGATTCAGCGGCGTGCGCCCCGCGCTGCTGGAACTTCTTGTGTCGATGGTCAATGCCGGCGTGCATCCTGTGATCCCCGAGAAGGGATCGGTCGGCGCCAGCGGCGACCTGGCTCCTCTTGCGCATCTCGCACTCGTGGTCATCGGCGAAGGAGAAGCATTCTTTCGCTCCGAGCGCATGACGGGCGGCGAAGCATTGCGCCGAGCGGATTTGGAGCCAATCCAACTTGCTGCCAAAGAGGGCCTCGCGCTGCTCAACGGCACGCAGGCCATGAATGCGGTGGGCGCATTGGCCATTGCGCGCGCGCAGCGCCTGGCGCAACTGGCCGACCTCGCTGGCGCCATGTCTCTTGAGGCGCTCATGGGCACGCCCGCCGCATTCGATCCCCGCATTCACCAGGCGCGGCCACATGCCGGCCAGATCGCTGCCGCCGCGCATCTCATGCGCTTGCTCGCCGGTTCGGAGATTCGCGAATCGCACCGCGAGCACGACTCCCGCGTGCAGGACGCCTACTGCCTGCGCTGTATGCCACAGGTGCACGGAGCGGTGCGCGGCGTGCTGACGCACGTGGCTTCGGTGCTCGAGACCGAGGCTGGCTCGGCTACGGATAATCCGCTGATCTTTTCAATTCCCTCGTCCAAAACGCAAAACCGCGGAGCGGTCCTTTCGGGGGGGAATTTTCATGGGGCGCCGCTGGCTTACGCACTGGACTACGCGGCAATTGCAGTGACCGATCTGGCCGGCATCACCGAGCGCCGCATCGATCGGCTCCTGAATCCGGACATCAATGAAGGCCTTCCGGCGTTCCTCTCGCCCGATCCGGGGCTTTCTTCGGGATTCATGATCGCGCAGATCGTGGCCGCGGCGCTTATCAACGAATGCCAGGTGCTCGCGCATCCCGCCTCCACCGGCAACATTCCCACCGACGGCGGCAAGGAGGATCATGTATCGATGGGCATGACCTCAGCGGTGAAGCTGCGCCAGATTGTGGAGAACGTAGGGCGCATCGTAGCCATCGAGCTGATGTGCGCCGCGCAGGGCATCGAGTTTCGACGGCCGCTCAAATCGAGCAGGGAAGTGGAGCGCGCGCACGCCGCTGTCCGCGCCGTCGTTCCTCGCCTCGAACAGGATCGCGTTCTCGCCACAGACATCGACGCGCTGGCTCAGGCAGTGAATATCGGAGGTTTTAACGAATGGTGCGGCTAGTTCTTGTGACCGCGTGAATTATTCCGTCAAGTCGTAGTGAGTGAAGGCCAGGTTTTCAATCGGAGAGAAAATGCCCATGCCGCGGTTGCAACGCTTTTTGGTGCTGGGAGCATTGGGCCCCCTCTTATTGCTTTGTGCGCAGTCGTGCGTGTTGAATGGATGGCCCGGAGCGACCCTGCTACCGTGCGCGACTCAGGCCTCGGGGCAAATAGCTGTCTCGCCATGCGATATCTACGGCGCCGCCCAAACGGCTTGCGTTGCTGCGTTCAGCACTGCCCGAGCGCTCTACGGATCCTATGCTGGTCCTCTCTACCAGGTGACGCGAAAGTCGGATATGACCACTCTGAGCATTGGAGTTCTCTCCGATGGTTATGCCAACGCCGCCGCGCAAGACGAATTCTGCGCAAACACCACCTGCACGATTACTAAAATCTTCGATCAATCGCCCCGCCATAATGACCTCGCGGTCGCCCCTCCTGGCGAGGTAGTTAGAGGTACGGGTCCAGGCGGACAAGATCTCCCCGCATTTGCAAACTCGTTGCCGATAACTGCCGGCGGTCACAAGGTATACGGCGTCTATCTTTCACCGGGGATGGGCTATCGCAACGACGCTGCCTCGGGCGTTGCTGTGAATGGACAACCCGAGGGGGTTTATATGGTGAGCTCGGGAATCCATGTCGATGGCGGATGCTGCTTCGACTTCGGCAATGCGGAGAGGAACAACCGTAACAATGGTGCGGGCCACATGGATGCGCTACGTCTTTTGTGTGGCAATCCGTGCAATCCAAATGTCGGACTCGACATGGAGAACGGCACTTACCCCTACCCTCCCTTTCCGGTTCCCGCCGGGATACAGTTTGTAACCGCGATGGGGGCAAACGATGGTCAGCATAGTTATGCTGTTTACTGGGGCGACGCTCAAGCGGGGTGCCTCGTGACCAGCGGTTCGTTATCTCTTCCAACCAAGGAGTACTCGCCGATGCATCAGGAGGGAGCCATCATTCTCGGCATTGGAGGCGATAATAGCAACTTTTCCGGAGGGTCCTTCTTCGAAGGTGCTATGACAGCAGGTGCTCCGTCTAATGCGGCTATGATTGCCGTCCAGGCTAATGTAGTTTCGGTTGGTTACGCCGCCGTCGCCAATCCATAACATGACGGATTTTCGACGAGGGTGTGTTTTGAAAAGGACGATGCCTTTCGCTGCCCTTTCAGGCTGCGGCCGTCTTACCTGGCATCCGACTGACCGTATCACGCCGATTCAGCGCAAGTAAGTGCGGCTTCAGCGGATGAAGTTTCAAAACGGAATATCGATCGCAACCCTTGTCCCGCTTGCTCCGGGAGCCGTGCTGCTGGTCACCTGGATGCGCCCGCTGCGGTTCTCGATGAGTTGCTTTGAGACCCAAAGGCCAATTCCGGTGCCCACATCCGGCTTGGTGGTGAAGAACGGCTCGAAGATGCGCGAGAGGTTCTTCTCTTCGATCCCCGTGCCCTGATCCTGGATGACAACCTGGACGCCCCGGCCCGTGGGCCCGACCTTCTCCGCCGCGTCAATGCGAATGGCTCCGCCTCGCGGCATGGCGTCGATTGCGTTGGCAATCACGTTGGAGAAGACCTGCATCATCTCGCCCTTGCTCACCAGAATGGGACGCGAATCCTCGAAGGCCCGATCGATCCTGATTCTGCGCCCCAACAGCTTCGATTCGTAAATCAGCAGCGCCGCCTCCACCAGCTCGTGGAGCACGACCTCGGTGGGCGTTCCGCGATCGCGATAGTAACCCAGCGTAGTGCGCGCAATTTGTGAAACGCGCTCCACCTCGTTCTCGGCGGTCTGGAGATAGCGATGCGTATCGCTGTCTTCCGGGCAGCTTTGCCGCGCCAGATAAACCAGGTTCAACACCGCCTCGAGGGGATTGTTGATTTCATGGGCGATGGTGGCGGCCATGCGACCGGTCGCGGCAATCTTCTCCGACTGGAGCAGGAATTTCTCCAGCTTCTTCCGCGACGAAATGTCCCGCCCGATCTCCGAAGTGCCGATCACGCGGCCCGATGCGTCCCGGAGCGGAAAGATGGACAGCGAAATGTCGACGCCCGAGCCGTCTTTGGCGAGCCTCCTGGTCTCAAAGTGATCGATGCCATCTCCCGCGCGCATCTTGCGCAGAATATCGTCTTCTTCCGAATACAGCTCGGTTGGAATCATGCGCCGGCAGGACTGGCCGATCATCTCCTCCGCGGTATAACCGAAGATGCGGTGCGCGGCTTCGTTCCAGCTCGTCACCATGCCATCGAGATTGAGGCTGACGATGGCGTCGTCGGAGGACTCGACAATGGCCGCCAGCCGCGACCGCGTTTCCTCCGCGCGCCGGCGCTCCGAGATGTCGTGGGCAATCTTGGACGCGCCGATGACTCGCCCCGTCGGATCGCGAATCGGAGAGATTGTGAGCGACAGAAAGACGCGCTCGCCGGTCTTGGTCACCCGCACCGTCTCGTAGCTTTCGATGCGCTCGCCCGCCCGGATTTTGCGCAGGATTTCCGGTTCCTCGTCGCGCAGCTCCGCGGGAATCAGCGTCAGAATGGATCGGCCGACCATTTCCTCCGGCCGGTAGCCGAAGATCCGCGTAGCGGCCGGATTCCAACTGGTAATGATGCCATCGAGATCCTTGCCGATGATCGCGTCCTGGCACGAGTCGACGATGGCGGAAATCAGCGACCACGGGTGCTCGGCGATCAGGCTGGAGGGATCGACCGCTGCCGGCAGCAACTCCATTCCGATCTCGTTCCGGGCGCGGCTCAAAATCATTTCCCTCCATCGGGACGCAACCGCAGGGACCCGGTTCCTGATCCAGTCTGGCATTGTTGCGACAAAGTGAGCCGCAAGACCCGTCAACTCCCCGCGCGATGTAGGAATGAGGGGATCGAAAAAGGTATTTAGAATGACGAACTCAGGGGCCTCGAGTCCGAATGCCTTTTTCCGGTCAGATGCGGAGCGTTTAGCTCGTGTTGCTCCGGTGAAGACGGATTTGAACGAAGCCGCTGCGGCGGCGGACGCTTCCGCGTGCGGTTGAACCAGCCTTTGCGGCTGTCGGGGTAGCTTGGGACGCAGAGAAGGAGGATTCTCTGTGAACCAACTACGTCAGCTCATGC
>JBAUBR010000501.1:0-9152 GCA_049676965.1 Occallatibacter sp.
GGCGGTCGCGGCGCCGACCAGGGCGCCGATCACGGCGAATGCGACCAGGACGCGGCTGCGCATCGCGCACTGAACCTGGCTGCGGCAAAATTGGCGAATGGGATTCATGGCACTCCTCGGTGGACGAACTCCGAAATCATTTTTCGGGATTTTCTTGCTCATCCAATACGGCGAGAATTGCCGCGAAAGCACGTCATCGCCCGTGCTAAATTGGAGGATCATGGCCGACAATCCAGACGGAGCCGGCGAGATCACGCTGCTCCTGGATGACTGGGCCCGCGGCAAGCAGGGCGCGGTCGACCAGTTGCTTCCGCTTGTCTACGATCAGCTGCATCGCCTGGCGCAGTCGCTGCTGCGCCATGAGCGGCCCGACCACACGCTCGAGTGCACGGCCCTGGTCAACGAGCTCTTCGGCCAGCTCCTCAGGCAGCGCCGCGTCAACGTCAAGGACCGCGCGCACTTTTACACCTTTTCGGCCAAGCTCATGCGCCGCCTGCTCATCGATCACGCGCGCCAGTTCCGCGCCGCCAAGCGCGGCTCCGGCCTGGCCCGCGTCCCGCTCGAGGCCGAGCTTGCCTGGGTCGCGCCCCAGTCGGAAAGCAACATCGATCTTTCCCGCGCGCTCGACGAGCTGGGCGAACTCAGCCCCTTGAAAGCTCAGGCTATCGAGCTACGCTACTTTCTCGGCTGCACGGTCGGAGAGACAGCCGAGTTGCTCAACGTTTCCCCCTCCACCATCGATCGCGACATCCGTTTCTCTCTCGCCTGGCTGCACGAGCGCCTGCACCCGGCACCCTGACGCGTTTGGCCCGGCTTTTACGCCGTTTCTCGATATGAGCTCTGTGACGCAGGAGTACTTCATTCGCCTCGATCGCCTCTTCCAGCAGGCTCTCGATCGGCCTGCGGGAATCGAGCGCGAAGAGTTTCTGCGCAGCTCAACGATCAACGACCCCGGCCTGGCCGACGCTGTCCGCCGGCTGCTCGAGCGCGACCAGATCGTCCAGCAGACCGCCGCGCCGCCTGACCAGCCGCTTCCGCGCTTCGGCGTCTATCAAGCCCGCGAGCTCATCGGCCGCGGCGGAATGGGAAAGGTCTATCGCGCCACGCGCGAAGACGGGGAAGTCACCCTCGAGGTCGCCGTCAAATCGATCTCTTCGCCGCTCTGGTCGGCCATTCTCGACGAGCGCTTTCGCCGCGAGCGCCAGATCCTCGCGCAGCTCCGTCATCCCAGTATTGCCGCATTCCTCGACAGCGGCATCTCCGACGACGGCCTGCCATTCCTCGTCATGGAGCTCGTCCGCGGCGAGCCCATCGACTGCTACTGCGACGCACAGCGCCTATCCATCCGCCGCCGTCTCGAGCTCTTCCTCGAAGTCTGCACCGCGGTCGACTTCGCGCACCGCCAGCTTATCGTTCATCGCGACATCAAGCCCAGCAACATCCTCGTCACGTCGGCCGGCGAGCCCAAACTGCTCGACTTCGGCCTCGCGCGCTCCGTCGAACTCTCCGCGCCGCGGCAGGAAAACCCGACCCTTTATTTCACGCCGAGCTACGCCAGCCCGGAGCTGCTGCGCGGCAAACCCGCCGCTGTCACTGACGATGTGTTCTCGCTCGGCGTCCTGCTTTATCGTTTGCTCGCCGGCAGCAAGCCCATCGACACGCCCAGCGCCACGCCCGCCGAGATCGTCGACTCCGTGCTCCACTCCGATCCGCGCAAGCCGAGCGCGATCCTGCGCTCGCTCGCTCCCGCCGATGCCGCCGGCATCGCCGACGCCCGTGGTGAATCGCCCGCCTCTCTGCAAAAAACACTCACCCGCGATCTCGATGCCATCGCGCTCAAGTCCGTGGCGCGCTCCGCCGCGGAGCGCTACGCCTCCGTAGCCGACCTCGCGGCCGACATCGGCCGCTACCTCGATGGCCGCGTTGTCGAAACCGCTGCCGGAGGCACGTTCTATGCCGCGAAAAAATTCATCGCGCGGCACAAGGTCCCCGTCGCTGCCGCCGCCGTCGTTGCTATCTCGCTCACAGCCGGCGTTGTGGCAACCCTCGTCGAAGCCAACGAAGCCCGCGTGCAGCGCGCCGAGGCCGAGCGCCGCTTTCAGGAAGCCCGCGAACTCGCCCGCTACATGATGTTCGAGCTGCAGACCGAGATCCAGAAGCTCCCCGGTTCGACACCCGTCAAAGCCGACATGGTCAAGCACTCGCTTGACTATCTCGACCGCGTTGCCGCCGAGAAGAGCAGCGACGAGTCGCTGCGCATCGATGTCGCCGAGGGCTACTCGGAGCTCGCCGACGTCCTCGGTAACCCGCTTCGTCCGAACCTCGGCCAGCAGGCGCAGGCGCGCGACACCTATCAAAAAGCCATTCATCTGTTGCAGCCTGTCGTCGCGCGCGATCCCGGGAACCAGCGCGCCCGCCGCGCACTGGCCCACGCGCAGCTGATGCTCGGCATGAGCCTTGTCTTCTATCGCCAGTGGGACGAGGGCTCGACGCTGGTGAAATCCGCCGAAGCTGTATTGGTTCAGATGGCCAACGCCGCGTCGGAGGATCCAGAAGCCAACCGCCAGGCTTCGGTCGCCACCGAATCGCTCGCCGTCGCACTCAGCCAGCGTGACGGCTACACCACCGGCGGCAGCACCGACGCCATCTCTGCCGCAAAGCAATCGATCGCGTTCGCGCAAGCCGCCGCGCACGCCAAGTCCGGCGACCCGGAAAGCATGCTCGACCTCTCCACCGCGTATAACCGCCTCGCCGTGCTCACGCAAACGCAGGACCGCCCCGCCGCCGCGCGGGATTTCGAGCAGGCATTGACGGCGCTCGACGGCATGCCCGCCGACGAAAAAGCGACCGCCTACATCCGCACGCGCCGCTCCTCCACGCTGATGAGCATGGGATGGAACCTCGGCAGCATGGGCGAATACGATCGGGGCATTGCCGCGCTCCACGAAGCGCGGACGATCATCGAGCAGCTCGCGCAGGAGGATCCGCAGAACCGCGCCTACACCCGCTCGCGCGCCAGCACCTACCGCAACCTCGCCGTCATCGAAGACTACGCCGGCCGCACCGAGTCTGCGCTCGCCGACTACAAGACCTCCGCCTCGATCTTCCAGCAGATGCTTGCGTCCGATCCCAACACGCCCTTTTACCGCACTGCGCTCGCCGATCTCGAAGCCAATGCGTCGCTGCTCAGCCTCAAGCTCGGCCGCAAGGCCGAGGCCCGGCAACTCGCCCACGAAGGCGTGCCGGTCCTCAGGGCGACAGCAATGAAAAAGGACGCTTCGGCCGGTGAGCTGAACCTGGCCGCGCGCTTTGTCACCGAGCGCGACCTGCCCGAGTTCTGCGATGCGAAGCTGGGCCTCGAACTCGCGCGCCGCGCCAACGACGCCGCAGCCGGCAAGGACTACGTCGTGCTCGAGACGCTCGGCCAGGCCTACTGGATCAATCGTGAACGGGATCACGCCGTGCAGGCCATCGAGCAGGCGCTCACGCTCATCGAACCCACGCCGCCTGGCCAACAGCCCACACGTGTTCGCCGCAACTACGAGCAAACCCTCCAGAGCTATCGCACCGGCAGGCTGCCTTCCGCCTGCCCGACGGCGCCGCTGAACCGATGAATCCGCCTGCCCTGGGGTGAGGCACCTGGAAGCCAGCCTTAGGGATCTATCAAAAGCTTCGCAACTCGAATATTCGCATCGCCAGAGTTGGCGGTCGAGGCTATTCTGCTGGAGAACCATGAACTGAAGCCGTGGCGGGAAAAAAATGGGGTGCATCGCGGAGATGAACGCGGAGTACATCGCGCACATGGAAGACGTTCTGGCTCTCTATGAAAAGCCGCTGTCGGAGAAGGAACCGGTGGTCTGCATGGATGAAAAACCGGTGGTGCTGCATGCCGACGTTCGCCCGCCGCGCCCCATGCGGCCGGGCAGGGTGGCACGGCGGGACTCGGAGTATCGGCGCCGCGGCACGGCCAACGCGTTCTGCGGCGTGCCGCCCAAAGCGGGGCGGCACTTTACCAAGGTGACGCCCAACCGCTCCGCGCCTCAGTTGGCCGATTATCTGCTCGAGATGGTCGCCGCTTATCCCGAGGCCGACACCATTCATCTGGTCATGGACAATCTGAGTTCACACTGCCGTAAGGCGTTGGTCGATCGCTATGGAGAAAGGATCGGCGGCCTGTCATGGGATCGCTTTACGGTGCATTACACACCCAAACACGGTAGCTGGTTGAACCAGGCCGAGATCGAGATCAGCCTCTTCAGCCGTGAGTGCCTGGGGCTCCGCAGAATCCCATCGCTCCCGGATCTGAGCCGCGCAGCGCAAGCATGGAACCGAAGAATGAATCGCGACCACGTCGTCATCAACTGGAAGTTCACACCCAAAAAGGCGCGCCAGAAGTTCGGCTACAAAAGGAACAAATTCAGGTTGTCAGAGACCTAGTTGAGTTTGCTGGTATGTGCGGTGTGTTTGGGGAGGTTTTTAGGAGGCGGCGCGGTTGGGCGCGTCTGTGCCGAGGTCGAAGGGGAGCTTTGCTTGCGCCGGGCCTGGATTTTGGGCATGGTTTGGTCAGGGCGACGAGCTCGACCGGGCGGGAAGGTAAGTTGCCTTGAGCGATGGACCCCCGCTCAGCAGCGCAGGACGTGGAAGGTGTGGGCGTAGAGGTGTTTCCAGGGGTAGGCCGAGCTCATCTGGAGCACGATGCGGCGCACGCTGATGCGCACGATGGCGCCGATCCTGAACAGCTTGCGGCGGAGGGTATCGACCTGAGCCTCGGCCCACTCGGTGCCTTTCAGGGCCAGGCGGCGCAGGGCTTCGACCAGCGTGTAAGCCAGCGCCGAGAAGTAGAGCCGGAGTTGGTTGGCTTTCATCTCGTCGCTGGAGAGCCGGTCGGCGAACAGGCACATCTGTTCCTTGATGCGGTTCTCCATCTCGCCGCGGGCGCAGTAGAGCTTTTCATATAAGTCCTGCGCGGGCCATTGTTCAGCGGGCAGCGAAGTGACGACGAAGCGCGGGTTCTGGCCCTTGTCGAGATATTCGGCCTTGGCTATCACGCGGCGAGCGCGCGACCAACTCTTGTGGGTTCGGTACTCGAACTCGGCGAAGAGGCGGGCAGCTTTACCGGTGCTCTGATGCTGCAGGTACCCTTCCCCAACCTGAAATTGGGTCATGTCCGTATAGCCGGTTATACGGCCAAGTGCCGAAGGCATTGATCGATCAGGACAATTCAATGAGTGCATTGTCCTGAAATCGCCAGTTGACGTGAAGATTTCCGGCTGCCGGTCAAAATTAACGGTACGTCAACGTCCGATACGCCGACATAACCGAAAGTTTTAATGGTTCCAGACTCCCCAGGAGCACGATAAAATCGAATCCCGGTCGCAATTGAACCTGCCAACGAATAGAGGAACGCAGAATGGGTAGACGAGTCATTTTCTGCGCCGATGGAACCTGGGACGGTAGCAGCAGCGGAACGAATGTCTACAAGTTCTTCAATGCGGTTGCGACTATCTCCGATCAGGTAACGCTCTATGATGACGGCCTCGGACCGAACGCGATTCCGATTGAAAAGCTGACCGGTGATGCAGTTGGGGATCAACTTTTTAAAAAGGTTCGAGACGGCTACACGCGCATTGCGCACACATACCAGCAGGGAGATCAACTCTTCCTCTTCGGCTTCAGCAGAGGCGCCTATACCGCTCGCAGCGTGGCGGGAATGATTGCAGTCTGCGGCCTTCCAGGGGGTGATTTTGAGGATTCATTTGTCGCGACCGCCTTTCAGGCATACAGGAATATGGAAGAGCGATCTCAACTTCTGTCTACGTTGAGCAAGCAAACCCTTTTTTCTCTGAAGGTGACAATGCTGGGGGTTTGGGAAACGGTCGGCTCGCTGGGAATACCGGCTCACTTATCCGGCGATCCGGCGCGGAATCTCGGCTTCTTAGACACCTCACTCCATCCTGCGATATTGAATGCCTATCAAGCGCTCGCGATTGACGAGAGACGGCAACAGTATGTCCCAACTCTCTGGTCGGTTTCGCCGGCTCCGGGACAGATAGTCGAACAGGTGTGGTTCGCTGGAACTCATGCCGATGTTGGAGGCGGAGCTGAAGTCGGGACAGGAGCATCCGCGCTCTCCGATATCCCGCTTGCGTGGATGATCGCCAAGGCCGATGCGCTTGGAGTCCAGTTCGATGCTGACGCGTTTGCGAAATATGCTTTGCCGAGCGCGAGCGTGGCTCTGGCTCAGATGCACGAAACCTGGTCGGTGTTAGAGGGCCTTCCCCAACCGCGAAGCATCCCCTCGGCGGCGATCGTCAGCAATAGCGTCGCGGTTCGATGCAGGTACGATCCTACTTATCAGCCGCCTAACCTGTCCCTGGTCAATGGAGAACTGGCTACTACCTATCTTCTCGCTCCCGTGATCACCGAGGATCTCGATCCGGCCGCCCTCACGCAGGATTCTGGAACACCGGCATCAACATCGAAAGCTGTGGAAGCGGTGGATGCGACGACGGTCGCCTACCGATCCACCTACGCGGCGTTTGAAGGCGATCTGGTGGGCTTCGATGACCGCAGCCTCAAGGAGCCTCTGCGCGATTCGCTCGGCGCGGACGTCTACGCGGGCCATCTTGCGCAACTGATCTGCGCAAAAAGCACGCCGCTGCCGCTCTCGCTCGGACTTTTCGGCGACTGGGGCGCGGGGAAGAGCTTCTTCATGCTGCTGCTTCACCAGAAGATTGAAGCCGTGACCCGGCAACAGGATGAGGTTTTTTGCCGCAGGGTGGTCCAGATCCACTTCAATGCGTGGCATTATCTCGACACGAATCTGTGGGCCAACCTCGTCTCGGAGATATTCGACCAGCTCTTCGCCTACCTAGCGCAGAAGCAGGACACAAAGGAACGAGTGGCGGATTTGAAGAAGAAGCTGGCCGATGAAAGCGCCCTGGCCGCGGAAGCGAAGAAAGAGCTGGCGGTTGCCACCAATGCCCGCACCGAGGCCGAAGGGGAGTGGCTTCGCGCGGCGCAGAAAAGAAAGCAGAATGAGGCCACCTTCGCCACATATATCGACGATCTCGCCCATGTGACTCTCAGCGAAGAGACCCGCAATGCGCTGAAGGAGCTCTCGGACGGGCTCAACATGACCCTCCTGGGCGAATCTTTCTCGAACCTTGAAGCGAGTGCAATGGATGCCCGGACCCTGGCGGGCCGTGTGCGGATCCTGGCACTGAGCGTGCTAAGTCCAGCGGGGCTCTACCGGCGCCTATCCCTGCTCCTGGCGGCACTCCTGGCTCCGGTGCTGGCTGCCTATCTTGTGGCGAAGATCCTGCACACTCAGAGCAGCGAACTGGCGGCGATTGCCCGCGACATTGCCGGAGCCGCGACGCTCATCGGCGCCGTTTCTGCATGGATTGCCGCGCAGACAAAACGAGGCGTAACCCTGATCACAAAGCTGGAGGCAGCCTACGCGCGGGTCAGGGATGCGCGGGAGGAGAAGCTGAAGGGAACGGCAGCATCCGAGATGCAGCAAGCGTTGAACAAACTCATCAAGGAGGAAGCGGACGCCGGCGAGAAACTGAAGGAGACGCAGGCCAGGGTGCGGGCCATCGAGTCGGAACTGCACGATCTGACACCGGGCCGGCGTCTGCTGCACTTCCTGGAGCAGCGCGCGGGAGCAGCCGACTACCGGCAGTATCTCGGCCTGGTCAGCCTGGTGCGGCGCGATTTTGAGCAGCTGAGCCACTTGCTGGCCGAACGGGCGAAGCCGGCACAGAGCGATGAGCCGATGCTGGACCGCATCGTTCTTTACATCGACGACCTGGACCGATGCAAATCGGACCGCGTGATCGCGGTACTGGAGGCGGTCCACCTGCTGCTCGCGTTTCCGATCTTCGCCGTGGTCGTCGCCGTGGACCCGAGGTGGCTGCGCCAAAGCCTGATGGAACACTACCCAACCCTTCTCAGCGATGGGCGAAAGCGCGATCCCCAACTTTCGGGCGACGGCGCAGAATGGCCGGCCACTCCTCAGGACTACCTGGAGAAGATTTTCCAGGTGCCGTTCCAGATTCAAACCATCGAAAAAGAGGGATTCGAAAAGCTGGTATTACAACTGCTCCATACGAACCTGGCGGAGTCGGGCGTGGGTTCGGGGAAGTCCGCTCTTGCTCCTGCTCCGGGAGTGCTCGCTGCTGCAAGTTTGAATCCAACCGCCGATGCTGGACCTGCGGCGGAGCAGAAAGCGGAGGCTGTAACTCCAGCCCCGGAGCCTGAACGCTCAATGGAAACGACAACTCCCTCGCCGGGTATCACAGCGCCGTCACTCGATGCGACGACTTCCGCCCCGGCGAAGCCGCCGGAAGCGGTCCAGGTTGCGCCGGAGCGCCTGCGGCTCGAGGAGTGGGAACAAGAGGCAGTCAACAAATGTTACCCGTTATTCCGCACCCCGCGCGCTGTGAAGCGCCTTATCAATACGTATTCCCTTATCAGGGTTGGCGTGGACGCAACGCAGTGGCGGCAATTTCTGGGGTCGAAGGCCCAGCCGAAAGCCGAATACCGCACTCCGCTGCTGATGATGGCGGTGGCGGCTGCGTGTCCGGGCCTCGCGGTTCAGTGGCTGCAGCTTGTCGTTGAGAACGAGGCGTGGGTCGTGGCTGCAGCAGAGGCAAGAACTGGCTCGAATCACGGGCGCACAAATAACGTACAAAGACAATGGGACCAGTTGAACGCCGCGATGACCCAAATGAATGCTAACGAGTTTGCTCCGTTTGACAAGGCTCTTGTTCTGAAGTGGGCTCCCAAGGTGCGGCGTTACGTCTTCTGATTTGTGTAAGCGGCGCTGACCAAGGCACCCAGGTCAGAACGAACACCAGCGCAAAGTACCTAAGCGGTTTGTATCTGTAGAAATTGCCCTTGACGGGTGGCCCACCCAAGTCCCAGACTTAGCAGGACTCTGAGCGCTGGTGCCCCAGAACTGGAGTTTCAGGCCTGGGAATGCGCCACCTCTGCCCCCAGCTCCAGAGACGACAATCCCGATGGTCCCGGTAGGGACGCTCATCACTGAGCGCCCCCCGGACGGATCCGTACGTGCGCGTCTACGCATACGGCTCTTATGAAGGATGGGTGGCGTGGAAGCGGGCTTGAGGATAGGGATGCAGGAT
>JBAUBR010000502.1:0-3785 GCA_049676965.1 Occallatibacter sp.
GACGCGGGCTGGTGGCGGCGGTTTCGGGTCTCTACTACGGATCCATTGCGGCCGAGAACAAGCTGGTGGTTGCAGAGCGGGCGCTGAATGAGGCTGCGGATTTTACCAAGTTGACGATTGAGCGGGAGCAGGCGCGGGAGTCGGCTCATGCCGATGTGTTGAAGGCACAGCTCGAGGAGCAGCAGCGCGAACGCGAGCGCGAAGACGCGCAACTGGCTGCCGAGAAGGCGCGACTGGAACTGGGAGTGCTGCTCTTTCCCGATCCGCGCACTCCGTTCACGCTGGCGCCCGCGGATCAGGCGCAAGCGTTGCCCACACGCGAGGAAGCAGAAGCGGCGGCGGAGAAGAACAATCCTGAACTGAAGAGCGCGGCGTCGGCACTGAAAGAGAGCGATGCGGATGTGATGGGCGCGCGGGCCGCATATCTGCCCGACCTCGACCTGAACTTGACCTATGGTATCGATGCACCGCAGTTCGCGGTGAATGGGCCGTATCCGGTAAAGAACCTGGGCTACTCGGCGAGCGTGGCGCTCGACATTCCGGTGTGGGATTGGCTGGCGACGGAACACAAGGTGAAGCAGAGCGAGATTCGCCGGCAGGCTGCGCAGGTGGCGCTGACGGCGGCGCAGAGGCAGTTGATCGCGCGGTTTGACGAGGCTTATCACGAAGCGGCGACGGCGCACGATCAGCTTGCGTCGCTCGATGAGAGCGTGCAGACGGCGGCGGAGAGCCTGCGGCTCACCAAGCTGCGCTACACCGGCGGAGAAGCGACGGTGCTGGAGGTTGTGGACGCGCAGAATGCGTTTGTGTTGGCGCAGATTGCGCGCGAAGACGGCAGGGTGCGTTACCAGGCCGCGCGCGCGGATTTGCAGACGCTGACGGGAACGATGTGAGTGAAGGAGGGTCGATCAGTTTGAAGATGAACTCCCTCTGGGGCAAAAGCCCCTTGTACTTAAGAAGATTTTTCGTACGGGCTGAAGCCCGTACCCTTCAGACTGACCCAGACAATCTGAGGATGGAGATGAATCGAACGCGAGGAATGCGATCGACGACGATGCGACGACGGAGCTGCGTGGCGCTGTGCGTGCCGGCGCTGGCGATTGCGCTGATTGCCGGGTGCAAGAAAGAGGCCGCGCCGGAAGTTGAGGTGACGGTGCAGGCCGAGCATCCCGAGCAGGGCGCGATTGCCGAGCACATCACCGCGGATGCGGTGCTGGCGCCGCTGGCGCAGGCGGCGATTGTGCCCAAGGTGACCGCGCCGGTGAAGGAGTTTTACGTTCAGCGCGGCTCGCGCGTGAAGGAGGGCGAGCTACTGGCGACGCTGGAGAACAGCGACCTGGCCGCGGCCGCAATGGACAATAAGGGCTCGTATGAGGCGGCCAAGGCTGCGTTTGCCACGGCGACCAAGGCGCAGGTTCCCGAAGAAATGCAAAAGGCGGATCTCGACGAGGCGCAGGCCAAGGCCAATCTGGATTTGAACCGGAGCATTGTGAAGAGCCGCAAGGAGCTCTTCGCCGAGGGAGCGATTCCGGGGCGCGACCTGGATACGGCCGAGGCGGCACTGGTGCAGGCGCAGGCCGCGTACGATGCGGCCAGCAGGCATCTTGAGTCGATGAAGAGCGTGAGCCGTGAGGCGGCGCTCAACTCCGCGCAGGGACAGTTGACTTCGGCCGAAGGCAAATTCCAGGGCGCAGAGGCGCAGCTCAATTACACCGAGATTCACAGCCCGATCGACGGCGTGGTGACCGACCGGCCGCTGTTTGCCGGGGAGACCCCGGCTGCGGGCGCGCCGCTGATCACGGTGATGGACACTTCGAGTTTGCTGGCGAAGACACACATTGCGCAGAGCCTGGCGCAGCAAATGAAGGTGGGCGACGACGCATCGGTGCGCGTGCCGGGCGTCGACGATCCGGTGCCGGCGAAAGTTGCGCTGATCGGTCCAGCACTCGACCCCGGAAGCACGACCGTTGAAGTCTGGCTCAAGATCGACAACAAGAATGGCGCGCTGAAAGTGGGCACGCCGGTCAAGGCCATCGTTACCGGCAGGATCGTTGCGCAGGCTTTGAAGGTACCGCTCTCCGCGATTCTCACTGCGCAGGATGGAAGCAAATCGGCGATGGTGGTGGGCAGCGACGGCGCCGCGCATCGCAAGCCGGTGAAGGTTGGCATTGAAGATGGCGATGACGTTCAAGTGATCAGCGGAGTGTCACCATCGGACATGGTGATCACCGGCGGAGCCTACGCGCTGGAGGACGGCACGAAGGTAAAGGTCGGCGCGGTAGAGGGCGGCGACGATGATAAACCCGCGGCGGGCAGTGGCGGGAGCGGCCAGTGAACGCCAAGGAGTTCTTCGCCGGAACGGCTACCGACTCGTCGTCGTTCTGGCTGACGCGCTCGTTGCGATCCATCTTTTTCTTCGCGGTAGTGCTCACTCTCGCCGGCATCTATCTCGGATTTCAGGTGCCGATCGCGGTGTTTCCGGAGACCAATTTTCCGCGCGTGGTCATCAGCATCGACAACGGCGTGATGCCGGTGGAACAGATGCAGGTGACCATCACAAAGGCCGTCGAAGACGCGGTGAATGCGGTGCCGGGCTTGGTGACCATTCGCTCAACCACCAGCCGCGGATCGGCCGAGGTGAGCCTGTTCTTCGATTGGAACGTGGACATGTACCGCTCGCTGCAGTTGACGGATGCGGCGCTGAGCAAGGTGGAGCAGACGCTGCCGCCTACGGTAAAGATCACGACCAATAGGCTCACATTCGCGACGTTTCCGATTCTCGGCTACAGCCTGACTTCCGATACGGTTCCGCAAACGCAGTTGTGGGAGATTGCGACCTACGATCTGGCGCCGCCGTTGAATCGCGTGGCGGGTGTGCGCACGGTGGTGGTGCAGGGCGGGCAGGTGCCCGAGTTTCACGTGATTCCGGATCCGGCTTTGTTGCAGTCCGCGGGAGTTACGATTCCGGATCTCGTGAACGCGATTCAGGCTTCGAACATCGTCGATTCACCCGGCCTGTATGAGGCGAATCACGAATTGATTCTGGCGCTGGTGGGCGCGCAGGCGCACAACGCCGATGAACTTCGCCAGTTGGTTGTGAAGGTCACGCCGGCGGGCGCGCCGGTACACGTAAGCGATGTCGCGCGCGTGGAACCGGCCACCATGCCGGTCTACACGATTGTGACCGCAGACGGAAAGCCCGCGGTGCTCATCAACGTTGCGCGGCAGCCCTCAAGCAATACCGTAGCCGTGGCCGATGCGGTGGCCGCGGAGATGGCGCAACTGAAGCAAAAACTGCCGCCGGGCGTGCGCGTAGAGCCGTTTTACGACCAGTCGCAACTGGTGCGCGACAGCATTGCCAGCGTGCGCGACGCCATCGTGATTGGCCTGGTGCTGGCCTGCATCATTCTGTTTTTCTTTCTGCATGACGCGCGGTCTTCGCTGATTGCGGGGCTGGTGATTCCGGTGACCATCTCGATCACCGTGCTGGTGCTGTGGATGATTGGGCAAAGCTTCAACCTGATGACGCTGGGCGGCCTAGCGGCGGCGATCGGGCTGGTGATCGATGACGCGATCGTGGTGGTCGAGAATATCGTGCTGCATCGCGATTCGGGTGAACGCAGAACGGAGGCGGTGCGCAGAGCGCTCAAGGAGATTACGGCGCCGCTGATCGGCTCGACGATTACGCCGGTGGTGGTGTTTCTGCCCTTGATTTCGACCAGCGGCGTGACGGGCAGCTTTTTTCGGGCGCTGGCCGTGACCATGACCGCGGCGCTGCTCACTTC
>JBAUBR010000503.1:0-9950 GCA_049676965.1 Occallatibacter sp.
ACCTTCTCCAATTCCGCCACAATCTCAGTCAAAACCTCTTTTTCTGCTCGCGTCATGCGCCCTCGCTTTTGGTGCAGGAGTACTATGGCAGAAGAGTTTGGGTTTGTCAAAGGGATAATCCCGGAAATATCTCTTGACATTCGTTGCCGAGTTCGCTTAATTCGATAGCAACACTAATGGACCCTGGCCAGTCTCTGTCCCCCTGTTCATAAGCCGGCGAATCGTCATTTCTCATAGGCCAGAGCCTCCAGCGAGCCATATGGAAACGCTTCTTCGTTTGTGCGCACAATCGTAGCGTGATTGCATGGATTTGGCCTTGTGCGCCGCACACCCCGGTGTTGCGGTGTGGCAGGAAATTGCGGCCGGAGTTGCGCAAACTGGCGCAATTGTTTGGCAAAGACGATATCGTCTCCCTTTTGTCCATTCGCAGGAGTGACCTGGCCGGAGAGCGGGCCAGGAAGACGACCGGAGGAGTCATGAGGACTCGAAGTTTCACACTCTTCATGGTGGTCACGGCGAGCATGCTGCATGCGCAGACCGCGCCCCCACCAGGTTCAGGATCCCCTTCAGCTGGAGATGCCAAACAGGAAGAGGCAAAGGCTCTGCTGGCATGCGGCCAGATGGTCGCTGACGTGTTCGCCGAGCTCAAGATCCCGGATTCACGAGCACCACGGTTTGAGGGCAAGGTCTCTGAAGCGACCGCCCTATGTCGGGGCGGCGAGCAGGCCCTCGAGTTTCGCGGAACGCCCTGGGTCGATTGGACCAACTATTGGGGCACCGGCGATATGAGTTCGTTGCCGAAGGGCTTCATCTCAAAGAAGCTGCCCGCCCAACGCGGTGTAGCGGGGGCCCTGGTAGATCTGGAACTGCAAAGAATCGAACTGATTAAATTCAATCTCTTCGATAACTCGGGAACTTACTCTGAATATATTGAGGGCCACAATGGTGTGCCTGGACCTGCAATCAAGGTTTGGCCGGAGATGAAACTTAAGCCCAGCGACCCAAATTACAACGCAGTCGGCGGCGACGGCGATCAGGTGTGCAAAGGCGACCTGATCCGCTGGCGGACCGTGACGGGAATTTGCAATGACATTCTGAATCCAGCCATGGGCTCATCGGGAATGTTGTTTGCGCGCAACGTGGAGTTCGAGACTTCGTTTCCGGACCTGGGGCTGGATCAACTGACGCGGAATCGACACGGAAATCGCCTTTCGCTGCTGGAGCCCGATCCCCAGGTCATCAGCCGTCGTTTGTTTACACGAATCCAATCGAGTCCGGATAAGTGCCAGGCCGGCTATGGCCTTCCCAACGATTCGAAGGATGCCAACTGCGATTACCAGAAGGCGTCATTCTTCAATGTGCTCGCCGCGTATTGGATTCAGTTCATGACACACGACTGGTTCTCGCATCTCGATGAAGGGCATAACTCCCCTGAGTATATGAAGGTCGGATGCGAGACGAAGCTTGTGAACAATGTCGAGGTACCGCTCACCCCCGAGGACATCGAGAAGCTTGGTTGCCGTCCGGATGACCGGATGGATAAGGGATATGTTGCCCAGGATACGCCCTCCGGTATTTTCGATTCAGGCGGACATACTTATCTGGCGCGAGCACCCAAGACCATGACCAACACAAACACGGCGTGGTGGGATGCATCGCAGCTTTACGGTTTCGATGACACTTCGCGCCAGCGTGTGAAGCGCGATCCAGCTGATGCGGCAAAGCTGCTTCTGGTCCCCGTTGCCGGCCAGCCGGGCCCTGGGTACCTGCCGGTTTTCGGGCCGAACGATCCCATCAATCCCGAATGGGCAGGCCAGGAGGCGGCGGGATTTCCCGACAATTGGACGGTCGGCCTTAGTTTTCTGCACAACTTATTTGCCCGCGAGCATAATTCGCTTGTCGCCGAGTTCCGCCGTGTCGCGGCGCAAACGCCCAACGCGGACTGCGGCCTTCGCGATCCCGCGAATCCAAAGCAGGTTATTCGTTATAAGGATGTAACTCCCGGCGAGTTGTTCGAGATTGCCCGATTAGTTGTGGCTGCGGAGATAGCTAAGATTCACACTACGGAGTGGACTCCGCAGTTGCTCTATAACGAGCCTCTGTATCTGGGGATGAATGGCAACTGGAATGGACTTCTGGGCCCGAACGGCGGATTGTTGTCGAAGGCGTTGAGCGACGTCGTGGTCCGCAATTTCGGCAGATCCAAGGATGCTGCCAAGGCCACGGAATGGTATTCCGTATTTGCGTCCGGGCCGGGGATATTCGGCCTCGGCAGCCAGGTTCATGGATACGACATCACCAATCCGAAATACACCAACGGAGGCGTGAATCACTTCGGCTCGCCCTTCAATTTTCCTGAAGAATTCGTCTCGGTATATCGCTTGCATCCGCTTGTGCCCGATCTGCTCGAATACCGTGACTTGAAGAGCGACCCCAATAAGATTGTCAAACGCGTTCCGGTTGTCGAAACCTTTCAGGGCAAGGCCACTCCGTTCATGCAGACCATGGGGATTGAAAACTGGGCTCTGACGCTCGGCCGCCAGAGGCTGGGACTGCTTACACTGCACAATTCCCCAATGTTCCTTCAAAACCTGAAGCTAGGCAGGCTCGACAGCCCGACGCAGCAGATCGATGTGGTGGCGCTCGACATCATTCGCGACCGGGAACGCGGCGTGCCGCGCTTCAACGAGTTCCGGCGGCAATATGGCCTGCGCCAGATGACCAGCTTCGACGATTTCATGGACCCGGGAGTCGCGCCTGGATCGCCCGCCCAGTTAGAGCAGCAGGATGCAATCAAGACATTACGGGAACTCTATGGCCAGCACGTATGCGATGCATCGAAGGTCATTACCGATGCGCAAGTCAATGAGGATGGATCGCCAATCAACGACTGCCTCGGCCATCCAAATGGAACTCTCGTGGATAACATCGAGGACGTTGACACCGCCGTAGGATATCTGGCGGAGTATAGGCGTCCGCATGGTTTTGCCATCTCAGAGACTCAGTTCGTGGTCTTCATCTTGAATGCTTCGCGGCGGCTGTTCAGCGATCGCTTCTTTACTTCCTGTTTCCGTCCCGAGTTCTACACCAGGCTTGGTGTCGATTGGGTAAACCACAACGGTCCCGGCCCGGTACAGATGGAAAAGGGAGCTCCCAATGGGCATGAACAGCCGGTATCCCCGCTGAAGCGCATTCTGCTGAGAAACATTCCAGAGTTATCCGCGGAGTTGGACCCCGTCATCAACGGGTTCGATCCATGGGCACGGGATCGAGGCCAATACTACAGTCTGGCATGGAAACCGCGTCCGGGAGCCGAGTCCGATGATTCATTCGCGAACCAATAGGATCAGGAAAGGCTTGGCTTACGTACGCTGGAGTTATCTTTCGTATTCCGGTGTGATAGTCGATGCTAGATGGCGCCGGGGTTGACTAAGGCTATTTGCGAGTAGCTGTCGGCCAATGCCCCGCCATTCAAAGTCAGGTTGCCGGGTGTGTAAGTGAGGGCGTACTGGATGCGAATGGCCACGCTGTTAGCTATGTTCGAGCCAGGATCGATGGGGCGGAGATGTTGCGGGCCATCCACGGGATTCCAGGACTCCTTGATGGCGTCCAAGGCATATTCGGCGGGCAGGGTGCCGTATTGGGCGGCGACTGTGGGATCGAAGGTGAGGCCGAGAGCTTGTGCCTTGGCAACCATGTATCCTATCGTGATGTCGCAAAGACGAGTGGCGGCATCGACTCCACCGGCCTGCAGGGTGCCTCCGCCTACATCGCCGTGGCAACCGGAGAACCAGACTTGTTCGATGATCTGACCGGCCGCTGGAGCGGAGGTCCAGAGAGTCGCGGGGAACTGGGGCCGAACCTCATCGATGGCGAGGCAGTGATAGGCGTTTTTGACGTCAGGATGCAGGGTGGTGTCGAGGAAGCCGTACTTGCTTTCGTCCACGCCGCCGAAGATGGCGGGGATGCCGAGCGCGCCCACGGTTTCCCAGACACCCACCATCCGGATAATCGCGTCGGCGAGCCCGCACGCACTGAGACTGGCGAGGATAGCAGCGCGGTTGGTGGGATCGCGGTAGGCGGCGAAGGCCTGGGTCACGCAGTTGTCAGTAAAGGAGCCGGAGGGCAGCCCACAGTTGGCGATCATGCCGGCGAGTGAGCGGGCGGTATAGGCTCCGCGGCTGAAGCCGAAGAGGAAGATTTCGTCGCCGGGCTCGAATACGTGGGCAATCTTGGTATAGCCGTCCATGACTTTCTGCAGCAGTCCCTGGCCGAACGCGCCATCGAGGATGCGATTGAGGCCGGTGGCGTCGGCGCCAACCCCGTCGTCGTAGAAAGTGACTTGGTCGGACGTGATGAGGAGCGCCTTGTAGAGCCGGTACACGTTCGTGTTGTTCAGAGGATCCTGCCAGGTGCCGTCGGCGCAGTACACGATTCGTTTGGACATTGGATGCTCCAGTTGACTCGGTTGCTTGTACCATACGCCTGCCGGAGGCCGAGGGTGAATTACTTTCGATAAGTTGAGGAAAAGTATGTTGACAATCTCATCCGGCGGGGTTTCCTATGGCGCCATGCGAAGCAATCTTGGTTCCCAAGCCATAACATTGTCCCCGCTAACGGTGACCTGTCGCAACGCGGCCAGGGTCGTGCAAAGCGGAATGATAGCGCTGGCCGCGATGTTGTGCTTCTGTGCGAGCGGGTGCATGAGCTCGCTGCAAAAGCACACGACGGCGCTATCGACGGCGACGGCTCCAGTGGTGGATGGCGCTGCATCTGCGTATCAGGCAGCGAACACGATCCACGAGAAGAGGACAGATTACGACGCAATCGCGGAGTTCGATAAGACAGATCCGGTCTATAACCCGCGCATTCTTCACCCGCTGCTCACCGAACAAAGTATCGACATTCGGCTGGCGGTTCTGAAGGCCTTCCAATGCTACGTCGAAACGCTGGTGGAGATCACCAGCGGTACGGAGTCTCCGGCCCTCGATGATGCTTCGAAATCGGTGGGTGCAAGTCTGGCTGGTCTCGGCAATACGCTCCTGCCCGCGGGCTCAACGAGTGCGACGACGGCCGCGACATCGTCCCAGCCGTCGCTCGCGATTTCGCAGGACACGCAGAACGTTCTGGCTACGGGCGCCAATGCCCTGGGTCAGTTCCTGGTGTACCGGGCCATCAGGAACGATCTGCCGCAGAAGGTCAAGGACATGGACCCGCAGGTGCAGGCGCTGTGCAAGCTGCTTGCGGACGAGGTTGACCTTCTGCACGACGCGGAGACGAAGGATTTCGACAGCATTCTCGATCGGGAAACGCTGTTCCTTCGCGATCCCAATAGCAAGCTCAGCTCGGAGGAGCGCCGCGAGGCAATCATGAGGCTGCCGGAACTGGCGCGCGAACAGCGGGAGGCCGATTTGCAGTTGACGCAACTGAAAACGGCGATCGTAAGGCTCGCGCTGACGCATCACGCATTGGCTGCGGACGCGCAGGGGAATAATCCGGAGTCGCTGAAGAGCAAGCTCGGCGACCTGGAAGCTGTGGGAAAGAACCTGGGTAAGTTCAAATCTTCACTTCCTACGAATTAACCGGTCACGAAAAGGCAAGAGCATTCACAAGATATTGGGCCGAAGGCCTGGAGAAGCATCTTGAGCACACCGTCATCTACACCCGGGCCTGCGATTCCGCTTTCACCCGATGTGAGAGCAGCGTATCAGGATATCTACGCCAGGAATCAGGAGGCGATTGAGAACACTGCGGATTTCGATCTTCTGACAGCGCTGAATGCGAGCCAGTTGGACATCGGAGGCCTGCTGTCCGCGGACGATCGGTATCGGTTGAATGCGGATACGTCGCAGTTTCAAACCATCATGACTCAGATCAGTGCCACAAATAGCGGCCTGAAGACGCTGCAAACCAAGATCACCGGAATTGCTGCCGGGGTTTCGACGTTTGGAACGGTATTGGGAGCTATCGACAAGGTGCTTTCGCTGGTTCCTGGGATTTGAGTGTCTTCAGGGCATTCACGCCAGGGCTTTCAGTCCAGGAGTTATCGGCAGAATTATGAGCCGTAGATGCCGGTGTTGTTGTGCGAATCCGCAGAGTTTGGCTTCATCCTTGAAACTGTGAATTGAATGGGTGGTTTCCCGATACGAAATCTTGAGGAGGTCGCGAATGGGCACACAGGTTGTGAATTACGACGGCAGCATCACCGCCTCTCCTCAGCAACTCGTCTACCCGCAGACGGTAGAAGAGATCCAGGCGATTCTGCGCGACCCGGCCGGTTATCCCAGCCCCGTCCGACCCATGGGGAATTATCACTCTCTGACTCCCTGCGCATCATCGGCCGGCACCATCGTCAACATGACAAAGATGGCCCAGGTGGTGGCGATTGACGCCACGAACCTGACTTTTACCGCCCAGGCCGGAATGCAGATGATCGACGCCGCGAAGGCTCTGCGTGCGCAAAAGCTGCAGATGATGCTCAACATCGAGATCGGAAACATGACGCTTGGTTCAGCGGCCTGTTGCCACAGCAAAGATGCTCTCGATGGGATCGAATTCGGCCAGGTAAGTTCCTATGTCACACAGATGAAGTGGGTCACGCCGACGGGCGACCTTGCCGAAGCCTCAGAGAGCGATAACCCCGATCTGCTGTACCTGATGCGGTCGAGTTATGGCCTGTGCGGCATCGTTTACGAGGTGACTTTGCGCATAAAGCCAATTGAGGCGCTTCATTTCACTTATCTGCCGCGCCCGGTCGATCAACTCACTCAAGCGGAAGTAGACAATCTTCTCGATACTTCGGAAGGCCTGATCTGCTGGACAGTGGGGAGAACGGCGATCTTCCAGCAGCGGCATCGCATCGCGGCGCCTGGAATCCTCTCATCGCTTCTGGCCGACGTCCGCCGTTTTCTCTGGAACTATGAGGCAGCCCATACGGGCCAGCTGATCGATCGATTCATTACCGATCCCACCCTGCGCAATGCCCTTCAGCAAGGAGATTTCGACGCCGCGAAGCTGCTCTACTCGGCACTTCACCTTACCGGAGGTATCACGCTGCTGGCTCCTGACAAGATCATCGACTACCACTCGACGCCAAGCGACGCAAAATATGCGTTCACGTTCTGGGCGTTTCCACGCTCGCAATGGCTCCCAACTTACCTTGCCTATCTCGACTTTGCCGGTCAATATTTCAAAGACACAGGCTTCCGATGTAACATGCCGCTCGGCGCCTATCATATTCGCCGGGATGCGAGTTCTCTGCTGTCGTATACGCAGGATCAGGAGATCTTTTCCATCGATCCCATTCACGCCCCAACCGACCTCGCGGAATGGCAAGCCTTTCTCAATGCGTTCAACGATTTCGCATCTCAGCGGAACGGTATCCCTTTGCTGAACCAAAGCCCATTTGTTACGCAAGCGCAGGTACAAACCGCATACGGCCAGCGTTGGCAGCAGTTCTCCGCGGCGATGCGGAGCGCAGACCCGGCTGCTCGCATGTTGAATCCGTACTTCGCGGCTCTTCTGGCTCCTCCGGGCCCTGTAAACTCTTAGGCCGCCCGCATCTGAGGCACACCCCCTGTATCTTGCCCGGGACGACCGCATCATCGGCTTCAACGGAATATTTTGCTTGCTCGGGCTACCCATCTTTTTGCAAGCTCAGGGCTGTTCCTCGCCAAAACTCGATCTGGACCGTTTTTGGGAACGTATTGTACGGTGGATGTCGGCGCCAACTGCCCGGTTTGGGATCGGTTCGGAGTTTTGGCGAGCCACAGCTCCTGATGCCTCGATGCCTGCGTTGTTCACCAGGACGTCGATCGACCCGTGATCGTTCTGGATGGCCGCAATGCCCGTGCAGACCGATTCGTCGGAATCCACATCCATCGCGGTGATGGAGACATTGAGCTTCTCCTGCGCGGCCGCGCCGGCCAACCCCGACTGGGACGGCGTGCGCATGGTGGCATGAACAGTGTGGCCGATGCGGGCAAAGGCCAGGGCTGTCTCGTAACCGATTCCCTTGCTCGTTCCGGTGATTAGCACTGAAGACATCAATCTCTCCCTGCCCGCGCTGCCTCTGTTTGACTGCTGGATGGAATGGGGAATAAGCCGGGAATTCCATTTTGCTTTTCCGGCGACGAGAGGATACACCCCTGAGTGACCGGCTCGCCACCTTTTCCGCATTCGTCCCAACGGCAAAGCCCCCTTCCTGCCCCGCAGGTCCTCTGCTCAGGCCAAAAAGCCGTGATTTGCCTGATTTCGAAGCGATTTCTCAGACACGCCTCCCTCAACCCCCTCCGACGTCCAGATTGGATTCCTTTTTGGGGGTGATTGGAGAAACCGGCGACGCACTATGTGATCTGGACAGCGGCCCGTTTTGCCTTTGGCTCAAGTTTTTCTGGTTCATTCTACGCCAGATGTGAGACAATTCCGCCCTCCCCCGAACAAAGGGGGGAAACGTGGAAAAACAGCTAGCCACAGCAGCATACTGGATCGGCATTGTCAGCACGATCCTTGCTCTCATCATGCGAGGCCTCGCACTGGTGGGGATTTTCGCATTCTCCGGTGCCGTCGTCGGCGGAAGAAATCCAATCTCCTTTCGGACCTTCCTTGAAGGGGCAATTCTGTTTTTTATGATGGCGATTGCCAGCACTGCCATCACTTGGCTCAAAGAGCAAAAGGCGTAGAAAGCGAACGGAGTTGTCATGCGATGGACGACGCCATGCGCGTCAACACTATTTCTGCGCGCCCGATCCCGCGAACTCCTGCCGTCTCCCGTCGTATCCACATTGCTCGGCATT
The DNA here is from genome assembly GCA_049676965.1 of Occallatibacter sp. Classification (GTDB taxonomy): domain Bacteria; phylum Acidobacteriota; class Terriglobia; order Terriglobales; family Acidobacteriaceae; genus Telmatobacter. The sequence continues at coordinate 8,796 of JBAUBR010000503.1, forward strand.
CCGGATCGACAAGCGAGTCACCCAACACTCTCGATAACGTTTGAGCGGCTTTTCGCTTGCGTTTCCTGCGTCCAGCGGGCTCGATCTTGCGCCATACTGCGAGGAGTTGAGCAGCCTCAAGTCTTTGCTCGTCTGTCGCATCGGGGTTTTCAATTAGCCGATTAGCGAGCGTTCGCAACGTTGTCGAATGGTATCAGGCATTTTTGTAACGGACTCGTTTAGGGACTATGTAAGGGATGGGTTAACAGACCAATTATCAGGACGCGTTTTCGAATCTTTCCACTTCACTCCGTTTATCAGCCCGTCTTCCCAACAGATCGCTATATCGTTGCGCCCTTTCTCTGATCTTTCCTATGTCTTCAATGAGCGAATCGGAAATTAAATTCCACCCCATATCGGGCTTGGAAACGAGGGTTTTCCCCGTGTCAATAAGGGATTGACCCGTTCGCTTGAGTTCCGATTCCAAACCGGCGAGTTCCAACTCTAAGGCCTTGAGTTCCTTCGTAGCCTTGAACCACGCAGCGGCGATCTCATTTTCTACCATAACGTACATGTATACACCTAAAAATTGGTAACCGAGGTAGTGGGCTTTAGTAACCGCCTTCGTACAGTGAAGGGAATTGGATCTGAACTGAGTTTACTAGAACAGATCGACTCTTATGCGCGGGCGACGCCACTCCTGGGGGGCCGCGCTCTTTTTGCTTTGTCCGTTTTTCTAAATTCTTTCGACCACTCGCACCGAGTTGGCTACTAATTTGACAACCGGCTCATTTGGGAGCATCCTCGCTCCACTGATTTCCCCCTTTTGGGTTGGCTTGGTTCGCGCGTTGGCGGGGTTTCTGTGCGTCCCGAGGCCCCGCAGCGCGCCCAATTCCTTGGCAGCAACGCACGAGTGCGGACACTACCCAGTCGTGAGTGCGCAAGCGCAAAAAGAGGGCCGAGGTCTCCCCAGCCCGTCCCTTGATTTGAGAGCATAATGTTCGTAGTGCGCGCGCTGATCGATCTGGCAGCGTTCGGGGTCATGGCTGTTAGTACTACAGTTGTAACTATAAGTGATAATCTAAAGTTGCTCAGGCAGGCTCTCCGCGGGAGCGATGAAGGCATCGATACAAGGGTGGAAGGGCGAGCTGGTGCGATTGCGTCAGCGGATCGGGG
>JBAUBR010000504.1:0-2467 GCA_049676965.1 Occallatibacter sp.
CGCTGCACACCGCGCGCCAGCATCAGCCCGGCAATGTTCACGCAGCCGATCGCCAGCACCGCAAGCACCGCGCCCAGCAGCGTCCACAGCGGTCTTTTCGTCTGCTCGTTCACCGCCTCATCCAGCGGCCGCACGCGCACGGTCCGCCCCTCATCGGTGCCCGGATAAGCGCGGCCAAGGTTGAGGAGGACCTGCGTCATATCGGCCTCCGCCTGCTTCGCGGTAACGCCGTCCTTGAGCCGCCCCACCGTGCGCAGCCAGTGATTGCCGCGCCCGTTCATCCAATCCTGTGTGATGAGGTGCGGCGTGTAAACCACGTCGCGCATGCGCAGCGGATAGCGGAACCCCGCGGGCATCACGCCGATAATGGTGAACTCGCGTCCATCCAGCTTCACCGCGCGGTTCAGCACATTGCGGTCGCCGCCGAAGTAGGTTTGCCACGTGTCGTAGCCCAGCACCGCGACATCGTTCTTGCCATCGAGTTCTTCGCCGGGCAGATACGCCCGCCCCAGCAGCGGATGCACTCCGAATACATCGAAGAAGTTATCCGTCGAGCGCACCGCATCGAGCAGCACCGGACCGTTCGACGGCGTCTCCACCGTGTACGTTCCGTAATCCATATACCCGGCCAGCGCCGCAAAACTCCGCGCCTGCGCGCGCTCGTCCTTGAAGCTGGGCCATGACGCCGGCTGCCCATACCCGCTGCGGCTCGTGGTCTCGATATTGACGATGCGCTCCGGTTGCGCGTAGGGCAGCGGCCGCAGGATCACCGTATCGATGACGCAAAAGACCGCTGTAGCCACGCCCACGCTGAGAGCCAGTGTGAGCACGATGGTGGCGGCGAATCCGGGAGCGCGCCGCAGTTGCCGCCATGCATATCGCAGATCCTGAAAAAGCATTTAGGCCTCGCAGTTCACAGTTCGAAGCTCTCAGCTCTTAGCTCTCGGCTTCCGCAGCTCATCGCATCCGTATTTCTGTTCCCAAGTCCCTCAGTCCCTTAGTCCCTAGGTCCCGCGTCCCTATTCCGCTCTCAGCGCCTGCATCGGCTCGATCGAAGCCGCGCGCAGCGCCGGCAGATATGCAGCCATCATTCCGGCGATCGCAACTCCCGCGCAAACCGCCGCCAGGATGACCGGATCGCGCGGCCCCGCGCCATAAAGCATCTTGGCCAGCACCGGACCGGACACCAGCGCCCCCGCCAGACCGATGCCAATCCCAATTGCGAGCAACGTGGCCGCGTCGCGCAGCACCATCCTCAGCACCCGCGCGCGTTCGGCGCCCAGCGCCAGCCGCAATCCAATCTCGCGCGTGCGCCGCGCCACCGAGTACGCCATCACGCCATACAATCCCACCACCGTAAGCACCAGCGCCAGCGCCGCGAACGAGCCCAGCAGCACCATGGCAAAGCGCGACTGCGCCAGTTGCAGCGAGAGCATCTCGCTCATGGTGCTCACCTCGGTAACCGGTATGTTCGCGTTCATTGAGGTCACCAGCCGTCGCACCGCCGGCTCCAGGCTCAGCGGATCGACCGATGTCCGCACCACCGTGCGCAGGCAGCACCAGTGGTTGAGCTGGTCGGCCGGCAGGTACATCGCGGGCCGCATCATGCGCTGCGTCGCGGAGAGACGGATATCGCCCACCACGCCCACGATCTGCCGCCACACAGGCCCATGGCCGTTGCCCGCGCCCGGTCTCAGCTTCTTGCCGATCGCGTCTTCGCCCGGAAAATATTTCTTCACGAACGCTTCGTTCACGATCATCACCGGCGCCGACTGCAAATTGTCGGCATCGCTGAAGTCGCGGCCCTCCACAACCGGCGTCTGCAAGGTCCGGAAGAAGTTCGGAGAGATCGTAGTCAGCGCCTCGCTGGGACGGCTGCCCTCGGGCAGCGGCTTCTCGGGATTCTCAAAGCTCACGTCGATGCCGTCGCTGGTCATGGGCAGGATCATCGAGCCTGCCGCCGACTCCACGCCGGGCAGCGCGCGCAGCCGCTCGAAATACTCGCGATAGAACTGCGGCCGCGTCTCCTGGTAGGCCGAGTCCGGAGTCTCAAACGTGTAGGTCAGCAGATGTTCGGGATTGAATCCCTCGTCGGTGTGCGTCAGCTTCACGAAGCTCGCAATCAGCAGGCCCGCGCCGGCGGTCAAAACAATGCCCAGCGCGATCTGCGCAACCGTGACTCCCTTGCGCAGCCAGTCCTGCCCGCCCACGCTGGAGCGGCTGCCCTGCTGCAGCGTCGAAGCCAGATCGGTCTTCGATGCGGTGATCGCAGGCGCGAGTCCGAACAGCAACGCCGACACCAGCGACGCGCCGAAGGCGAATGCCAGCACCGCAAGGTTGACGCCCGCATCGGGCGCACGCGGTACGCTGTCGCCGACCAAGCGCAGAATCGCCGGAGTCGCCGCGTAGGCCAGCGCGCATCCCGCCGCGCCGCCGGCAACGCCCAGCGCCAGGCTCTCGACAAGCA
>JBAUBR010000505.1:0-22098 GCA_049676965.1 Occallatibacter sp.
CGGCTGGGCGGCGCTGCGCAAGCGGCTGCAGGCCGAGGCCGGTCTTCGCGTAGTAGACGTCGGATTTACTTCTCCCTCGAATATCAATTACCTCACCAGCCTGGGACACAGCATCTTTCTCGCCGACCTGGTGCATGACGCGTGCACGGGAAATTGGAAGATCGGCGAAGACGACGACGGAAAATCGATTCTGAACGTGGCCGGGTTTCTCGAAACCTCGCTGAACTTTGGCGAGCGCCTTTTCGACGTGGTGCTGCTGTGGACGGCGCTCGACTATCTGCCCGAGCCGTTTGTGCAGCCGGTAGTTGCGCACCTTTATGCGTCGATGAATCCGGGCGGGCAGGTGTTTTCGCTTTTCCACACGCGGACCAAGGGCGATGAGACGGTTCATTGCCGGTACCATGTGACCGAGGGTGACGACGTGGAGGTGCAGTTGGCGCATCCCTACCCGATCCAGCGCGCCTTTACCAATCGCAGCATCGAGAAGCTGTTCGCGGGATGGTCGGGGCACCGGCAGTTCCTGGCCAAAGACAGCGTGTCGGAAGTGATCATGACGCGATAAGGCATTTTTCTAAGAACCTGTCCAGAAACTAAGCGTTTTGAAGGGTACGGGCTTCAGCCCGTACATTGAGGGCTGATTTTGGTATCCGGCTTTAGCCGCTGAGGGAATGCAAACTCCTGAAAAATCTTCCCTCAGGGGCTATTGAACGCTGCAAAACAAATGTCCGGTTCGGATCACTCTGGAGATCGCGGGCTTTGAAAGGGCACGGCTTCAGCCGTGCCGCAAATGCACAATAAAATCGAGGCCTTTAGCCCCTGAGGGATCGCCAGTCGATCAGCGCATATTTCCTTGTATAGCAATGAGGAAACAGGGCATTATTTTTGCAGCCTTCAATGAAGCCTGATCATTTGCAAGCTCTGATGTACGGGCTAAAGCCCGTACCCTTCACACAAAATGACGTTCTTGGACAGGTTCTAAGATGTAAATCAAGCTTGCTCCGGCGGAAGGCATTGCAGGAGCGTGGGCTGTGGTCTGGGCAGGGAAAACCTGCATCAGGGGCTAAAGCCCGCAGTCATTGTGCGGCTCTCGCGGCACGGCTAAAGCCGTGCCCTGATACAAGGCAAAACCAGATCCACGCGTCTGGCGGAGTGCCGGAACTAGATTGATATACATCTTCGGAAAATGCGACAGCGCCCTGCGCACTCTCTATTTACCCCGCATGGCGGCTTCAACGTCTTCGGCGGTGTGGGGCGGCGCGGCGTCGAGGTCGATGAGCTTGCCGTCGGGGCCGACCAGAAAGTCGCATTCGATGCGCACGCCTAATTTCTCTTCAGGAATGTAGACCCCTGGCTCGATGGTGAAGACCATTCCCGGCTTGAGCACTGCCGGATACACGGCCGGGTCGTGCACGTCGATGCCGACCATGTGGCCCAGGCCGTGCAGCCAGTATTTGCCGAGCGGCTCGCCGTGCTGGTCTTTGCCGTGAGTGTTGATGTAGTTGTAGGCCGCGTTGTCCAGCGAATCGGGATCGTGGCGGTCGCGATCGTTGATCTTGGACTTGCCGGCTACAAATGCGTCGATGGCTGCCTGCTGCGCGCCGAGGACGATGTTGTAGATTTCGCGCTGGCGCGGCGTGAAGTGGCCGTTGGCGGGCACGGTGCGTGTGATGTCGGAGGCGTACATCGAATACTCGCAGGCCGCATCGACGACTACGATGTCGCCACCTTCGATGGTGCGCGAATTCTCGGAGTAGTGCAGCGTGGTGGAGTTGATTCCCGAGCCGACGATGGGCGCGTAGGAGTCGCGCTCGCATCCGCGTTCGAGCCAGGTGGCGTACATTTTTCCGGCAACCGCGCCCTCCGTGACGCCGGGCTTGACGGAGCGCATCATCACGCGCTGCGCGGCGATGGAGGCTTCGCTGGCCTTCTTGAGCAGCTCGATCTCGCCGTCATCCTTCACTTCGCGCAGCTCTGTTGTCAGGCTCGTCACGTCACGGAGCGGCGGCGCCGCGGCCGTTCCCAGCGTGGCGCCGGTCCAGCTGGCGAGCGCTTTGGTTTGCGCATTGTCGGGTTGCGCCCAGATGTTGCGGAAGAGGCGTCCGTCGGCGGCGATGAGCCGGTTGAGCGCCGCGGGCAGCTCGGTCATCGGCTGGACGGCGTCAACGCCGGTGGCATCGGTCACGTTCGGCGAGGCCGCATCCAGCTTGGCGCCGGTGTATTTCTCGAGCTGCAGGTTGCGCGTGGGCAGGAACAGGATCTCGCTGTAGGGGTGCGGCGCGGGTTGTTGCTGCGACTCGCCGACGATCAGCAGGGCAGCGCCCGGTTCGTTCCATCCGGTGAGATAGTAGAAGTCGGAATCCTGGCGGTAGACGTCGAAGTCGAGAGCCGGCTCTTCGGCGGCAAACAGGACCGCTACGCCGCCGTGGAGCTTTGCAGCCAGCGCCACGCGGCGCGCATGGTACGCGGCGGCGGGCTGTTTTTCGAGGGCGTTCAGAGTGGGAAGAGAAAAGGAGACGGCGAGCAAGGCAAGCAGTGCAGTCCGAAAGGAATTCATTTCAACATTGTCGTTGGTTGAGGCGCCCTGCACAAAAAGGAAAAATCACCGCGGCTCCGTCATTTCTTTTCGAGGGCGTACTCCATCGACCAGATGGATGCGGGACGCATGTACATGCTGGCGCGGTAGAGACCATGAATATCGTAGGCCTCGGGAGTGCGGAAGAAGTAGCCGCGGTCGCGCCACACCACGTTGTTCACGCCTTTCGCTGTGGCAAAGCCCTCGCCGCTGAGGCCTTCTGCGATCATGTGGCTGGCTATGGCGAAGGTCGCGCCGGTCCAGACTTCCTCAACCTGGCCGTTCGAGTGCAGCAGCGCGCCCTCGGGGCCGATACCGTTGATGGCGCCCATTTCGCCGCGAGCGAACTTGCGCACATTAAAGTCATAGACCTTGCGCAGCGCGGACTTGCGCATGGCCGTGGGGACGAGGTCGCCCAGACCGGTGAGGTCGGCGTACCACTGACCAGCCAGCTGTTCGGCCATCACGGCATCGTTGTCCGGCCCCTTGACGGCGTAGCGGAAGTACTCGCCGGTCCAGAGCTTCTTGATGTAGGCGTTCGCGGCGCGCTCTTCGAGCTTGTCGTATTCATCCGCCGTGGCCTGGTCGCCGAGCTTCTCCGCGATGCGCGCCGTGGCCCTGAGCGCGGCGAGATACAGGCTGCCTGTGTACGCGCTCTCGCCGGTCGCGGTCCAGTCGTCGTAGGTCTGGTCGGGGAAACCGCCGTTCTCGATCAGGCCGTCGCCGTCGGTGTCGTACTGCTTCAGGTGCTCCATGGCCTGCTTGACGGCGCTCCAACTGGAACGCAGGAAGGCGTCGTCGCTGGCTCCTGTGAGCACGTAATCGCGCCAGATCATGAGCACGTATTTCGAGTTCAGGTCGCGCCAGTTGGAGACGTCCTGGTAGTTATATTGATTCGGGTTCACGACCGGGTCTTCCTGCGGCGCGCCCAGGTCGTGCGGAGCGGCTCCGGGAACCTTGCGCGTAAACTCGACGAGCTGGCGCTCGCGGGAGCTTTTCCATCCCCAGATGTATTGCTGTGGGTTCGACTGGGGGATGGTTGCGGTGTATTCGCGCATTACCTGCTTTTCGATTTCGGGCCAGAAACGCAAGAGCGCCCACGAGCCATAGAAGCGGACATCAAGTGAGCCGTAGAAGGGATAGTCGAAGCACTCCATGTAAGTGAAGCTGTCCTGGTCATCCGCGGGATGAGACGGATCGTCGCCGTCGCGCTCGCGGCCCCAGAGTGTTCCGCCGTCGGCGATGTAATAGAGCTCGTTGAAGAGTTCGGCGCGGTACCACGCCGGTTTGTGCTCGTCGGAGACGATCGGCTTCTGCCACGCGTCGATGGCTTTGCTCCACTCCTCCTGGTGCTCGAGCGCGGTGCGCGCAATCTCCCACGCGTGGGTGCCCTCGGTTCCAAAGAAGTGCGTGTAATGGCGCAGCCATTTGCGCCCGCCGCCGAATTGGACTATGGGCAGATCCCAGCTCAGAGCCATCGGAATGACCCGGCTCTCATGCGGCGCCAGCGTGAAGCGCACGGCGATGGCGCCGGCGAAGACGTCGCCGCTGGAAGCAATCGGCAGAGCTTGATTGGGCAGGCGGCCATCCTTCGAAAACGGCTTCCACACCTCGGAGCCGTCACCCATGCCTTCGTACGTGGTGAGATAGGTGACTTCGGCATTCGCGCCGGGCAGCGCGGCGATGGCGAACTGTCCGTCCCACTCTTCGCTGACCGGCCCCTGGCGAAGGCGATCGAAGACGATGCCGCTGGCCTCGCCGGCTGCGGTCTGCTCTGTCACATAGCGGTTGATGTTCTGCTGGTTCAGCGCGCCGTCGAAGTTGCGCAGATTGTCGCGAAACCAGCCGACCATGTTGGTCCAGGAGAAGAGGACCGACACGGTGAGCGGCTTCGACGACGGATTCTCCGCGGTCCAGCGATAGACGGCGACCGGATAACTCGTCTCCTTATAGTTGTCAGGCAGGATGGGCGAGAACTGCTCCAGGGTCAGCTTTACCGGCAACGCATTTGTTCCGTAGGCGAACCAGCTCTTGGGATAGAGCGCGGCATATTCGCCGTCTCCGGCCGGGTAGCTCCAATTCCAACTGCCCAGAGCTCCGCTCACCGGCTTGCCCGCGGCCAGCGCCATGGCGACCGGAGAGCCGCCATCGAGCTGCGCAAAGACGGCGAACTGATTGGCGGGAACGTTTTCGTATTTGTGGGTGCCGGTTTTCAGGTGCCAACGCTCGAAAAAACCGCGGTAGCTGCGCGAGAATGTGCCCGCGCCGATGCCGCCGACTGGCGCGCCCTGCCAGAAGCCGTCGTCGATGTTCGACGAACCAAGCTCAGGCTTGTGGCCGCCGGGATTGGCCACCGGCGTACCGATGGGAATGTGCCATGCGGCGGCGGGAAACTGAGATTGGCCGACAGCCGCGGCGCAGCAAGCAAGTAGTGCCGGCGACAGGATAAAGCGCTTTATTCGCATGGATGAAGCTCTCCGTGGGCGAAGCAGGACCCATCATACAGGCCGCGGGAGGAGAGGACGAATCCCCGCCGTCTGCCTCCGGGTCCTGCCTGCGGCGATATACTTTTCACGCTTCTCCGTGCGACCTTTTGTTCCTGTGGAGAGATGGTTTTCGATGAAATGGTCCCGGCGCTGGGCTTATGCTGCATGGCTGGTTTTGATCGGCGTCTTCGCGCTGGTTCACGCCATGAACTTGCGCGCCGATTTTCCCAATCACTCGCCGTGGATCTTCGATTGGGCCAAATATACAGACGAGGGATGGTATGGCGACGCCGCCATTCGCGCGCACCTGTTCGGCAACTGGTATCTCGCCGGAGATTTCAACCCCGCCGTGGCGATTCCGGTGTGGCCGTTCCTCGAGTGGGTGCTGTTTTTCTTCACGGGAGTATCGATCGAGGCGGCGCGCGGGCTGGTTGTCGCGGTGTTCTTCGCCAATCTGTTGCTGAGTTACCTGCTGCTGCGCGCGCGCGGTCCGCGCTGGATGGCGCTGCTTGTCGTCACGCTGCTGGTGACGAGTCCGCTTCTTTACTGCTTCGGCAGGTTGGCCATATTGGAGCCGCTTCTGACTGCACTCGCGCTCGGCGCTTTGAATCTCGCCGTCCGACTGCCCCGGCTGCGGCGGCCGGTTGTCGCCTCGCTGGGCATCGGGTTTCTGTTTGCTCTGGTGCTGCTCACCAAGACGACTGGGCTGTTTTTGCTTCCGGCATTGGCATGGGCGATCCTGCTGCCGCTGTGGCGGAATCGTCCGCTGGCACTGCGCTGCGCCGCGGCCGCAGCCGGCGCCTGCATTGTCACCTTCGGCGCGTGGATGGTCCTTGTCGTCTGCTTTGGCCTGCTCGCCGATTACAGGTATCTCTTTCGCGTGAATAGCTACCCCAAACCAGCGCAGTTCTATTGGCCTCTAGTAAGCCTGTGGTGGTCGATTCACGGCTGCATGTGGGTCGATCGCATCCTGACGCCGCTGGCCGGACTGGTGCTGGGCGGCGCGGTGTTGTCCGTCACCGTACTGGCGCGCAGAAACGCATGGGGCCGCGGATTTCTGCTCGATCCTGTTGTTGGCGCATCGATCCTGGCCGTCGCCGGCTACATCTTCTTCATGACCTACCAGAACCATCCGCAGCCGCGGTACTACGCTGTTGTTGCCTTCTTCTGCTTTTTTGTGGTGGCGCAGGGAATCGAGGCGCTGCTGCGGCAACCGGGCTGGTGGCGCGCGGCAGGCCAGACAGCCGTCGCGGGAATCGTGGCCGCGGCGGGCATCAACGGTTTCTGGACTCTTTTCTACGCCGCGCACCCGCAGTACACATTTGTCAATGCAGCCGACAATCTGGTGCGCTATATCGACGAGCATCCCAATGGCAACCGGCTGCTGCTCTCGATCAGCGGAGACGAGATCAGCCTGATCACCCACGTGCGCGCCATTTGCGACGACTTCGGCACCCAGGACCTGCCGGAGAAGATTGCCGTCTACAAGCCGGGATGGTATGCGACCTGGAACGACTTCGATCCCGGCACGCTCGAGGACATTCATACCCGCTACTCGATCGAGCAGGTGGCGGTCTTCCGCGCCTTCGACGATTCGGAGCGCAACCAGCTGGTGCTTTTCAAACTGCATCCCTTGCCGAATGGGCAGGTGCGCGACCCGGAGAAGCAAAGGCTGAACCAAGTGTTGCCGGAAGACAAGATTTACCTACCGATCCAGTGAGTTTGGCGACGAATCGGGGCCGAAAGACGCTGTCATGACATTGTCTGGCGACCATGTTAAGATCGAGGTATGAGATCGGAGGCAAGGATGCCGATTGCCGAAACCCGGAATGAAAAGCTCGATCTTCGCCTGACGCCCTCGGCCAAGCGCGTGTTGCAATCCGCCGCGCGTGCGGCACGCCGCTCGGTCAGCGAGTTTGTTTTGGAGAGCGCCCTCGCCCGCGCCGAAGAGACCCTGCCCGATCGCCGGCGCTTTGGACTGACGGCCGAACAATGGAAGGCGTTCCAGAGGGCCCTGGACGCACCGCCCCGTCCCGCGCCTCGCCTTGCCAGGCTATTCCGTAAACCGAGCGTCTTCGAAGCAGGCGAGCTCTAAGTGGCATCGCTCCGCATTGAGAAGCTGGATCGCGGCCACGCCATCGACGCGTTCGACTGCGGCCGAGAAGCTCTTAATCGCTTCCTCATCCGCTTTGCCTTTCAGAACCAGCACGCGGGAGGATCGCAGACCTACGTTGCGCTTGCTGAGGAAGAGGTCGTCGGCTATTACACGCTGGTAGTCGGACAGGTCGAGTACAACGACGCTCCGGAGCGGCTCACGAAGGGCCTGGCTCGGCATCCGGTGCCCATCATGCTGCTCGCCCGGCTTGCTGTGGCCGCTTCGTGGCAGGGCAAGAAGCTAGGCGCCGGCCTTCTCAAGGACGCAATGCTGCGCACCCTTCAGGCAGCGGACATCGCCGGCATTCGAGCCTTTGCGGTCCACGCAAAAGACGAAGAGGCGCGAGCCTTCTACGAGCACTTCGACTTCGTGCCCTCGCCCACAGATCCCTTTCACCTGTTCCGGCTTCTCAAGGATATTCGCAGCTTCCTGAAAACATAACCCCAAGAAGTTGCGGATTGCCTGCTCGATTACGCGCCAGATTGCTGGATGCTCACGGCCGCACGATCATGACTTCGGTTGCTTTGACGAGCGCGATGGCTGTGTCGCCGGGGTTGAGCGCCAGGTCGCGCGCCGCATCGGCAGTAATGATCGCCGTGACGCGCTGATTGCCGATGGCGAGCACAATTTTCGCGAGCAGGCCTTCTATTGTGACTTCAACCACGGTGCCGGCGAGCTGGTTGCGTCCGCTGATGCGCGCGGGGCCGCTGCGGGCTGGCGCCGGGGCCAGAAAGGCATCGAGAGCATCGAGCGGCACGCGATGGTGACCGCCCGGCGTTTTTACGGTGCGGATGCGCCCGGCGAGGATCCAGTGCTTGAGCGCGGGGTAGCTGATGCCGAGTTTCTCCGCGGCCTGGCGCGGGGTGAGCAATGCCGGAGGTGTTGGCGGTCGGGTCGCGGGTCGAGTCATGGGATGGTTCGTTACTCCCTCGCCTGTACTCTACACCTGCTCCACAATGGGATGCTCGTTTCCCTAGCGACCGGACCCGGAGAAATGTTGTGTCCGCTGTCACTCGACAGAGGCCTTTATGGATGATAGGCTTCCCCGTGACTTGCTCCGTCTTGCCGGGGAACGGGTTTTTCCGGGGCTGTTTGTCTTGCGGAACCAAAATTCGAGTTGGGAGGAACTGTGACAGTACAGGGATGGGTCATCTTTTTTATGGCCGTGGGTGTTCTTTCGCTCTTCGTGGCGTTCTTGTTCGCGCGTGAAGCTATCGGTTCGGATACAGGGACCGCGGCGATGCGGCAGATTGCCTCGGCCATCAAGAACGGCGCCAAAGCATTCCTTAAGCGCCAGTACAAGACCGTGGCCGCCCTCCCGGGCCTGCTGCTTCCCACATTCGCTTACGCCCAGCCGGAACACTCGGGCGGAGGTGAAGCCAACCTGGTGCTGCCGGACTTGTCGACGGTGAATTTTTTCGGGATGAACGGACATGCACTTCTTATGATCGGATTGCTGTTCTGCGCCGGCGGCCTGTTATTCGGGCTGGCGATTTATGTGCAGTTGAAGAACATGCCGGTTCATCGCACCATGCGCGAAATCTCCGAGTTGATCTATGAGACATGCAAGACCTATCTGGTGACGCAAGGAAAGTTCATTCTTCTGCTCTGGGCTTTCATCGCAGTCATCATTTCGCTTTACTTCGGCTATCTGGCGCCGGTGCCGGGAAAGTCGGTTGCGGTTACGCTGCCGATCATTTTGTTGTTTTCGCTGGTCGGCATCGCCGGCAGCTACGGCGTGGCGTGGTTCGGAATTCGCGTCAACACATTTGCGAACTCACGGACGGCATTCGCGGGATTGCGCGGCATACCGTATCCCGTCTATGCGATTCCTCTGAAGGCCGGCATGAGCATCGGCATGTTGCTGATCTCGGTCGAGCTGTTGATCATGCTGTTTATTCTCTTGTTCATTCCGCGCGATTATGCGGGCCCATGCTTCATCGGCTTCGCGATTGGCGAATCGCTGGGTGCAGCGGCCCTGCGCATTGCCGGCGGCATCTTCACCAAGATCGCCGACATTGGCGCCGACCTGATGAAGATCGTATTCAAGATCAAGGAAGACGATGCGCGCAACCCGGGTGTCATCGCCGACTGCACGGGTGACAACGCGGGCGACTCCGTGGGTCCCAGCGCAGATGGCTTTGAAACCTATGGCGTCACCGGCGTGGCCCTGATCACCTTCATCTTGCTGGCCGTCAAGACTCCCGATACGCAGGCGCAATTGCTGGTATGGATCTTCGTGATGCGCGTGGCCATGCTGGTCTCGAGCGCGGGTGCATACTTTCTCAATAGCGCAATCGCACACGCGAAATACGCAAACGCCGACGAGATGAACTTTGAGACGCCATTGACCTCGCTGGTATGGATCACGTCCATCACTTCCATTATCCTCACCTACATCGTCTCGTACCTGATGATCCCCACTCTTGGAGACGGGAAGCTGTGGTGGAAGCTGGCTTCCATCATCTCCTGCGGAACCCTGGCCGGCGCGATCATCCCCGAACTGGTCAAGGTTTTCACTTCAACCAACTCGAGCCACGTAAGAGAAGTCGTAAAGTCGGCGCAGGAAGGCGGAGCTTCCCTGGGGATCTTGTCGGGATTCGTAGCCGGCAATTTCTCGGCCTACTGGCTGGGATTCAGCATGGTCGCGCTCATGGCAATGGGCTATTACTTCAGTACGGGCCAGTCCATGGCCGACCAGATGCTGGCTCCGGCGGTCTTCGCGTTTGGCCTGGTCGCGTTCGGCTTCCTGGGCATGGGTCCGGTCACGATTGCCGTGGATTCCTACGGACCGGTTACCGACAATGCCCAATCCGTCTACGAACTGTCGCTCATCGAGAATGTTCCCGGCATCGAAGCCGAGTTGAAAAAGGACTACAACATCGACGTGAAGTTCGAACGCGCCAAACACCTGCTGGAAGAAAACGATGGCGCCGGCAACACCTTCAAGGCTTCGGCAAAGCCGGTGCTGATCGGCACCGCCGTGGTGGGCGCAACCACCATGACGTTCTCGATCATCATGGCCCTGACCGGCGGACTGACCCATGACGTGCAGAGCCTCTCACTGCTGCACGCGCCCTTCATGCTGGGGTTGATCTGTGGCGGGGCAGTGATCTACTGGTTTACGGGTGCTTCCACGCAGGCGGTCACCACCGGCGCTTACCGCGCGGTCGAGTTCATCAAGGCGAACATCAAACTGGAAGGCGCGGAGAAAGCATCGGTCACGGACAGCAAGAAGGTGGTGGAAATCTGCACGAAGTACGCGCAGAAGGGAATGTTCAACATCTTTCTCGCCGTCTTCTTCGCCACGCTTGCGTTCGCATTCATGGAGCCGTTCCTGTTTATCGGCTATCTGTTCTCGCTGGCGATCTTCGGCCTCTACCAGGCCATCTTCATGGCCAACGCCGGCGGCGCATGGGACAATGCGAAGAAGATCGTCGAGGTCGAACTGAAACAGAAAGGGACACCTTTGCACGACGCCACCGTCATCGGAGACACCGTCGGCGATCCGTTCAAAGACACCTCGTCGGTGGCGATGAACCCGGTGATCAAGTTCACGACGTTGTTCGGATTACTTGCCGTGGAGCTTGCGGTGACGCTCAGTTCGGATAACCCGCTGCTCACACACGTGCTGGCAATCGCGTTCTTCCTGGTGTCGGTGTTCTTCGTGCACAAATCGTTCTATGGGATGAGGATTGAGTCAAAGGCAAGCAACTGATTCCTGCCTTCAAAATCGACGAAACCTGGATCAAACAACTGGCGGACAACCAAAAGCGGCCTTGCGCGATTTGCGACGGGCCGCTTCGCATTTTTGTGCATTTTCATGGAGCGCGGCTCGACGCACTACGATCCGTTTTGCTATCCTCTTGCGGTTCGAGAGATCGCTGAAAGGATATGAGTATGAATATGAAACTGCCCCCTCGTTGCGTGACGCTTCTTTGCGCCGGCGCGATGGCTTGTTTCTGTGTCGGAGATCGGACGCAGGCCCAGGTTGTCATAGTGCCGGACACACCCCAGATCGGATCGTCGAATCCAATCACCGCCGCTCCGCTCGTATCCCGCCCACCAACCAAGCCATGCGTTGTGCAGCTTTTCCAGAACCTCCCCTTCGATAACTTCACTCCGGCGAGCTTTAGTTACACTCCGCCGGCATCCTGCCCCGGTCCGTGGGGCAAGGTGGTGTTTACCGCGGACTTTACCGTGCAGGCGGGAACGCAGTTCGATCGCACCGCGGCGTTTTATCTCGGCCACGCCAACATTTATTACGGCACCACGTCGGAGCCTGACTCGACTCTGGCGCCCTCGTGGCACGTCGAGCACGACGTGACTGACCTGTCGGCGATCTTCAAATCCCCGCAGACCGGAGAGGCCAACCTGGGCAACTTCGTCGGAGTGAGCGGCGGCGTGGACTACAACAGCATTATCTTCGCCAGCGCCGCACTCGAGTTCTATCCCGCCTCGTTCTTCGCTCCAGCGCCGCGCACTCCCGACGTGGTAGTTCCCGTGAACGGCAGCGGAGGAGACGCGGGAACGCTGAACACCGGAGCGGACCAGATCACGCAGACCCTCAACCTGCCCGAGAATACCGAGCGCGTCTATCTCGACGTGATTGCGCAGAGCCAGATCGGCGACGAGTTCTGGTACCTGTGCGTGCCCAACGACGAAACGGCGAATCTGGAAAGCTGCGGCAACACCGCATTTCGCGAAACCGAGATTTCGATCGACGGGCAGCCCGCCGGAGTGGCGCCGGTCTCTCCGTGGATCTTTACCGGAGGCATCGATCCCTATCTCTGGCAGCCGATTCCCGGCGTGCAAACGCTGGATTTCAAGCCGTACCGGGTCGATCTGACTCCTTTCGCGGGCCTGCTGGCCGATGGCAACACCCACACCGTGGCCGTGAGCGTGTTCAACGCCCACGGTTACTTCCTGGCCACGGCCAACCTGCTCGTCTTTACCGATCACCAGAGCAAGAAGGTTAGCGGCGGCATTGTTAGCAACACCCTCTCCGCGGCGCCCACGCCGACTGTGACCGAGAACATCACGATAACCTCAAGCGGATCCACGGGCACTGAGACTGTGGGCTCCCAACGCAGCTTCGCGATCAGCGGTTATGTCGACACGTCGCATGGGCGCGTAGAAACAACCGTCAAGGAGAACGTGAATTTCCTCAGCGTGCAAACCTTCGATGTCACTCCCAACTCCAGCACCGACATTCAGGATGCAGATCAAACATCGACCCTGGATTCGACCGTAACCACGCGCGAAGGCTTCCTGACAACCACGGCGCAAAAACATGTTTCCTATCCGCTGGTGGTGGATTATTCGTTTGTGACCAATCCGGACGGCAGCCTGCAACAGGTTGTCACCGTCGATCAGCACTTTCTCACCAACGACAGCACCAGCCTCGACGGCTTCCCCCTCGACTCCCATAACGTGAGCAACGAAGTCAAGGCCGCGGATACGCTGGCGGTGAGCGCCGCCGGCGTATTCTCCGGCCCCACCGACACCAAAACCACGCAGACATTCACCGAAAACAGCGCGCATGAAGGCTGCTACAGCCGCACGTTGACCGCGGTGCAGAATGTGCTAACGAAAGTCACCAACGGCCAGGGCTGCCCGGCGCATCGCAACTTCTAACGGTTCACAAAAGCGGTTCTGCGGCCCCGTGCGATTTGCGCGGGGCCGCATTCCTTTGTTCATCGATTTGCGGTGCAGCAAAAGCGCGCATTTCAATAAAGCGGGATTACTTAGAGCATGCTAATAAATTGACTCAGCCCCTTGCGCTGCCGGCCCTCACTATCGAAATTTCCCGGATCAAGCCAGGCTTCAAAGGCGCGTTTGCGGCTGGGCCATTCGTGGTCGAGCATGGCGAACCAGGCGGTGTCGCGGCTCTTGTCCTTGACCACCATGTGCTGGCGGAAGATGCCTTCGAAGGTGAATCCGAGGCGCAGCGCGGCTCGGCGGCTGGGCTCGTTCAGCGCATTGCACTTCCACTCGTAGCGGCGATAGCCGAGGTGGTCGAAGACATGGCCGGCCATGAGGTACATGGCTTCGGTGGCCGCGCGGGTGCGTTGCAATGCGGGCGTAAAGAGGATGTTGCCCACCTCGATGACTCCGTGCGCCGGCTTGATGCGCATGTAGCTGGCCCATCCTTTGGCGACGCCCTGCTGTTGCGAGGCGGCCGCCTTGGGCTGGGTCGCCGCCAACCCCTCCGTGGTTGGCACAATGGCCAGCAGAACGGCACGATTGGCATGGCGCCATGCGTCCAGGTGCGACAGCATGTCTTCCGCACTCGGGTGGGGCCCTTGCGCCAGCCAGGTCCATAGTTCGTCGTATCCGCGCACTGCCTCCCAGAGAGGCGCGGCGTGGCGCTCCGCATCGAGCGGCTCCAGGGTCGCGTAGCGGCCGCGCAATGTTACCGGGCCAGGCAACGGCGCAGGCTTCCAGTTGAGGGTTTCCATTAAAGAAAGCTTACCCTACGGCCGGACATACGTTGAGACGCACTGAGGCGACGCGCTCCCACAAAGGGAAATGGCGTTCGGCCGATTTTTCCGGCTTGTCCACATTCGCACAGCGTCGATGGGCGCAAATGCACCGGCCTCGGGCCTTGAATCGGGCATCGGCGAGGACTAGCCTCTTAATTGAGGACCGGTGAGAGCGGGAAAGCCGGGGTTTGCACCGGTTTTGGGGCATTTGCAGCCCTGAAATGCGCGCTGGATGCGAGGTTTTGAGCTTTCCACAGGGCAAATACCGGCGTTTAGAAGGCTGGTGCACGAAATGGGAAGAAAACACAACAGGTTGGGGTTTATGCTTGACTTGTACCACAGACAGCGTTACTTTCTCATCTGCGGCTGTTAACGAACTGTAAATAGCGCCAGCGTTAGAAGCAGCCGCCGAATCTCGAAAAAGTTGAGAATCCCGTGGTCTTTTTCAAACCCCGATCCCCGTTCTTTATTCGAAGGCACAACGCGCCCGCCGAGGCTGTGCCGCGCCAGACCGGCAGCGCGATGACTGCCGTCGCTGATAGAGGAGAACTACCAATGAACGAAGTCCGTCCGGAGATTTCGCCCGCCGCCCTGCACACTCCCTCGAACCAGGGAGGATTGACCTTTGCCCGCCGTTTTTCCAAAGAGGGCGTGTCGCCGTACGACGAGATCCAGTGGGAGCGCCGCACCGCGTCCATCACCGACTCGAAGGGCAACTCCATCTTCGAGCAGAAGGACGTGGAGGTGCCGGTGGACTGGTCGATGACGGCCACCAACATCGTGGCCTCGAAGTACCTGCACGGGCACCTGGGCACGCCGGAGCGCGAAACGGGCGTGCGGCAGCTGGTGAGCCGCGTGGCGGAGACCATCCGCGAATGGGGCAAGGCGGGTGGCTACTTTGCCAGCGACGCCGACGCGGGCATCTTCCACGACGAGCTGGCGCACATGCTGCTCACGCAGAAGGTGGCGTTCAACTCGCCGGTGTGGTTCAACGTGGGCTGCGACCGGCTGGAGCCGGAGTCCGACGCGCAGAGCTGGCACTGGGATGCGCCCACTGGCGGCGTGATCTATTCGAAGACCGGATATCGCAATCCGCAGTGCTCGGCGTGCTTTATCAACTCGGTGGATGACTCGCTCGACTCGATCCTGACGCTGGCCAAGACCGAAGGCATGTTGTTCAAGTGGGGCTCGGGAACGGGCACGAACTTGTCGACAATCCGCGGATCGATGGAGAACTTGTCCGGCGGAGGGCAGGCTTCAGGGCCTTTGAGCTTCATGCGCGGGTTCGACGCGTTCGCCGGCGTGATCAAGTCGGGCGGCAAGACGCGGCGCGCAGCCAAGATGGTCATCCTCAACGTCGACCATCCGGATATTGTCGACTTCATCGAGTGCAAGGCCAAGGAAGAAGCCAAGGCCTTCACGCTGATCAAGGCCGGCTACGACGGCTCGGGGCCCGATTCGGAGGCCTATTCGTCCATTTTCTTCCAGAATGCCAATAACTCGGTGCGCGTGAGCGACGAGTTTATGCGCTCTTATGAGAAGGACGGCGAATTTTCGACTTATACGGTCAAGGGTCATCAGGTGGCCAAGACCTATAAGGCGCGCGACATCATGCACAAGATTGCCGAAGCTACGTGGCTGTGCGGCGATCCGGGCATGCAGTTCGACTCGACCATCAACCGCTGGCACACGAGCAAGAATACGGGGCGCATCAATGCTTCGAATCCCTGCTCTGAGTATATGTTCCTGGATAACTCGGCGTGTAACCTGGCTAGCTTCAACTTACTCAAGTTTGTAACTCCGGCGGGCGCGTTCGATATCGCGGCTTATCGCCATGCAATCTCGATCGTGATTACTGCCATGGACATCCTGGTGGATAGCTCGGGCTATCCCACCGAGTCGATCGCCAAGAACTCGCACGACTACCGGCCGCTGGGCCTGGGTTATGCGAATCTCGGCGCGCTGCTGATGGCCTTCGGCCTGCCTTACGACTCTGCCGCGGGACGCGACTTTGCCGCGTGCCTCACGGCCATCATGTGCGGCCAGGCTTATCTGCAGTCGGCCATTCTCGCGGCCACTTGCCCGCCACTGGCTTCGGCCACTCCGCTGACCGCGGGCGTGGAGCGCGAGGGCGGCGCCTGCCCCGGGTTCTACGTGAATCGCGAGCCGTTCCTCGACGTGATCCGCATGCATCGCGCGGAGGTGAACAAGATCGGCAAATCGAAGACGAGCGGCGAGCCGTTCAACGTGCACCAGCTCGACTCGCTGATCGACTCGAGCCGTGAGTGCTGGGACCTGGCGCTGGTCTATGGCGAGCGCGCCGGCTTCCGCAACTCGCAGACCACGGTGCTCGCGCCTACCGGAACCATCGGCTTCATGATGGACTGCGACACCACCGGCATCGAGCCCGATCTGGCGCTGGTGAAGTACAAGAAACTGGTCGGCGGCGGCATGATCAAGATCGTGAACAACACGGTGCCGGCCGCGCTCTTCAAGTTAGGCTATTCCAACGACCAGGTGAACGCCATCGTCAGCTACATCGATGCGACGGGAACCATCGAAGGCGCGCCGGGAATCAAGCCCGAGCATCTGGCAGTCTTCGACTGCAGCTTCAAGCCGGCGAAGGGCACGCGGTCGATTCACTACATGGGGCACATCAAGATGATGGCGGCGGCGCAGCCGTTCCTTTCCGGCGCCATTTCGAAGACGGTGAACCTGCCGCATGAAGCGGGCATCGATGACGTGGCTGAGGCCTACGCGGAGAGTTGGCGGCAGGGCATCAAGGCCGTGGCCATCTATCGCGACGGCTCGAAGGGAACGCAGCCGCTGAACACGAGCATGGACGCGAAGAGGGAACCCTCGGCTCTGGATGCGGCGGGCAGCCGCGTGCTGGCGCAGCTCTCGGCGGGGCGCGCCGCTGCCGAAGCCGACCTCAAGGCGCTCGAAGTCAAGATCGGCGAAAAGCTCGAAGTAAGCGCCAAATCGGTGATTGCCGCCGCTGCGGCATTTCAAAAATCGCTTGAGGAGGTCGCCAAAGCTGCGGCCGTGCCTACACTCAAGGCTGCGCCCGCGCCCAGCGTTCCGCTTCCGGTTCCGCAGGACCTCAATGGTCCGCCGCGCGCCGTGCGCCATCGCCTGCCCGAGGAGCGCGCTTCGGTGACGCATAAGTTCTCGATTGCCGGCCACGAGGGCTACATCACCGTGGGCCTCTATCCCACCGGCCAGCCGGGCGAGATCTTCATCAAGATGGCCAAGGAAGGCTCGACGGTCTCGGGGCTGATGGACTCCTTCGCCACTTCGATCTCGCTCGCCCTGCAGCACGGCGTGCCGCTGCGCGTGCTCTGCGAGAAGTTTGCGCACCTGCGCTTCGAGCCCTCGGGATGGACCGGCAATGAGCACATCGGCTACGCCAAGAGCCTGATGGACTATATCTTCCGCTGGCTCAATCTGCGCTTCCTGTCCGGTGCGCAGTTGACGCTCTTCGCCGGCCTGGGCTCGCCGGCGCCGCAGTTGCCGGCTTCGCCCAGCATTCTGCCGGATGCAGAGCCGGAAGACGAAGAATCGGCGGCGCAGAGCCAGCTCGCCAAGCTCGCCGAAGAGGTTGCGCGGCGCCTGCATAGCGTAGGTGGGCCGAACGCCGGGAATCCCGTGGATTTAGGCTACGCGGCGGGTCCGGGCAGCGGCATTGCGCCCGAGACCAGGGCCGCAGCCGCTTCGCCCGGGCTGTCGCACGGTCCGAATCTGAAAGACCGCGGCCTCTATCACGCCTCCGACGCCATGCGCGATCTCTACGACATGGGTGACGCGCCGAGTTGCCACACTTGCGGCGCCATCATGGTGCGCAACGGAAGCTGCTACCGCTGCATGAGCTGCGGCTCGACCAGCGGCTGCAGCTAACCGGCCGGCGGTTCTTCCAGCGAAGTATTGCGCCGAAGCTCTTTTCAGGGCTTCGGCGTTTTTTGTCAGGCGAGTTCCGAAAACGATTGATCCGATTCACTTTCCGGCTGTAAAAACTACCCTGTGTGGAGAAGTTTTTTACTGTCCTTCGCCCTGGAGAGCCTTTGGCACGGCTCTTCCACGACCGCAGAATCCTCACCTATATTACACAATTTGCAGAAGTTATTGGATTTAACGAGAAATAAAACGATTTGGCAACTTTAGTGCTTTATTATTATCGATTCAATCCTCAACTTGTGGTCGTGGCCAAGTTACTGTGGCAGCCAAATCCAGGGGTGCTCAATCTTTTACCCAGATTATGCTTCCTGGTCTCGAAAGTTGAGATTCCCGAGAGTTGAGATGGCGCTGTAGGTGTGTTAACCGGCTCGGGCTTGTCATTCGGAGACAGGTGCGACGCCGCAGACGGTTCAACTTGGGCCATTGAAGACAGGTAACCATCGACTGGTTACTGATTCCCAACAGATCCCCCAAACCATCGTTGCAATGCTCTAATCCTGAAGCAGCAATCGGAGGAGAAGCGGCCTTGTTGCTGCGTTCAAGTGGAAGAGAAAGCAGGAGTTGTTTCTGCTTGAACCAAAGTAACGCCAAAGTGGTAATTTGGGTGACGAAAGTGGCGCATCCGACTGGTAAACTCCTCTCAATTCTTTTTTATTACCAGACTTCGGGCCCTCGGGTCCCTGCTTCATTTGTGCCTTGGCAAGAGGAGATACCAGTGCACAGGGTTCGCTTTTTTACTTTTGTTGAGTCAGAAAAACCTCACGGACGCAGTGCTTTTTTCGTAGTGGGACGTTCACAGGCTGGCGGATTTCGTGCACGAAGACGAGTTCCGATAGGCCGGCGGGCACTTTGGTATGCGTTTCTTCTGCTGGCGGCGTGCTTCCTGCCTTCGACGGGATTCGCTCAAGTAACGCCGCTGACCAGTCTGGCAACGCTGACCAGCCCGGTGCCGGGAAAGGCTTTGCCGGGGTCGTCCGTCACTTTCGAGTGGGCAGCCGGCCGAAATGTTTCGGCCTACTGGCTGCGTTTGGGCACCACCGGCTCCGGGTCGGAGAACCTGTATAGCTCAGGATCCCTGAAGGGCACTTCCGTCACCGTGACCGGTCTGCCTCTGAAAGGATCGACCGTCTACGCCACGCTGTACTCGAACGTCGGAGGCACGTGGCAACCCGTTGACGCCAAGTACACTGAGCCGGCGGTTTCGCTGCTGTCCAGCCCCTCGCCGGACAGTGTTTTGCCGGGCTCATCGGTCAAGTTCACCTGGTCAGCCGGCCAGGGGGTTGCAGCCTACTGGCTCCGCCTGGGTACGACCGGCGCCGGGTCGGAGAACTTGTATAGCTCCGGATCCATTAACGGCACCTCCGTCACCGTGAGCGGTCTGCCTCTGAAAGGGGCGACCGTCTACGCCACCCTCTATTCCAGCATCAACGGCGTTTGGGAGCCCGTCGGCTATCGCTACGATGAGCCTCTCCACGCAACCCTGACCAGCCCCGCCGCGGGGAGCGTGCTCCCTGGCTCCTCGGCAACCTTCAAGTGGACAACGGGCCGTGGAGCCACGTCTTACAGGCTCTACCTCGGAACCACCGGCGAGGGTTCCGATAACCTGTTCAAGTCCGCCGCGCTAAAATCCACGTCGGTCACGGTGACCGGCCTGCCCATGAATGGGGCCGCCGTTTACGCCACGCTCTATTCCGATATCGATGGTGTCTGGGCGCCGGTCAGCTCTGAGTACAAAGAGCCGCTGGCGGCCAAGTTGACCAGCCCCGCCGCGGGAAGCATCCTCTCCGGCTCTGCGGCAACATTCAAGTGGACAAAAGGCGACGGAGCCACGGGTTACAGGCTTTACCTGGGTACTACCGGAGCGGGTTCGGACAACCTGTATAAATCCGGCGCCATGAAGTCCACCTCCGTCGCCGTGGGCGGACTGCCGAAGAACGGGGTAAAGATCTACGCCACGCTTTACTCGGAGATCGATGGGGCCTGGCAAGACGCTCACTACACCTTTACCGAAGCGGGTAAACCGGTTCTGGCGGCGCTCACCAGCCCCCCGCCGGGAAGCGTGCTGACCGGCTCGTCGGTAACGTTCAAATGGACGGCAGGCGGCGGACCGGCGGCGTACCGGCTTTATCTGGGCACCACTGCGAACTCGAGCAATCTATATGACTCAGGTTCGATCACCGGCACATCCGTCACGGTGAACAGCGTTCCAGACGACGGAACGACCGTGTACGCCACGCTCTCCTCGGAGATCGATGGCGGATGGCAGTCTTCCGGCTACACGTTCACCGCGCCGGGCTTGAAAGCAATCTCTTGCAGCAGCACCTCCATGACGGGATCCGGCACGGATTCGTGCGCTGTCACATTGAGCGCGCCAGCGGGCAAGAACGGCGCCAGCGTGCAAATCGCAAGCAGCAACGCGGCGGTCAAGGTGCCGGCCTCGGTGACGGTACCGGCCGGCGCTACCAGTGCCAGCTTCACCGCCACAGTCGCGGCGGTTGGAACCCCCGCAGCGGTGACCCTGACAGCTCGCGAAGGCAATCTGTCCGACAGCTTTGTCCTGCAGTTGGATGCGGCCACGCAGGGGCTACGCTTGAGCGCCAGCGTGTTGAGTTTTGGCAATGTCAACGTCGACACGGTTTCGTCGCAGTCGCTGACCCTGGCCGCGATCGGAACAGTTGCGCTCAAAATCAATTCGGCGACCGTGGCTGGCGCCGGTTTCAGCGTCTCCGGAGTCACGTTCCCGATTACTCTGAATCCGGCTCAGACGGCGACGCTTCAAGTGCGGTTCGACCCCATGGCTGCGGGTGCGGCGACGGGAACGTTGACCATCTCCAGCAATGCCGCGTCGGCCGGAACAGCGACCGTCAGCCTGAGCGGGACCGGAATGCCGACGCCGACTGCGGTATCATGCGCCAGTTCTTCGCTCACAGGAGCGGGCAGCGATTCGTGCACGGTTTCGCTGAATGTGGCGGCGGCCAGCGGAGGGTCGACGGTGAACCTGTCGAGCAACAATTCGGCGGTTACCGTGCCTTCGTCAGTGACGGTCGCGGCCGGGGCCACCAGCGCCGGATTTACGGCAACGGTCGCAACGGTATCGACGGCGCAGACGGTTACATTGACCGCCACTGAGAGCGGAGTCTCCAAGACCTTTGCTCTTTCGCTAGGTGCGGGTACTTCCAGTTTGAGCGTGAGCGCATCGAGTGTGCCCTTTGGCAACGAGAACGTCAATACGGCCTCGTCGCATTCGTTGACGCTGACCGCGGGCGGAACAGTTGCGCTCAAAATCAATTCGGCGACCGTGAGCGGCGCCGGCTTCAGCGTCTCGGGAGTCACGTTCCCGATCACACTGAATCCGACTCAGACGGCGACGCTTCAGGTGCAGTTCGATCCCACGGCTGCGGGGGCGGCGACGGGTACGCTGACCATCTCCAGTAATGCCGCGTCGGCCGGAACGGCGACCGTGGATTTGAGCGGTACGGGAATACCGACGCCGAGCGCGGTTTCGTGCACCAATTCTTCGATGACTGCGGCGGGCACCGACGCTTGTACCGTCACCCTGAACGCGGCCGCAGCCAGCGGTGGGGAGACCGTGAGCCTGTCGAGCAACAACTCGGCAGTTAAGGTGCCGGCTTCGGTTACGGTTTCCGCGGGGGCCACCAGCGAGGGCTTCACGGCAACCGTGTCGGCGGTGTCGACGGCAACGACGGTGACGCTCACGGCTACCGATAGCGGAGTTTCGAAGTCATTCGTCCTGGCGCTGGGAGCATCGAATCCGGTTTTGACCGTGAGTGCGTCAAGCATCGCTTTTGGCAACGACAACGTAAATACGGCCCTCTCGCAATCCGTCACGCTGACTTCGAGTGGCACAGAGGCGCTCAAAATCAATTCGGCGACTGTGGCTGGCGCGGGCTTTAGCGTCTCGGGAGTCACATTCCCGATTACATTGAATCCCAACGCCACGGCGACGCTTCAGGTGAAGTTCGATCCCACGGCCGCGGGTGCGGCGACGGGAACGCTCTCGATCGCAAGCACCTCCAGCACCGGGGGAACTTCAACCGTAGCATTAAGCGGAACCGGCATGCCGACGCCGAGCGCGGTATCGTGCACCAATTCGTCCATGACCGGAGCGGGCAGCGACTCGTGCACGGTTTCGCTGAATGTGGTGGCAGCGACGGGCGGGGCGACCGTGAACCTGGCGAGCAACAACTCGGCGGTTACGGTGCCTTCGTCGGTGACGGTTGCAGCCGGGGCCACCAGCGCCGGCTTTACGGCAACGGTGTCGGCTGTCTCTTCGGCCGCGACGGTTACCTTGACGGCCACTGAGAGCGGCGTCTCCAAGACCTTTGCTCTCTCGCTAGGTGCGGCTACTTCCAGTTTGAGCGTGAGCGCATCGAGTGTGCCCTTTGGCAACGTGAACGTCAATACCGCCACGTCGCAGCCGGTGAC
>JBAUBR010000506.1:0-17051 GCA_049676965.1 Occallatibacter sp.
GCCCAGCGCCGCGCGGACCGCGAACTCCTGCTGGCGCGCCAGACAGCGTGCGATGAGCATGTTGGAGACATTGGCGCAGGCGATCAGCAACACCAGCGCCAGCGCGCTGAACAGCGCGTAGAGCACCGGGCGCACCGGACCGGTGAGCAATTCCTGGTACGAAGAAGCCTGGAACGTGATCTTGCTTTCATCGCTCTTCCTGGGAATGTGCGCGGCAATCGCGTCCAGTTCGCGCTGCGCCTGCTCGATGGTGACGCCCGGCCGTAGTTCCGCCACAATCATGAAGAAGTGATAACCGCGGTCCTTCAGCATCTCCGGCGTTGGCTGCACAGGAAGCCACACGCCCTTTTCGATCAACGAACCGAACGATTCCGGGAATCGAAATGTACTGGGCATCACGCCCACCACGGTGCGGAATTTTCCGCCGATCCTGACGGACTGGCCCACGATGTTGGGATTGGAGTGAAAGGTGTCCCGCCACAGTTTCTCTGAAAGCACCACAACATCCGGTCCGCCGGTGAGGCCTTCGGCTACAGAGAAGGTGCGTCCCAGGATCGGCCGCACGCCGAGCACGGAAAACAGGCTGGGCGTGACGCGCGGAGCGGCAATGCTCAGCGAACCCTCCGGCGTCTCCAGCACGCTCACGTCTTCCGAGAAGCCGGCCGAGTTCTCGAGCAGCCGCGATTGGTCATGGATGTCGCGGAAGTTGAGCCAGGAGGTGGTGCCGAAACCGGGCTTGTCGCTCTGGGGGCCGATGAAGATCAGGCGGTCGGAGTTCGCATAACGCAATGGCCGCAGCAGCACGCTTTCGATCACGGTAAAGATCGCCGTGTTGGCGCCTACGCCCAGCGCCAGGGTCAGGACGGCGAGAACGGCCATTCCGGGAGTCTTGCGGAGCTGCCGCAGCGCAAAGCGCAGATCGTAGAGCAATGTCTTCATCCGGCCCTCCAGGCAAAACTAACCGCTGCACTTACTCCGCATCTTCACTGCCATTCACTCTAGCTGGGAATTCATGTCGATTCAATCGCTTCGCTGTGCTTGTGGTGCGAGGCAAACCGCCGCGCTCGTCCAATATCGAAAGAGAACGTTCGAAAACGGACGCTCGTCGCTTTGACCGCGCCACTCAGGCAACGGTTATTGCCGCGATCTCGTAGTCATCGACGCTCGGAACAGTAAACCGCAGAATTTGCTCCCTCAGTTCAAATGGAATATTGCGCTCTTGCCTCAAAAGTTCCACGGATTTGACTCGCGCGCCTGCCGGCAATTTCATGCTGACCGCCTGCGGCCCGAGCGGATAGGTCGAATCGAGCCATCCGTGGTGCGCGTTGGGATTGGTGTAGTTGAGCAAATGCACGGCGTATCCCGGAGCCGTCTCCCAGGCAAACATCTCGATAAAGCCGTCGCCGGCAACGTATACGATGCGCTCATCGTGCGTGATCCAGCGGATGGTGTTGTGGAGCAGGCGCAACAGGTCGCCGTGGCCGGTGAGCCAATACGTGCGCTCAATGTCTCCGGGAAAGTAAGCCAGGCGGCTGGCGCCAACTTCGCGCAGCACCATCGCCGGCTCGTCGGTGTGCGCCACTGGCGGATACGCTAGCTCCGGCGGATAGCGCACGAATCCCGGCACGACCGTGAGCACGGGATCCTCGACTGGCTTGAGCGGAATGCGATTCTGCGCGCCCGGAAGCCAGTTGGTGTTGCTGAATCCTTCGAGAATCGCGTGCTGGCGCTCGATGCGGGCGTAATACGGGTTGCCATTCGCCCCGATCGGCGCTCCGGCTTTGCTGATGCCGAAGAGCTCGGCCAAAGCAAAGTCGGAGCGCTCATTCAGATCTTCGTCGTAGAGGCCGGTTTCGAAGCTGGCCATGATCGAACCGCCGGACTGCACGTAATCGCTAAGCTGGTGGCACTGGAGATCGCTCAGCATGGCGACATTGGGCAGCAGCAGGGCACGATATTTGGCGATGCGCTCCGGCTCCAGCCTGTCTTCGTGCACAAAGTCAAACGCGAAACGCCCGCGCAGCAGCGCATCGTACACTCCCTGCGTGGTCTCGTGCATGTAGGCGCGCGAGTGCACCGTGGCGGGCCCGGGATAGAGAAGCTGCGTGCTTTGCCCGAACACGACGCCGATATTGGCGATGGAGCGGCGAGTCGCAAGGTGGGTGTCATGCTTCGCCGTCCAGCGAAAGTAGTTTTCGCCTACCTTCTGCCAGCGGCGGTCTTCGTCGAATCCAGTCTCCGCACCCACGAAGTGGAAGTACGGCACCATTCCGCTGGCCAACGTCTCATTCAGCCACATCCTTGCCTCATCGGGGTTCTTCGAGGCATTGCGCCAGCCCGGATTGCCGGTGGAGTACGCGGCCGTGACATTGGCGGCGAACTTGCCGTCGAGCACCGCATTGCACACGCGCCCCTGCAGGCTGCATCCCCACACGGCGGGGTCCTCGTAGGTGCGGCCCTGGTTGTCGGCCTGGAACCACGCGGCGACCTTGCCCAGCCGATCGAGATTGGGCCCGCCGCGCACGTTGCCGCCGGAGTTGGCGAAGAAGAAGCTGTCCGGTTTCTTCTCTTTCGCGATTGCGTCGTACCTGCTCCAGAGTTCCAGCACGCGGTCGGTAAAACCTCGCCAGTAAGCCGGCGTGCCGCTTGCTGGCAGTTTGCTGCAAACTGCACAGTGACACTCAGGCAGGCTACCCAGCGGCGGCCAGCCGTTTGTGTAGAAGCAGTCGACGTCGAAGAGCGAGTTCACTTCGCGCATGATCGCGGGAACGTAGTCGTCCATGTAGCTCGAAAACATGCAGGTCTTGAAGAGCTGTGGCTCTTCGCCGCTCGACTGCGCCGACCCATCCCGGTTGCGCATTGCCCACTCCGGGTGCGCTTCGAGAGCATCGCCCCAGTTGAGGTCGGGGCTCATGCGCGCCACGCATTTCATGCCGCGCTTCTTCGCCGCGGCCACGCATTCGCCGAAGAAGTCGCGGCTGTTCAGGAATTTTCCATGGCGGTGAAACGGCACTTTCGATGGATAGAACGCGAGAATGCCCGTCACGCTGATGAAGACAATGTCCGCCTCACAGGAGTGCCAGTAGTCGGCCCACTCCTCGATGTTCATCACCGCCGGATCGTGCTCGGTCATGTTGGTCTGGCCCACCCGGCGAATGCGCTTTTGCCAGGGCTCGGTCGCCGGATTGGCTGGCGCCAGGCGCGACGGCAGCGCAACGAGATTGGGCGCGGGCCGTTCGGCGCCGGCGGTCGAATCTTGCTCTTCAGCCAGCGTTGCCGCGGGATCGAGAGAATTGAGTGCGGCGGAAACCGGAATGGCGGCGGCGCCGGACTTGAGGCCGGTTTTCAGAAATGCGCGGCGGTTGAGCATCGGTCCTCATTCGACTCAAAGCGCAAAAAGGGCCGCCCGCAGGCAACCCGTCGTGCGAACTATGTTCCTCGCCGCCGTCTACCAGCGTCCCCAGGCCCGCGTGAAGTAGTCGGAGAGAGTCATGCCGATGAGCACCAGAAACACGAACACCCCGGAGCCGACGACCAGCTTGGTGAGCCTGGTCGAGTACTTTACGTGCATGAAGAACAGAACCACCAGCGTGGCCTTGATCACCGCGATGCCCAGCGCGATGATCGGGTTCAATACGCCTAAATCGATCTGCGCCGCCACCACCGTCAAACCGGTGGCTACCAGCAGGCAAAGCACGATGACAATATAAATACCGGGGCTAACGATATGATGCCCTTCCTCGTCTACCTCGTCCCGGTCATGTTCTCGAATTGGCTCGCTCATTCTGTCCCCTCCTTAAAGTGGATACCGGCTGATGAGATAGAGCAGCGGAAATAAAAAGATCCAGATAATGTCGACGAAGTGCCAGTACAGGCCGAAGTTTTCGACAAAGGTGACGTGTCCCGTGGTGTACGCTCCGGCCCGGGCGCGGAAGATCATGAATGCCAGGATGGCGATGCCGATGATCATGTGCAGGGCGTGCATGCCGGTCATGGCGAAGTAGAGGAAGAAGTAAACCTCGGTATGCACCGCCATGTCCGGCGAAAGCGGCTTGTCGCGGTACTCTTTGTAAACCTCCGGATCCGTGGCGGGATTGACGAACGACTGCACGCTGTAGTGGAAGCCCGGAACGTGGTGCTTCTCGATCTTCTCGCTGTATTCGATGGTCTTGATGCCCAGGAACACAAGTCCCAGCAGAAAAGTGAGCACCAGGCAAAGCACCAGGCCGCCCTTTTTGCGCATCTCGGAGCACCACACGCCCATGGCCATGGTGAAGCTCGACGTAATCAGCACCGTCGTATTGAGCGTGCCCCACACCAGGCTCAACTGGTGCGAGCCAGCCACAAACGCCGGGTAGTACCAGTTGCGGTAGATGAGGTAGGCGGTGAACAGGCCGCCGAAGAACATGATTTCCGTCAGCAGGAAGATCCACATGGCGAAGTTGGTGGCGTCGGCCTGCTGGCCCACCGTTTCGAAGTGGTGGCGCTGGTAGGGCGGATGCTCGTGGTGCTCCTCCACATGCGCGCCGTGGATGACTGCCGGGCTATCGGACACTGGGCACCTCTTTCTGCTTGGTGCGCTCCAGCCACTCGTAGTCGTAGGCCTCGTGGTCCATGATCGGAGTCTCGGGGAAGTTCTCGGTGAGCGGCGGCGACTGCGTCTGCCACTCGAGCCCCGTGGCCTGCCAGGGATTGTCGCCCGCGATCTCGCCGTATTTCAACGACCAGGTCAGGTAGAGAATGGGCAGCAGGTAGCCTACGCCGAGGATGGTCGCGCCTGCCGTCGAGAAGACGTTCAGGGTCTGGAACTCGGGCGGGTAGGCCGCATAGCGGCGCGGCATGCCCAGCGTGCCCAGGATGAACTGCGGGAAGAAGGTGAAGTTGAAGCCGATGAACGTGATGAGCGCGGCGAGCTGAGAAATCTTCTCCGGGTACATGCGGCCCGTCATCTTGGGCCACCAGAAGTGAACCCCGGACAGGAACGCCATCAACATGCCGCCCACCATCACGAAGTGGAAGTGGGCCACGATGAAGTAGGTTTCGGTCAGGTGGATGTCGGTTCCGGTGGCGCCCAAAAAGACGCCGGTGAGACCGCCGATGGTGAACAGGCCCATGAAGCCGAAGGCGTAGAGCATCGGCGTTTCGAAGGTGACCGAGCCTTTATAGAGTGTGAAGGTCCAGTTGAAGATCTTGATCGCCGACGGCACCGCAACCAGCATGGTGAGCAGCGAAAACACCAGCGTGGAATAGTTGGAGACGCCCATGATGAACATGTGGTGCTCCCAGACGAAGAACGCGAAGACGGCAATTGCCACCGACGAGAACGCCACCGCCGTGTAGCCAAAGACGCGTTTTCGGCTGAAGGTGGAGATCACCTCGGAGATGACGCCCATGCCGGGCAGAATCATGATGTAGACGGCCGGGTGCGAGTAGAACCAGAACAGGTGCTGGAAGAGGATCGGGTCGCCGCCCTTGGCCGGGTCGAAGACGCCAATGCCCATGGTCCGCTCCATCACCACCAGCACCAGCGTGATGGCCAGCACCGGCGTGCCCAGGATCATGAGAATGCTGGCCGCGTAGTTCGACCATAGGAATAGCGGCAGACGAAACCAGGTCATGCCCGGGCAGCGCATCTTGTGGATGGTGACGATGAAGTTCAGCCCGGTAAAGATGGAGCTGAAGCCGGCGACGAAGACCGCCAGTCCCGCGGAGATCACATTGGTGTTCACGTAATGCGTCGAGAGCGGGGTGGTGAACGTCCAGCCCGTGTCCACGCCGCCGGCCGCCATGGTGTAAATCAACATGCCGCCGGCCACGATATAGAGATACCAGCTCAGCAGGTTGATCTTGGGCAGCGCCAAGTCCTTGGCGCCCACCATCAGCGGGACGAGGAAGTTGCCGATTGTCGCCGGGACCGATGGCACCAGGAAGAGAAACACCATGATGATGCCGTGCATGGAGAACACCTTGTTATAGGTGTCGGTCGCCATCAGGTCCGACTGGGGGGTCAGCAGCTCCAGGCGGATGAGCCCGGCCAGGGCTCCGCCGATGAAGAAGAAAAACGTGATCGAGATCAGGTAGAGCATCGCGATCCGCTTGTGGTCCCCGGTCAAAAGCCAGCTTAGAAGCCCGTTCTCCTTGGACAGGTAGTTCATCCTGGGAATCCTGGCCATGGATTGGTCTGGAAGAGAAACAATAGTGCTGCTCATTGCTTCACCGCCCCCTTGGCCGCCGGCGCGGGCGCGGCTTTCGGCCCTTCGCTCTCCGGCAGCAGATCGGTCGTTGTCAGCGTCTGGTTGACGCGATAGTTGGAATTGAGACTCTTAATGTACTCGACCAGCGCAATCACGCCGTCCTCGCTGATCTGTCCCTGGTAGGTGGGCATAATGGGCGCGAAGCCCTCGGTGATGTGCTCCGATGGATTGAGAATCGCCTGCCGTAGGTAGGCTTCATCCACGTCGACGGTCTGCCCGGTCGAAAGCGTCAGCTTCGATCCGAAGACGTTGGCCAGGTTCGGGCCGCGCGCATCCGCCCGGCCGCTGTGACATGCGCCGCAGCTCAGGCTGGCGAACAGACGCTCTCCGTTTTGCGCCAGCGACTGGCCGCTGGTCGACTCCTCCAGCCACTTCTTGAAGTCGTCAGGCTTCATCGCCACCACCTGGCCGATCATGGCTGAGTGGTTGGTGCCGCAGTATTGCGTGCAGAACAGGTGATAGGTCCCGGGCTCCGTAGCCTCAAACCAGACTGACGAGTAGCGTCCCGGAATGGCCTCGCGCTTGACGCGGAACGCGGGAATGGAGAAGCTGTGGAACACGTCCTGCGAAATGATCGTCAACTGCACCGCCCGGCCTATGGGCACGTGCAGGGCGTCGATCTCGTGCTGGCCGCCGGGATGCTCGGCCTTCCACATCCATTGCTTGCCCACGATGTAGATGTTCATGGCGTTGTTGGGCGGCGTATAGATGCGGAAGTAAAGCAGCGATCCCCACACGAACATGATCAGAAAAAGACCCAGCGGTATGATGGTCCAGGTGGCTTCAAGCAGCGTGGAGCCTTCGATCTGCACCGCGACCGGGTGACGGCTCTTGCGGTAAAGGACCGAGAAGCTGACCAACAAAAGCACGACAATTGTCAGCCCGATCAGGCTCACCAGCACCATGAAGAAATAGAGCGCGTCCATCTGCGGCGCAATGGAGGAAGCCTCCGGCGGCCAAAGCGGGAAGTTCGACAGCCAATGCTGGAGATACTGCCAGAGTACTGGACTGATGTGACTCATTCCGTTATCCGTTCACCTTTTTCCCTTTGTCCTGTCCGTGGTCCTGCTTCAAATCCCGCCGGAACATCACGAGCATGAAGCTGCCCAGCGTGAGCACCGTGACCAACCCTCCGAACTGCACCACCCGCGCAATGATGAGCGTGTGCTTGTTCGAAGTCGGATCGTAGTGGTAGCAGTAGGTCAAAATGTTATCCACCGGCGAGCCGATGCGGTTCGACGAAGCCTCCGCCAATCCCAGCCGGATGTCCTTGGGCGAATACTCGACGCCCATGTAGTACTGCGCCAGCTTGCCCTGCTGGGTCACGATCTGAATGGCGCTGGCGTGCGCAAACTGTGTCAGCTTTCCATCGGGCCCGGGAATCTTCACATAGCCGAATCCGACCGCCTGGGTGAGCGCGTCGATATTAGGCTGCGTGCCGGTAAGAAAATGCCAGCCGTCGGCGGTTTCCGGATGGCCGTACCGCTTGAGGTAATTGCGCTTCTTGGCCGCGGCCAGGTCCGTTCCCTCGGTGGGATCGATGCTCACCACGACGATGTTGAAGTCCTTGCCGGGAACTTCGTCCACCATCTCCAGGGCGCTGGTCAGCCCATCGAGCTCTTCCGAGCAGAGCATCGGGCAGTTGTAGTAGACCAGCGCCAGAATCGCCGGCTTCCTTCCGAAGTAGCTGCCCAGTTGCACCTGCCTGCCTTCATCGTCGGTAAAGATCAGCCCCAACGGCAATTGCCTGTTGAGGTTCTGATCGATCTTGACCTTGCTAAGAAGACTGGGCGAGCTGTTGGCCGGCCCCATCTGCTTGTCGCCGTAACTGGAAACCTGCGCGCCCAGCGCGGGCAGGATTCCCGCAACGGCGGCTGCCAACAACACGCTTCGCCAACTTCTCCGGATTGTCGCTGTGCACTGCATCAAATCCAATACTCCTGCCAAATCGCGTTTCAAAAATGGACCGGCGGAAATGAGTCGCTATCCCTCAGGGGTTAAAGCCCTCACTCATTCTGCTCACTTCCGGCAGTCAGGGCTGAAGCCCTGACCTACCAGTCGTGCCCTGATACAAAGCCTCAGCTCCGTTGAGTCTTTCAGCACCTACTGCTGTTGCATCGCTGCGATCTTCTCTGCTGCCTCGCGATCCTTCTCCTGCTGCTGCTCGTATGCCGTCCGCGCAAAGCCGTCAGTCAACGGCGCGATCACATGCGGCCTCACGTCCCCGGTCATCGGCGGCGGCAGTTGCTGTGCCGGCATCACCGGGAGCCCGCGTTGCGCGATCAGTTCCATGGCTCGCTCGACCGGAATCCTCACCGTGCCCTTCGACCGGTCGATCCAACTGTAGTTATCCAGCAGCAGATCTTCGCGCGCGTGCAGCTCGGCCAGGTCTTCGTTGCCGTCGTCGGTCTGCAGGCGCGGAGTGGGAAAGCTCTGCGTCAGCTCCGCTACCTTGTTCTGCAGCTCCGGACTGTTGGGGAGGTTGCCCAGCTGGCGAATATCCACCGTCTTGGTCCACTTGCTGTTGGGTCCGTCTTCGCGGTTCAGCTCCGCGTTGAAGACCTTGCCGATTCCGTAGCACAGGACGGCAACCACCACCACCAGTATGGCCAGTGAGGTAAGAAAGACCACAATTCCGGTAACGCCGACGTCCGTCTGCTCGAACCCCTGGGACGCATCGATCTCCTCGGACCCGTGCGGGTTCGGGGAGTGGTCAGGCTCTTTATCGTTATGCGACGGCATGTTCAGGCTCCAGAATCTCCTTCAGGTGCGGATCGTTGGTTTGCACCAGCGGCCGCGATTGCAACTGCCTGCAGTAATAAGCGACCCATAGCGAGATCATCGCCACCGGCACGGCAATGTACTGCAAAATCCCCCAACTGAAGTGCAGGTTGCGCGCCGCATCCTTGAAGTTGGGCTCGATCAGCCAGAACATGTCGAATACGCGGGCGAAGATCATCCACTGGCACACGCGCACCAGCCGCTTCTTGTTGCGCTTGAGGTCGCGCGACAACAGCAGCGTGAACGGAATCACCCAGTGGAAGATGAAATCGAGGGTGATGATGATGCCCCAGTGGCCGCGAATGCGGTCCAGGTACCAGTTGATCTCCTCGGGCAGGTTCCCCGACCAGATGATGAGGAACTGCCCGAAGGCGAGATAAATGTTGAGCATCACGAAGGCAAACGTCAGCTTGCCCAGGTCGTGCTGCTCGGTCTGGCGCAGGATGGTCTTGAAGGGCTCCCCCTTGGAGAGCGAAATGGCGGTGATGATGCTCAGCGCCAGCACCGCGTATCCCTGCCCGACCAGGAACAGCAGCCCGTACACGGTCGAAAACCAGGTGGGATCGAGCGACATCACCCAGTAGATGGCCGCCGCCGTCATAGTGATGGAATAGACCACGATGCCCGGACCGCTGAAGTTTTCGAACTTCCTGATCCAGTAGGGTGTAGTTTCCGGCCCACTGGCCTCGCGCTCGAGAGCCCACGTGTTCAGCTTCCACGCGTAAAAGCCCCAGATGGCGAAGCACAGCAGGCTCACCCACCAGAACGCAAACGGATTCAGCATGGGCCGCTTGAAGTTGACGGCGTGATCGATGGCTTCCACCTGCGCCGCGGTGATCTGGCCCAGGCTCGCGGCTTTGTCCACCAGGCCGTGATTGGCCCACATGTAAAGCTTCTTCACCGCCAGAGCGATCACGATCCAGTAGATCAGGACCAGCGGCAGCGTGCGGCTCATCGCTTCCAGCGGCCGGCGCAGCAGCAGCCCCCACTTGCCGCCGGAGCAATACTGCACCATCAGCAAAGCCAGCCCGCCCACCGCAAAGCCAAACGTGATCATAACGCCCAGCAGCCAGGCGCGCAGCACGTGATCAAAGGGGTCCTGGTGGCTGAGCGAGCTGTCAAGGACGGCGAAGATTACCGCCGCAACCAGCGAAATGCCGCAGAGAACGAGCGCGCGGCTCTTCCACGCGTTGACAAAAGGCGGCGCGCTCAAGCCGGCGGGAAGCGTTTTGGCGTGAAGCTGGTGAGCCATTGAGGTTCGTCCTGAGTCCTTATTTGCCGGCCGCAGCCGTCTTCTGGGCCGCGGGGGCCGGTTTGCTTGTCGGAACGCTGATCGTTGGATCGGCCTGGTTGGGCGGAGCCATTGCCGGCGTGCCCTGCCCGGCCGGATGCGGATAGGCCTGCACGTAGGTATCGGGCAGCATCCACGGCTGGGCATCGCTCGCGGGCAGATTGTTGCGCCTGGCAATGTCCTCGAGGTTGTCGATGTGCACGCCCGCCGGGACGTCCTTCGCATTGGCCGCCTGGCTCAGTTGCAGGGCGCGAATGTAGGCCGCCACCGACCACCGGTCCACCGGCGTCAACTGCGCCGAGTAATCGGGCATGGCGCCGTAGCCGTGCGTCATCACATAGAAGTAATGCGACACCGGCTGCGCCAGCCGCACCTGGTCGTGGAGATTGCCGGCCGGCTTGTAGCCGCGGTAGACAATCTCGCCCAGCCCGTTGCCCACGCGCGAGTGGCACGGCGTGCAATAGATGTTGAAGCGCTCCTGCCCGCGGCGCAGCACTTCCATGGTCACCGGGAAGGGCATCAGGTCCTGCTCCTGGCGGTAGCCGTTCGCGCCCTGGATGACTCCGGTATAGAAGTAGCTGTTCTCATTCAACTGGCCGCGCGCCACCGTCCCCACCACCTGCGGCCGCGCGCTGCGATGGTCGGCAAATATCACCGATTCGCGCTGCGGAATCATCTTGGGCTGGTTGTGCATGTCCTGACGGCAGCCGGCGGCGAGCATCAGCGCCGCCAGACCCGCCACGGTCGAAATCCTGACTGTCAGGGAGTGCGGTATCCCGCCCTTTCCGCAAAGGACGCGGAAAGGACGGGGCACGGTGCGCGCGACGACCCGTGGATCCCTTATCCCTGATCCCCGATCCCTGCTGTTGAGGCGTCCGATTTCCATCAGTACTCCACCTCCACCACCGAAACCGGATCCAGCGTTTCGAGATAAGCCCGCGTTTCTACAATGTTGAATTTGGGATCCAGCGCCTCCAGGCACATGAAGAACTTGTCCACCGTGGCGCCGGTGCGGAAGTTGGGCGCGTTGAACAGCGGATGATAGAGCGACGGCAGCTTGCACAATGCGCACATTCCGAAGGCCGCCGACAATCCGGCCCACAGAATCGTCCACTCGTAGGCGGGCACAATGAACGCCGGCCACGAGTAAGTCGGCCGCCCGGCGACGTTGATCGGATAGGCAATCACCGAGACCCACGTCTCGAACGAGAACATGGCCGCACCGCCCAGCAGGCCGCCGATCAGCGTCACCAGCGGCACGCGGTTGCGATGGCATTGCATGGCCTCGGCAACCTCTTCCACCGGATAGGGCGTGAAGCAATCCATGCGCCGCCAGCCATCCTCGCGGGCGCGCTGCGCGGCGCGCACCAGGTCGCTGGGAGTATCGAATTCGGCCAGCAGGCCGTATGTTCCTTCGCGTGCGGGCATTAGAGCGGTTCCTCCAATCCACGCGCCCAGGCGATCAGCGTGAAATGTGGCTTTTGCTTCCACCCCACGGACGAAGACCTGTCCGTGGGGACCCCCGCCAGGGAAAAGCCACTCAGAGATCGCGGCTTCGACAGGTTGTATTTCCGGAACCGCATCAGTCACCTGCCTCCACGGGTTTCTTGGGCGTAATCTTCGCTCCGGGAACCAACAGCTTGACCTCGTTCATGGGAATCATGGGCAGGAAGCGCACAAACAGCAGGAACATGAACAGGAAGAATCCCAGCGTTCCGGCCAACGTCATGTAGTCCCACTTGGTGGCGCGGTAGGTGCCCCACGACGAGGGCAGATAGTCGCGGTAGAGGCTGGTCACGATGATGACGAAGCGCTCGAACCACATGCCGGTGTTGACGATCAGCGACAGAAGGAACATGAACGTCATGTTGCTGCGCAGCTTCCTCGACCACAGCGTGGTGAGCGGGATCAGCAGATTGCAGGTGATCAAGACCCAGTAGGACCATCCCATCGGGCCGAAGGCGCGGTTCCAGAACGTGAACGCCTCCCAATGCGACGCCGAGTACCAGGCCATGAAGGCTTCCATTCCGTACCCGTAGGCCACAATGAAGCCGGTAGCCAGCATCACCTTGCCCATATTGTCGATGTGGCGGTCAGTCACCAGCGCCTCAAGGTGATAGAACTTGCGCAGCGGGATGGCCAGCGTGAGCACCATGGCGAAGCCGGAGTAGATGGCGCCGGCAACGAAATACGGGGGAAAGATGGTGGTGTGCCAGCCGGGCACGATGGCCACGGCGAAATCGAAGCTGATGACGGTGTGCACCGAGAGCACCAGCGGCGTGGCCAGGCCCGACAGCAGCAGCGAAGCCGTCTCATAGCGCACCCAGTGGCGCACCGAACCACGCCAGCCCAGCGATACCATGCCGTAGAAGTACTGCGCCACCTTCGACTCGGCGCGGTCGCGCAGCGTGCCGAAGTCGGGAATCATGCCCACATACCAGAACACGATGGAGATGGTGGCGTAGGTGGAGACGGCGAACACGTCCCACTCCAGCGGCGAGCGGAACTGCGGCCACACGTTCATCGAGAACGGCAGCGGCAGCATCCAGTACCCCAGCCACGGACGCCCCACGTGGATTAGCGGGAACAGCGCCGCGCACATGACGGCGAAGATGGTCATGGCCTCGGCGAAGCGGCTGATGGAGTTGCGCCACTGCTGCTTGAACAGGAGCAGAATGGCCGAGATCAGCGTGCCGGCATGGCCGATGCCGATCCACCAAACGAAGTTGATGATGGCGAAGCCCCACGCCACCGGGACGGTGATGCCCCAGATGCCCACGCCCTTCAGGAACAGCCAGGTCACGGCCACCAGCAGCATGACCACCACGGCGCCGGCTACGGAGAAAAATGCGAACCATCCCAGCGGCGTGTGCGGGGTGAGCACAATCTGCGAAATCTTGTCCGTGACCGATTTGAAGGTCTGCCCCGGCGCAATGACCCGGTATTCGCCGGTTTCCGGGTCGCGTCGCGGGTCTTTTGTCAATTCGCTGGTCGCCATGAGCGGATCGAGCCTCTCAACCGTTTGCCGGCGCGTGTTCTACCGGAGATTCTTGGAGTTCTTCGTTCGGATTCAGGACAGCAGCCGTGTATTTGGTGCGCGGACGCGTGTTCAAATCGGCGAGCACCTGGTAGCTGCGCTGGTCGTCTCTCAGCTTGACCACGCGCGCATTCTTGTCGTTGATGTCGCCGAAGACGATGGCCTTGGCCGGGCAGGCCTGCTGGCACGCGGTCACGATGTCGCCGTCGCGGATTTCGCGGTTTTCCTTGTCGGCCTCGATGCGCGCCGCCGAAATTCGCTGCAGGCAGTAAGTGCACTTCTCCATCACGCCGCGCGAGCGCACCGAAACGTCGGGATTGCGCATCAGCTTGAGACTCTCGGTCTCGAAATCGGAGAAGAGCAGGAAGTTGAACCGGCGCACCTTGTAGGGGCAGTTGTTGGAGCAGTAGCGCGTGCCCACGCAGCGGTTGTAGACCATCATGTTGATGCCGTCGGGTGAGTGCGAGGTGGCGCCTACCGGGCAAACCTGCTCGCAGGGAGCGTTCTCGCATTGCTGGCACATCATGGGCTGGAAGAACCCGCGCGGAGCCGCCAGGTCGCCCTCGTAATAGGTGTCGATGCGCAGCCACTGCATGTTGCGCCCGATGCGCACCTGCTGCTTGCCCACCACGGCGATGTTGTTCTCGGCATAACAGGCGACGATGCACGCGTTGCAGCCGGTGCAGCTGTTCATGTCGATCGCCATGCCCCAGGCATTGCCGGTGTACGTCCAGTTGGGGAACATCGACGTCCCCATGTTGGTCTGCTCGTGGTTGTGGCCTTCGTTAGCAAAGTTGGGGTCGGCCTGGAACTCTTTGAGAGTGGCGTAGCGAATCACGCCGCGCGGGCCCAGCGCCTCAACCGCTTCCAGCGATTCGTTCTTGTTCCCCTCGGTTGAGAAAAGCGCCTTGCGGTGGTCCTGGTAGTGGCTCTTGGTAACGGCGATGCCCCACTTGCCGCCGACCTTCTTGATTGCGCCGGTCGTGTAGAACGGCGAAGCCGTGGAGCGAATCAGATAAGCATTGAACCCCGCGCCCGAGCCCACTCGGCCGGCAAACTGGCGGCCGTAGCCCAGGTAAACCGTAACCGAGTTGTCGGGATGGCCCGGAGCCACGACCACCGGCGCCTTCACCACGCCGCCATTGGCGCTCAGTTCGACAATGTCGTCCTCTTCCAGTCCCAGCTTGACGAGTGTCGCGCCTGAAACCAACGCGGCATTGTCCCAGCTCAGGCTGGTTACGGGCTTGGGCAGTTCCTGCAGCCAGCCGACATTCGACCAGCGCCCGTCATAGATGTTGGGGTCGGGCCGGAAGATGATCTCGATCGCGTCCTTCGGCGAAGGCGCGGGAACCTTGGGAACCTCATTCTTCGGCGCAGCGCCACTTGTCGCGAAAGCCGTGCCGTCGATCCAGCCCGCATGCAGCGCCGAACGCCAGCCCGTCTCGAAGTCGCCCTTGATGGTGGAGCGCCACGTCTCGCGCACCGCTTCATAGGCGCTCAACTCGGTATCGTTCAGGAGCGACTGCAGAACCTCGTGCGCCGACCTGCCGCCGTAGAGCGGATCGATGAGCGGCTGCACAATGGAGACCGTCCCATCATAGGCGCGCGCGTCCGACCACGACTCGAGGAAATGCGCGGAGTTGATGTGCCAGTGGGCGATCTGCCCCGTCTCGTCCACGTGCGAGCCGAGATGAGCGACGATCTTCGCCTTATTGATGGCGGTGGGGAAATCGAGATCGACGGGCATCGAGTAGACGGGATTGGCATTGAGAATAATCAGCCAATCCACCTTACCCGCGTTCAGGTCGGCAACCAGCCCTTTGACCTCGGCATTCTGATCGGACGGCATCGGGTTGACCGTCTCGCTCGAGACCAGAACCGTTTTGCCCACGTTGCCCAGGGTGCTGTTGATGGCCAGAGCCAGCGCCGCCACCGAGGCATCCTGCTGCTCGCCGCCGATCACCGCGCTGCGGCCGCCGTGAGCTTTTAGATCCTTCGCAACCTCGGCCAGAAATTTCTTCTGCGCATCGGTCCACGCGTAGCTCGGCGCATCGACACCGGCAACTCCAACGGCCTTGGCCAGCTCCGCCGCAAACGCCGGCACTTCGCTGGCGCGCAGGCCCAGCCGGTGCTCGGCCTTCATGCCTGTCGTGGTCGGCGTGCTCTCGACCGCGTAGAGCCGATTCAGGTTGTTGGGATCCTTGCGCCGCGCCGCATACTCGCGCACCAGCTTGTGGAATCCCGGAAATGCCGCGCCAGAGATGAAATCCGCATCCAGCGAGACAATCACGTCGGCGTCGGCCAGCGAGTATTGAACATTCGACCCGCGCGAGAACGGCGTTCCCGCCATCGCCGGGTCGTACTGCACCAGCGTCGCCTTGGGATACGCCGCCTGCACCGCCTTCCATTGCCGCGCCAGCGTGGGCGAAGTGATGGTGGCGCTCAAAAAGTAGATGCCGGTTCCATCCTTGCTGTCGGCAAACTTCGAGCGCAGCGCCTCGGTAAACTCATTGAACTCGCGGTTCTCGCCGCGGAACATTGTGTGCTGCGAGCGATCAGGATCGTAGAGGTCGAGCACGGAAGCCTGCGAAAACGGGTCCGACCCTCCCTGGATATATGCGTGTTCGGGATTGCCGTCGGCTTTGATCGGCCGGTAGGCGTCGCTCTTCATCAGCAGCGGAACCGCGCCGGTCGTGAACGGGTGCGCCGTGGCAAAGTAATTCGGCTTGCCCAGAATCAGGTCTTCCGGGGCTTTCACGTATGGATAGATCGGCTCATCGGGCTGCTTGGTGCAACCGGCCAGGCCGGCCAGCGCCATCGAAGCGCCCATCAGCTTGAGGAACCCGCGCCGCGAAACCGGATCGACCCACTCCTGCGCCGCAGAGGGGAATTCGCGCTCCACCGCCTCCTGAAAATCCGGTGTATTGGCGAGCTCATCCACTGAGCGCCAGTAGCGCTTGCCCTTGGTTCCCTTCAACTCTTCGCGAACCTGTGCCAAGGTCATCGGCGCAGTGGAGGGTGCGGGCTGGATGCCAACAAGCGACCCACCATCCAGCGGGGCTTCAGAGGTTGCGGAAGAAGGGCTGGGCTCTTCGCCGAATCTACGAAAATCCACCGCAGGGGCTAAAGCCCATCCTTCATTCTGCTGCATTTGCGGCACGACTGAAGTCATGCCCTGATACAAGGCTCCGGCGCCGCTGAGTTTTTCCCCAGCCTGTTTCGCCCCCGAGGCCCGCGGTTCGATCTCTGTTCCCAAAATGTTCGCGCCTTCGTTCATTCTCTGTCCGCTCATCTGTGGCAGACCTCGCAGCTGGTCAGCTCTTTCGGAGTGCGAATGTTGTAGTGATCCAGCAGGAAATGACCCAACTCGTCCTGGCTGGTGAATTTTTTATAGCTGGCGGTCGCCGGCAGGGTCGCCGAGCCGGTATCGCTGTCCACGCCGCTGGCGCTGGCCGCGGGCAGGCTCGCCGCCGGCAGTTGCAGCGCAGCCATTTCGGGCCCTCCTCCCGTCGGATCGCTGGTGGTGCAACTTGCGC
The DNA here is from genome assembly GCA_049676965.1 of Occallatibacter sp. Classification (GTDB taxonomy): domain Bacteria; phylum Acidobacteriota; class Terriglobia; order Terriglobales; family Acidobacteriaceae; genus Telmatobacter. Next base: position 16,900 of record JBAUBR010000506.1, read on the forward strand.
TCTGCGCCGTAGGCACACCCGTCTTCTGCTCGAGCTCCGCGCACCACACTGGCCGGTCCTCGGCCGGGGCTTCCCACGCCATGTTGTAGATCTCGCTGGTCGGCCGCAGGTTCTTGGCCGGATTGCGATGGCAGTTCAGGCACCACTCCATC
>JBAUBR010000507.1:0-13671 GCA_049676965.1 Occallatibacter sp.
GGCTCATGCCCATCAGCGCCTGCGGATGGCGCGGATTGCCGGCGAGCATTTGCTCGTAGCCGCGCGCCACCTCGGTCAGCCGCCCGGCGAGACCGGCCGGCGCCATGGCTGCCACAAACTACCCCTCCCTGGACCGGATCTCTGGATTGACAACCTGTAACGTAGGCCGGCTCGACCCTGCGCGCAACCTCAAAGGCATGCTTTCGAGTTATCACGAATAGAAATATTCCCGCTTAGGTTGCAGAACCCAATTCGGGAATCGTACCGCCTGCGGATTTACACTGGCGGTTGCAGATCATGGAGTTCCCAATGACTGTTGGAGCAGCCCTTGAATCGCGCGTTCCCCTGGCCGAGCGCGACCAGGTCCCGCCGGAGATTGCCATTCTCTATGACCGCCTCGAAGCCGAGCGCGGCCGCGTGCCCAACATGTTCAAGGCGCTTTCCAATGTGCCGCTGCTGGCGCTCGGCATCGCCGGTTTCCTCAAGCCGCTGATGGGCGACGGCGCGCTGCCCGCCTGGTACAAGGAGCTGGTCGCCACGCGCGTGGCCTCGCTCGCCCGGTGCGAGTACTGCATCAGCTCGCACCGCTTCCTCGCCCGGCACCGCGGGGCAACACCCGAGCAGATCGCGAACTACGACACCTTCGAGACCGGCCCGTTTACCGAGAAAGAAAAGGCGGGCTTTCGCTATGCCGGCCTGCTGCACGAATCGGGCCACGCCGTCGACGACGACGCCTTTGCCGCACTCAGCACGCACTTTAGCGCGCCGGAGATCATCGAGCTCACCGGAGTCGCCGCGGCCTTCGCGTTCTTCACGCGCTTCAACTCCGCCCTGCACATTCCGGTGACGCCTCTTCCGGAGGAGAGCTGAAATGATCTGCAAATCGAGCACCTAGAAGCGGTCTCATAAACCTGTTTTGAAAGGGCACGGCTTCAGCCGTGCCGCAAGAGGGAGCCTCTTTTCGCGGCTTCAGCCGCTGAGGGAAAGGCGCCCGAAGCACCTCGGACTGTTTATGAGACCACCTCTAGAACAAAGGCAGATTTGTGACCGGCAAGCTGCGCAATGCCGGCGAACCGCCGTATACTATCGTGGCAATTCACAACAGTGCTCCCGGATTTTGGAGCTGACGTATGCCAAAGCTCCGTTTGTGTCACGAAGACTACCCGGAAATCTACACGGCAACATCGAAGGGAAGAGTTCCGGCGAGAGGAATTCAATGAAAACTCCAAGACTCGCTTTTGCCGCAGCTGTGCTGCTCATCGCCGCACCCTGGCTGGCCGTCAATGCGCAAGCACCGCAGAGCACAGATCGGCCGAGCGCATCGGAGGCCCTGCGCGGGCTGAACACCGCCTTCATCGACAAAAGCGCCGACCCCTGCACCGATTTCTTCCAATACGCATGCGGCAACTTCGAGAAGCTGCATCCGATTCCTCCCGATCGGGCCAGCTATGGAAACTTCGTCATGCTGATCGACCACAATGAAGACATCCTGCACGGCATTCTCGAAAAGGCCGCATCGGGCGGCGCGGGTCGTTCGGCCAACGAGCAGAAGATCGGCGATTATTACGCTTCGTGCATGGATACCGCCGCGATCGACCAGGCAGGCCTGAAGCCGCTCGAGCCGGGACTCGATCGCATCGCCGCCCTGAAGAGCAAAGACGAACTGACCGCGCTGCTGGCGCACGATCAGCTCATCAACAACAACTCGTTCCTCAACTACGGCGAACAGCAGGACTTTGCCGATGCGCGCAAGCAGATTGCGGCCCTCGCCCAGGGCGGGCTCGGTTTGCCCGAGCGCGATTACTATCTGCGCACCGGCGCGGACGACGAGAAGATTCGCCAGCAATATGTGCAGCATGTTGCCAAAATGCTTGAACTGATCGGCGAACCGGAAGCCCAGGCCACGGCGGACGCCAACAAGATCATGCAGCTCGAAACCGCGCTGGCCAAAGTCTCGCTCGACATCACCTCGCAGCGCGACCCCAAGAATGTTTATCACATGACCTCGGTCGCCGATCTCCAGAAGCTGGCGCCGGACATCGACTGGAAGACCTTCCTGAACGATACGGGCACGCCTCCTGTGACGGAACTCAACCTCGCCGAGCCGGAGTTCTTCAAGGGGCTCAACGCGGTGCTCGAATCCACCGATCTCGATACCATCAAGGCTTACCTGACCTGGCAGCTCATCAACTCCATACCGTCGACCGCACTGCCCCAGGCGCTCGACGATGAAGACTTCAACTTTTCCGGCAAGATCCTGAGCGGACGGCAACAGCAGTTGCCCCGCTGGAAGCGCTGCGTGCGATCGACGGACGGCGCGCTGGGCGAGGCGCTCGGCCAGGTTTACGCCGCACAGGAGTTTCCGCCTTCCAGCAAAGCGGCCACGCAGCAGATGGTGCGCGACATCGAAGCGGCCATGGATGCCGACATCGACACCCTCGACTGGATGAGCCCGGAGACCAAGGTCAAGGCCAGAGAGAAGCTGCACATGATCGCCAACAAGATCGGCTATCCCGACAAGTGGCGCGACTACTCGAGCCTCAAAGTTGAGCGCGGCAACGCGCTGGGCAATGCCATTCGGGCCATCGAGTTCGAAAACCACCGTGAGCTGGACAAGATCGGCAAGCCGGTGGATAAGGGCGAGTTTGGCATGAGCCCGCCCACCGTGAACGCCTACTACAACCCCAGCATGAACGACATCAACTTTCCCGCTGGTATCCTCCAGCCGCCGTTCTACGATCCGAATGCGACCGACGCCGTCAACTACGGGCATATTGGAGGAGTTGTCGGCCACGAGCTCACGCACGGCTTCGACGACCAAGGCCGGCAATTCGACGGCAACGGTAACCTGGCCGACTGGTGGACGCCAAGCGACGCCAAGCAATTTGAGGAAAGGGCCGATTGCGAGGTGAAGGAATACAGCGAATTTACCGTTCCCGGCGATGTGCACGTGAACGGCAAGCTCACGTTGGGCGAAAACACGGCCGACAATGGAGGCCTGCGCCTGGCCTGGATTGCGTTTCTTGCGGACGCCAAGCGCAAGAACATCGACTTGAGCCAGAAGCAGGATGGATACACAGCGGCACAGCAGTTCTTCCTCGGCCACGCGCAAGACTGGTGCGGTGAAGAACGGCCCCAGCAGGAGCGGCTGCAGGTGCAAACCGATCCGCATTCGCCGTTGAAATTCCGCGTCAACGGCGTAGTTAGAAACATGCCGGAGTTCGGCCAGGCCTTCGGCTGCAAAGTGGGCCAGCCGATGGAACCGGTGAACGCATGCAGGGTCTGGTAGTGAAATTCTACTTGGAATACGGGAAGAACATGTAGTTTCGACCCCTGTTTCACGCAGGAAACCATTCTCAAAATGCCGTGCCCCATCCTTTCCGCGTCTTTTGCGGAAAGGGTGGGACACCACTTAGCTTCCGTAATCGACTAACCGGCGTCGGCTTATTTATTGCGCCAAATGCTTCACAAAGAAATCAGCCATCATATGGTTGGCCTCCTGCGCCTCGGGCAGCATCGGGTCATACCAGAAGGCGTGCGTCAGCGCGTCGAAGACCACCAGGTGCGCGTCTACGCCGGCGTTCAAATACGCGCGATGCAGGTTCACCGTGCCGCTCAGCAGCAGGTCGCGGCCGCTGGTGATGAACAGTGTGGGCGGCAGCCCGTGCAGGTCGCTGTAGATGGGTGAGAGCACCGGGTCTTTGGGATCGGTCGAGGCTACATATTGCGAGTCGTGCGGTTCGCTGCTCGGCGGATCGAGATGGCCGGAGAGCCCGCGCAATGCATACATGGACATGGAATCGCCGTTACGCGCAAAGTCGCCCATGCCGCTGAAGATGCCCAGCGCCGCCGGCATCGGCAGCCCAAGCTGCTTCAACTTCGCAGCGACCTCCGCGGTGAGAATCGCTCCCGCCGATGTGCCGTAGATGACGACGCGATCGGGCTTGTAGGTCTTCAATAGCTCCTTGTAAACGGCCACCGAGTCGTCCACGGCCGCCGGGAACGGGCTCTCCGGCGCGAGCCGGTAGAGCACGGCCACGACCTTGATCTTGGTGTAGCTCGCAATCGGGATCGACTCGGTGTAGGAGCCGGAGTCCGAGTTGAACCCGCCGCCGTGCAGGTTCAGCAGCACCTTGTCCTTGTTGGTGTCGGAGAGATCGTCGGGCGTAACCACGCGCACCGCAACGCCGGCCATCTTGTCCTCGACGATCGTGTTGGGGCAGAGCCGCGTCCAGGCCACGCGGGCGCGCGCAGTGTACTCGTCAGTCATCCTGCGCCGCTCGGCCAGTGGCTCCGGCGGGCCCTGGTCGGGAATGGCATGGCCCAGCGCCAGTTGCGCCTGCGGGCTGATGGTCTGCGGGACCGGCACCACGCGCGTCACGTGCGCCGTGCCCTGCGCGTCGATGTAGCTGGTGTCGCGGTTGGGCGCATCGGCAGCCGTAGTAGGGTTGGGAGCGGACTGCTGAGCGATCAGCGCCGATGAAGCGAGCGCGAAGAGAAGAGCGGCATAGAGCTTCATGAAGGGCATCCTCCGCGGAAAGAATTGGAGCGCGATGCGATCGCGTGAAATTCGACCCGTCCACGATAGCAGAGAAGCCGAGGAACCTCCGTTAACCGAAATCGAATGGGATGATCGAGCCCTATACTGGCGGCATGAAGCTCCCACCGGAAGAACTGGTCGCCCTGCTCGTTGCGGTGAGCTTTGCGGCGGGGCTGAACGTATATGCCACGGTGGCCACGCTGGGGTTGCTGGGCCGCGCAGGTGTTCTTGCGTTGCCTCCGGGGCTGCATCTTTTGATGAACGGGTGGGTGATCGGCGCCGGCATTGCTCTCTTTGTGGTGGAGTTCTTCGCCGACAAGGTGCCTGCCTTCGACCTGATCTGGAACGCCCTGCACACCTTCATCCGCGTGCCGGTGGCAGCGCTGCTGGCCTATCAAGCCACTTCAACACTTTCGCCCGGAGAGCAGCTGGCCGCCACGCTTGCGGGAGGCGTGATTGCGCTCATCGCCCATGGCGGCAAAACGGCGGTTCGCGCCGCGGTCACGCCGTCTCCCGAGCCGTTTTCGAACATCACTCTCAGCCTGGGCGAAGACGTGCTCGCGGTCTTTCTCACCTGGATGGCGACGTGGAGCCCATGGGTGGCAACGTCGATTGCCCTCTCGCTGATTCTGATCACGATTCTGCTGGTGCGCTGGGTGTGGCGCGCGTTCGGTGCGCTCTTCAGGGGAGCGGAGCGCGAGATGGTGGGATAAGTGCGAACCGCCGGTAACGGACTACAGCCGCCGCCGTTCGCGTGTGAAACAATTTTCATGGAACGGAACGAAGAGCGTACTTCGAGGCTTGCCGATGAGAATCAGCAATCGACGGGAGTTTCTTCGCGGCGCGAGTGTCGTCGCAGCTTCGACAGTCGTGTCTTCGCGGATGGCTGCGAAAACACAGGCCCTCACCACGAGTTCCAACGCATCGCTTGCGAATGCGGCCCTCGCACAGCAAAACACCCAACCGCAAAAGGCGCCTTCCTCCACGAGGCTCCGCGGCCTGATGGTCGATGCCGCCCGTGTGCCTGAGCGGCTGGAATACTACCGACGTGTGATCGAGTTCTGCGCGGATTGGGAGCTGAACGCCTTGCAGTTCCGCGTCGCGGACGACCAGGGCAGCGCTCTGCGCTTCGCTTCGGTACCCAACCTCGTGATCCACAAGAATGCGTTGACGCCGGAGCAGATGAAAGACCTCGCGGAGTACGGCAAAGGCCACGGCGTCGAGCTGATCCCAGAGATCGAGTCCTTTGGACACACGGGCTTTATCACGCGATCTGCGCAATACGCCCATCTGCTGGACAGCGACGCGCAGGGCGAATCCGAATTTACCGGCATGATTCCCGTACACCCGGAGACGTTGCAGTTATTCGCGAAGCTTTACCGCGAGGTTGGCGAGATCTTTCCTTCACCTTATCTTCATGGCGGCTGCGATGAGGTCAACTGGGGAGGGTCGGCGCTGTCGCGGAAGGCTCTGGAGACGAAGACGCGGCCGGAGATCTGGGCGGAGTATTTGAACTCGCTGGCGCAGCTTGCCGAAGCGCAGGGGAAGCAATTCATTGTGTGGGGCGATTTCGTCCTCCACAAGGAGCCGGAGATTCTCGCCCGGCTCGACAAAAAGATCGTGATCATGGATTGGAATTACCGCGAGACGAACTCCGCTCCTCTTCACGATGCCCTTGCCAAGGTTCGCGCCAACGGCTCGCGCGGAATTGGCGCGCCGGCCCTGATCAATTACCAGTGGGGACCGCGGGCCGGCGCCGAGCAACTGCGCAACATCGATGCATTCGCCGATGCCTATTTCGCTCCGGACGCAAGCAACTCGCTCGGTGTGATCCTGACGAACTGGGTGCCCAGCCGCTACATTCAGAACTCGATCTGGGATGGATTCGCTTATGGCGCGGTCGCGTTCAAGGAAGGAACCGCGGCGGCGCAAGCTTCCGCGCTCCGCCGATTCGTGGAACGGCATTATGGCGCGGAATGGAGCGAGACCTGGAACGAGATTTTCCGAACGATCTACGATGCGGCGCCCAGCGTGTCCGCCAGGCAGAAGTCGCCGGCGATGCGGCTCAGGCTTCGGGTTCCGTGGAGCAGCGACGAGGAGCTTTCCGCACTAGTGAAGAGCGAATCGTCTCAGTCAAATCCGTTCACGCGGCTGCGCACCCTGCTGGCACAGCTCGAGCCTTCGATTCACAAAAATCTCTCCGATTTCCAGGCCTTTGCGCTTTGCGTTGAGTGCCTGGAGAGCGTGTTCTGGCGAGGAGCGGTGGTCGCGCAAGCGGCCGGGAAAACGCTGCAACAGGAGGCCGCAAGCTCCCTGATTCAGAATATTGCCGCCCGCGACAAGGATCTCAGCGAGAGACTGTCTCGTGACTGGGACAGGGGCCGTCCATCGGATTCCGCGGCCAAGCTGGAGCCGTTGTTCGGCATGCAGCCCAAAGATCAATTGCTTTTCACGTGGGGACGAGCCTCGGCCTACTCCGCTTCTCTTGCGCTCGATCCGCAACGCTTCTTTCGCATTCTGACGGCGAACAAGCCCGCCTGAATCGCAGGAAGCCTTCTCATTGAATCTGCCGACACAGCGATCTTTCCTGCGGCGAAGCTTCGGTCGAGGTTGACGCCACCGCTCAGACTTGAGCAAGGCGCGACCGAATTTTCGTCTTGACAAGAAGTTTTATACTTGTTTACTCTATGCCTGTAGCAAAAAAGCCTATGGCAAAGACCCCACCTCGCGATTTGTTCCCGGGCGCACTCGAGATGATGATCCTCGAGTCGCTTCGCCGTCAGCCGGCGCATGGCTACGCGCTGGTGCAGCATATCCAGCAGCGATCCAACAACCTGCTGCAGGTGGAAGAGGGTTCGCTTTATCCGGCCTTGCAGAGGCTGCTCAAATCCAGGCTGGTCAAGGCCGAGTGGGGAGTCTCCTCCACCAATCGCCGCGTGCGGACCTACCAGATCACGGCTTCGGGTATTCGCCATCTGGAGCAGCAGATTTCCAGCTTCGAACGAATGTTCGAGGGCATCGCGCTGGTCCTCAATCCGGGCGACGCCGCCTCAAGCTGACCAGACCGGCAGGGAGGGATGGCCAATGAACTGGATACCGAACATCTTCCGTCGCGGCAGACTCTACGACGATCTCTCCGAGGAGATGCGCCTGCACATCGAAGAACGCGCGGAGCAGCTCATGCGCGAGGGCGTGAGCGCGCAGGACGCAGAACGGGAAGCCCGTCGTGCCTTTGGCAATCGAACCATGATCGAGGAGCGCAGCCGCGAAGTGTGGCAGTGGGCCACTCTGGAATCGACATGGGCCGATGTGCGGTTCGCCACGCGCCAGTTGCGCAAATCTCCCGGATTCGCCTTCGCCGCGGTGGTGACGCTGGCGCTGGCCATCGGCGCGAATGCCGTGGTGTTTGCCGTATTGAACGCGCTGATCCTGCGGCCTCTGAATGTGCCCCATGCGGAGAGCCTCTACACAATCGAGCGCGGAGGCTATAAGGAACAGAGCACTTCCTATCCCGACTATCTCGACCTGCGCGATCGCAATCGCAGCTTCGAAGATCTGACCGGGTACATCCTGGCTCCGGTCGGCCTCGATACAGGCAAAAATCCATCGCAGGCCTGGGGCTATGAGGTGACGGGAAACTATTTCGACGTATTAGGCATTCAGCCGTATCTAGGCCGCTTTTTCCACTTGGCCGATGAGCATGGCCCCAACAGCGCGCCCTATCTTGTCATCAGCTACGCATATTGGCACAGCCACTTTCAAGACGATCGCGGCGTGGTGGGCCGCGTTGTCCTGGTGAACAAGCATCCCTACACCATCCTCGGCGTAGCGCCGCCTGGGTTCCGGGGGACCCTGTTGTTTTTCTCTCCCGCCTTGTGGGTGCCGATGGTTCAGCAGGAACAGGTGCAGGGGTTTCGCGTCCTCAACGATCGCGGACAGCGCGACATTTACATGGTGCTGGGACACGTGAAGGCGGGGTTGACGGAGACGCAGGCCATTGCGGATCTGAACTCTGTGGGGGCCTATCTGGAGAAGACCTACCCCAAAGACGATGCTTATATGACTTATTCCCTGGCGCGTCCCAGCCTTGCCGGCTCTATGCTGGGCCCCGGAGTGAAGGGATTCATGACGGGGATGATGCTGCTCTCGGCGCTGATCCTGCTGGCCGCGTGCGCCAACCTGGGCAGTCTGTTTGCCGCGCGCGCCGCCGACCGTTCCCGGGAAGTGGCTCTGCGCCTCGCGCTGGGATCGAGCCGCAAACGCATTCTGCGTGGAGTGTTTACCGAAGCAGTGTTGATTTCGCTTGCCGGAGGCGCCGCGGGACTGCTGGGCAGCGTTGCGCTGCTGCGCGAGCTGAGCACGTGGCAGCCGTTTCCGGAATATCCCATGTTTGTGCCGGTGAATCCGGACGCAAAGGTTTATCTGGTCGCCTTGTTTCTGGCCTTAGCCAGCGGATTCCTCTTCGGCGCGGTCCCGGTAAGGCAGATACTCCGCACCAATCCATACGAGGTGGTCAAGGCTGGGACCACCGGCATCCTTGCAGGCAACACGGGAAGACGGATTACGGTTCGTGACTTGTTGCTGGTGGTGCAAATCGCCATCTGTGCGGTTCTGGTGACTTCTTCGCTGGTTGCGGTGCGCGGGCTGTTGCGCTCGATGAGCAGCAACTTCGGCTTCGATCCGCGAAACGCGATGTTGGTGGATACAACTCTCAGCATGGCCGGTTACAGCGGCGACCGCGTGCCCGCGATGCAAAGGCGCATGATCGATGCGCTCAAGGCGATTCCTGGCGTAAAGACTGTGGGATTGGTGAGTCAATTCCCCCTGGGAGGGGGCGGGGCGACCGCGGATGTCTTTAGCGACCAGACGACAGACCTGAGGCCGTCGAATGTCGCCGCCAACGTCCAGGTGTTCAAAATATCTCCCGAATACTTCCATGCCGCCGGCACATCCTTGCTGCAGGGCAGGGCCTTCTCCTGGCAGGACGATAAGAACGCGCCGCCCGTGGCAGTGGTCAACCAGCTGTTTGCACGCAGAGTCTTCGGCTCGGTCGGCAACGCGCTGGGCAGGTACTACAAGATGGAGGATGGCACGCGCGTGCAAGTGGTGGGCATCGCGGAAGATGGAAAGTATTATCAACTCACCGAAGATCCCAGGCCGGCAATGTTTCTGCCCTTCCTGCAAAGGCCAACCAGCCTGACATGCCTGGTGGCGCGGACACATGGCGATATGGACCGCGAGGAGGCGCAATTGGCGCCGGCCATCAGAAGCGCCCTGCGAGCCCTCGATTCCAGCCTGCCCCTGAACATCCAAACGTGGAGCCGGGGACTGGACATCGCTCTTTTTCCTTCGCATGTAGCCACGGTGGCGCTCGGCGTGCTGGGCTTGATGGGCGCCATGCTGTCGATCACCGGCATCTTCGGTATGGCGGCCTACTCGGTGAGCAGGCGGCTGCGCGAGTTGGGTATTCGCGTGGCCCTCGGCGCGCGGCGCAAGGAAGTGCTGCAGGCTGCGTTGGGACGGCCTTTGAAGTTGTTGGCCTTCGGTTCCGCCGCCGGGCTGTTCCTAGGTCTCCTCGCAACTGGCGTGCTGGCCCACGTTGTCTATACTGCGACTCCCCGCGATCCGCTGGTGCTGGCGGGCGTCGTTCTGGCGATGTTGGCGCTAGGACTGGTGGCTACATGGATCCCGGCGCAACGCGCTTTGACAGTCAATCCCTTGATGCTGCTCCGCGATGAATGAATCGCTGAGCCGGCAATCCGTAGATTAGTCGATCCCCAACTTTCCTGCTGCCGAGCAGCCGTCCGGCGCGTTACATTTGACTTCTTATGACTACGCTGACCACGACGGCCATTCGCAACTTCATCGGTGGCAACTGGCGCGACGCCGCCAGCGACGGCATCGAGCTCATTAACCCTGCGACCGGCGAGCCGCTCGGCCACGCTCCGGCCGGCTCCGCTAACGAAGTGGACGCGGCTGTACAGGCGGCGCACGCCGCATTCCCCGCGTGGCGCGCCGCGCCGGCTGCCGACCGTATTCAATATCTCTTCAAGCTCAAGGCGCTGCTCGAAGAGCACTTTGAAGAGCTCGCGCGCCTGATCACGATCGAGAACGGAAAGACTTTCGCCGAAGCCAAGGCGGAACTGCGCCGCGGCGTTGAAAACGTCGAAGTCGCCTGCGGCATACCCGTGCTCATGCAAGGCTACTCGCTTGAAGACGTGGCGCCGGGCATCGACGAGATCATGGTGCGCCAGCCGCTGGGCGTGGTTGCCGCTATCACGCCCTTCAACTTTCCGGTCATGATCCCGCTGTGGTTCCTGCCTTACGCCATCGCCACCGGCAACACGCTGATCGTCAAGCCCAGCGACCGCGTGCCCTTCGCCGTGTCGCGGCTGGTCGAGATCATTCACGAAACCGGCCTTCCCTCGGGCGTCGTCAATCTCGTGCACGGCGGCAAGCCGGCGGTCGACGCGCTGCTCGACCACCCGCTGGTGCGCGCAATCAGCTTTGTCGGCTCCAGCCCGGTGGCCAAATACGTCTACACGCGCGGCTCGGCCAGCGGCAAGCGCGTGCAGTGCCAGGGCGGGGCCAAGAATCACGTCGTCGTTCTGCCCGACGCCGATCCCGAAACCACGACAAAGATCATCGCCGACTCGGCCTTCGGCTGTGCCGGCCAGCGCTGCCTCGCCGTCAGCGTCACCGTAACCGTCGGCGAAGCGCAGCACTGGTTTCGCGAATCGATCGCCGCAGCCGCCGGCTCGCTTAAAGTCGGCAACGGCCTCGACTCGGCAACGCAAATGGGCCCGGTCATCACTCGCGCCAGCCGCGAACGCGTCGAGTCGCTGATCGGGGAGGGCGCCGATCAAGGCGCCACAGCCATCGTCGACGGCCGCGGATTCAGAAGCGAGGGCTCGTTCGTCGGCCCCACGGTGCTCGACGGCCTGCCCGCCGCAAGCCCGCTGATGGAGACCGAGATCTTCGGCCCGGTGCTGTCGGTGGTTCACGCGGACTCGGTCGACGAAGCCGTCGCGATGATCGAGCGTTCGGTCTACGGCAACGCCAGCTCCATCTTCACCACCTCCGGCGCATCGGCGCGCAAGTTCCGCAACGCCGTCTCTACCGGCAACGTGGGCATCAACATCGGCGTGCCCGCACCCATGGCCTACTTCCCATTCTCCGGCTGGAAAGGCAGCTTCTTTGGCGTAATGCACGCGCAGGGGCGCGACGCCATCGAGTTCTTCACCGACAAAAAAGTGATCGTCGAGCGCTGGCCCAAGGAGTGGTCGAGGAAGTTTTGAATGCGCGGTTAAAATTCATTCACGTTTCAACCTGCGGCACTCCCCATCGATCACAGCTGGAACTGCCGCTCGTCACAGAGCGTAAGATTTTTCCATGCGCGCTGCGTCTACTGGTTGTGCGGGTGCGAACAGGAGTGTCCGGAAACGGACGCCCGATCGCCCGCACCGCCGCGCAAGGCTGAGTCAAACCGAACAAGCTGTTCAAGATGCGGCGCAAATAGCAATCTCGATTTCTGGAAGGCCGCTTGCTGAAACCGATCCTGGATTCCCTTGCCGGAGAGGTGCGGCCGAATGAAGCAGTTCGAATCTTTTGGCCTCGACACGTCGAACGAGTGCCTGTGGCGCAACAACGTACAGATCGCCCTGCCTCCAAAACCCTTCGCGGTGCTGCGCTATCTCGTAGAGAATCCCGGGCGCCTAGTCACGCACGACGAACTGCTCGACGCCCTCTGGCCGGAGACCTACGTGCAGCCGCAGGTGCTCAGGACCTACATGCTCGAGCTGCGCAAGGTGCTCGAGGACGACGCCAAGCAGCCGCGCTTCATCCAAACACTGCCCAAGCGCGGCTATCGTTTTGTCGCGTCGGTGACGGACCGCGAGTCGCGCGTAACTCCGCAAGATACCGCGCCGATCGCGAAGGACGTTGGAATCGTCGATCGAACAGTGGAGTTATCGCGGCTCCAATCGTACGCCCAGCGGGTCGCCGGCGGCCAGCGCCAGGTAGTGTTCGTCTCCGGCGAAACCGGAATCGGCAAGACCGCTCTCGTCGATGCATTTTGCCGCGAAGCGAGCTCTCTGTTGTCGGCGAATGTGGCGCGCGGGCAGTGCGTGCAGGGATTCAGCCGCAATGAAGCGTACTACCCGGTGATGGAGGCGCTAGGCCATCTGTGCGCATCGCCCGATGGCGAGCTGGCGTGCCGCGTTCTGGCGCGGATGGCGCCGGCGTGGCTGGGAGCGCTGGGACGCGCGCCTGCGGATTCAACCTTCGCGCGGCCCGCGTCTCAAGAGCGAACACTTGCCGATCTTTGCGGAGCGCTGGAAGAACTGGCCGCGGAGAGGCCGCTCGTTCTCGTCTTCGAAGACGTTCACTGGGCCGACGACTCCACGCTCGACCTGATCTCGGCGCTGGCGCGGCGGCGCGCGCCGGCCGGGTTGATGGTGCTGGCCACCTACCGGCCGCACCACACGGCAGCGCAGCAGCGCCTCAAGGAGCTGAAGCAGGACCTGCTGCTGCGGCGGCTGTGCGCGGAGATCGAGCTGGCGCCGCTGGCCAAGGCCGCGCTGAGGCAGTTGCTGGCCAGGGAACTGCGCCAGGAGACGCTGCCTGCGGAGCTGACCGAGTTTGTACACCGGCATTCGGAGGGCAATCCGCTGTTCGCCATCGCCGTGGTGGAACACCTGATTGCGCAGCGCATCCTGGTGCGCGAAGGGGTGCGCGAAGGAGTTAGCGGCGCATCGCAATGGGAGCAGCGCGTGCCCTTGCAGGAGATGGAGGCCGTAGTGCCCGGCGAGCTGGCGCAGATGATCGATCTCGAAATCGAGCGGCTGAGCGAGGACGAGCGGCGCCTGCTCGAGGCAGCCAGCCTGATGAGCGTTGCGTTTCCGGTGTGGGCGGTGGCCGCGGCCCTGGAAGAGGATGCGGCAAAAATGGAAGAGAAATGCGATGAGCTGGCGCGGCGCTTGTATTTTGTAAATCGCGCCGGCGAAGATGAGCTGCCCGATGGAACGCGCTCGGCTTTCTATGTTTTCGCGCACGAGCTGTATCGCGAGGTTTTGTACCGCAGGCAGACGGCCGCGCGGCGCGCCAAGCGGCACATCCGCATTGCCGAGCGG
>JBAUBR010000508.1:0-3214 GCA_049676965.1 Occallatibacter sp.
CTTCCGGCTCGCCTTCGGCCAGCGACGCATGGCGCAGCCTGAGGACGACGGAGGCCTTGGCTGGCCGCTCCTGCTCGCGGAAGAGCGAGTCGTGGGGCATGACCAGGTGAACGCGCGCCGATTCGACATCGGCCAGAGAGCCGACCGTGTGCTCGAGCTCGCCCTCCAGGGCGCGCTGGTAGTTGACCTGCTCGTCGAACTCCGAGCCCACCCAGTTGGGCTTGTCGAAGATCTCGAAACCCATGCGGCCGCTCTTGACGCCGCCCTTGGCCGCCGTGGCCAGGCGCGCCTTGTCGAGCTGGCCTGCGGGGACGCGAATCTCGGTGCCGTTGGCGGCCACGTCGAAGGGAATCTGCGCCTGGGTGAGGACCAGGCCGGTCTGGCGGGCGTCGTCGGGGTCGAGGCCGGCGTAGAGGGTGCGCCAGTCAGTGCGCAGGCCGTACCAGAACAGGCCGCCGATCAGTCCCGTGAGCAGCAGCGCGGCGGTGAGCGTTCCCGCGCGCTGGGCGGGAAGCATGGTTGCCCAGCGCATGCGTCCCAGTTGCCAGAGAGCCGCCAGACGGCCGGCCGGAGGAGGCGGGGGGCCTGCCGCGGCGGGAATGGTCTTAGTTAGCTGGGTTCCGGTGGCCATGGTGGTTTTCTGCGGCTGCTCTGCTTGAGCCGTTTGCGTTCCTTAAAACTGCATTCCGATCACTTGTTGATAGGCCGCGACCGCCTTGTTGCGCACGGCGAGGGCCAGTTCGAAGGCCATGCTGGCCTTTTCGCCGGCAATCATGGCCTGGTGCACGTCCACGCCGGTGCCGGTCATCAGGCCGTGGACAGCGGCCTCGGCTTGGCTTTCAAGCTGGCTGACTTCGCCGACCGCGTCGGTCAAGAGATCGGCAAAGGGCGCTGGAGCGGTGGCCTGGCCGGCCGCGGGTGCAGGTGTCGCGGCTCCGGCGGCTATCGACGCGCCAGCAGCGGCAATCGAGTTCAGTGCGGCGAGCATGGATTCAGGCCCTCCTGTTCACGGGATTCGCCGGCGAAAAATTCCCGCAGGGGCTAAAGCCCCCGCCGAATAATGAGCGGTTAACGCAGGGGCTGAAGCCCCCACCCTCCTCCGGACCTGGGATTGCGTTCCCTAGTCCCTAGCCCGTCGTCCCTCGATCACGTCTTCGCAATCTCGAGCGCCGAAGAGATCATTCCCTTCTCCGCCTGCACCGCGGAGCCGTTTAATCCATAAGCACGAGTCGCCCCCATCAGGTCCACCATCTCTGTGAGGGGGTTAATGTCCGGATACGAGACATAACCGTCGGGGCCGGCGTCGGGATGGCCGGGATCGTAGCGTTTGAGCGGCGGCGAAGGGTCTTCGACCACCTGCGCGATGTGAACGCCGGTCGAAACGGAACCGGAGCCGGGTAAATTGAGCGCCGCCAGGAGCGCCGGGGCAGCCGCTCCCGCGGAGGCATCGTCCGAGGCCGCAGCCAGCGAATCGAGAAATCCGCCGCCGGCATTGCCGTTGCCGCGGCCGGCGGCAAAGACCACGTGCTGGCGGTGGTAGGGGCCGCCCGACTCGGTGCGCGTGGTCTCCGCGTTGGCCATGTTGGCGGCGACTACCTCGGCGCGCATGCGCTCCGCCTCCATGGCGCTGCCCGAGGTTTCCATCATTCCGAAAAGGTTCATTGCCGCTGACTCCAATGAGAGGGCTTTGTTCGTAGTTCACAGTTCGTAGTTCACAGTTCCTGTGCGCCTCGCGGTTCGAATCTGCCGGTTTGTCGGACGGCGCCTGGCTCGCGCATGGAGGGCGCCGCCGATTCTCCCGCTACTTGTCGGCGGCGTGAATGGCGTCCATGATCTCCTGATACTGCCCCCGCAGCAGGGCTACGCCGGTCTTGAACTTGAGCTGCGCCTCGGCCAGGTTGAGGCTTTCGCGGTCCATCGAGACATCGTTGCCGTCGGGCCGCGCGATCAAGCCGTCGACGGCGCGGATGCGCGGCGAGCGCGCTTCGCGGCCCTGGTCTACGTCACCCATCGCCTCGCGCATCTCCGCCTCGAAGTCCAGTCCCACGGCGCGGTAACCGGGGGTGTCGATGTTGGCCATGTTGGCCGCCGTCAGGCGGGCTTCGGCGGTGGCCAGATCCAGGTAGCGCGCGATCTGGTCGCTCAGCCGGGTTGCGATCTCCATGCTCATGGCATCCTCCTCATTGGTTCGAATTCATCTCCCGTCCGGCTCAGCGAACCGCTCAGGCGCAGTGAACCGCTCAATGAACCCCTCAATGGACCATGGTTCCAAAATCGATCTCCTCGGCGGTGATGACCGTCTCTTCCCCGGCCAGGATGGCGGCGCGCTCGAGCACGTGCTCGAGCTCGCGCACATTGCCCGGCCAGCCGTGCGCGGCGAGCTTGGGAAGCACACTCGACGCCACGCGCTTGATAGGCGTCTCGCGGCCCATGCGCTGCAAAAAATGCTCGACCAGCACGGGGAGATCCTGCAGGTGCTCGGCCAGGGGCGGCGTGTGGATGAGGAACACCGCCAGCCGGTAGTAAAGGTCGGCGCGGAAGCCGCCCTCCTGGGCGTGCTGCGCCAGCGGCCGGTGGGTGGCGGCGATGATGCGCACGTCCACCTTGACGGTCTCGTTGTCGCCAACGCGCTGCAGCTCCCCGCTCTCCACGAAGCGCAGCAGCTTGGACTGCAGGGCCAGCGGCATCTCGCCGATCTCGTCCAGGAACAGCGTGCCCCCGTCGGCCGACTCGATGCGGCCGGTGCGCCCCTGTACCGCGCCGGTAAAGGCGCCGCGCGTGTGGCCGAAAAGCTCGGCCTCAAGCAATGGTTCAGGAATCGCTGCGCAATTGATAGCAACAAATGGTTTTTTGCTTCGCAGCGACAGCCGGTGCAGGGCTTCGGCCACAATCTCCTTGCCCGATCCGGTGGGGCCTTCGATCAGCACCGGAGTGGTGCGCGGCGCCACCAGGCGAATGCGCCGGCTGACCTCGATCATGCAGGCGGCGTTGCCAATCAGCTCCGGCAGCCGCTCCGGGTTGGGGGCATCGTGCGCGCCGATGGCCAGCACCTCGGGAACCCTGGCCGAAGTGAGCAGGATCGGCGCGGCATGCACCATTGGGTCTTCGCCGGGCGAGGCCGAGAATGCCGCGGATGACATGGCCGGAGCCGGCGCGCGCATTGCCGGCAGCGCCTTGACGGGTCGAATGGCCGCCGTTTCCCGCTGATGGAGCG
>JBAUBR010000509.1:0-6400 GCA_049676965.1 Occallatibacter sp.
GACTAGAGGTCAGGATGGAGTCGCTACTTCCTTTCCTGCAGGGGACTTGCACCCCCTACAACACGCCGGTTTATCCCGGCGCACAGTACATTATCGCCAAGGCACTCATCCACTTCAGGTCAATGAGCGCGATAGAAATCCACGGACGCAGTCAGAAGGGGTTTGTAAGCGCGCGGCGGATGCGCTCGCTATAGGTGCGCCCCGATTGCAGGCGTTGCCCCGACCTGAGTTCGACCGCATACTGACCGTGCGCGATCGGCCACAACTGCGCAATACGCCGGACGTTGACGATGTGCGATCGATGGATACGCAGGAAGCGGTTGGAATCAAGCACGGCCTCGATGGTGTTCATGGGTACATGCAGCAGGTAAGTTGCCGGACCTGCGTGCAGCCGGACGTAGTTCTGGAAAGCCTCGATCCAATCCACCTCGTTGACTGGCACCAAAATGGTGCTCTCGCCGGATCGAACCGCGAATCGCTCCAGCTGCCGGGGCGGATTCGCGATGGTATCGAGCATAGCCAGCACTTGTTTTGTCGCATCTTCGTGCCGCGCGCCTCCTAACCTGCCAATGGCTCGCTTAAACGCAAGCGCAAAGCGTTCCTCGGTTACCGGTTTGAGGAGATAATCGATCGCTGCGATTTCGAACGCCCGGATCGCATACTGGTCGTGGGCGGTCACGAAGATCACCAGCGGCATGCGTTCTGCTCCCATGGCGCGGACCACCGCAAACCCATCGGTGTGCGGCATCTGCACGTCGAGCAGCACCAGGTCCGGCCGCTTCTCACGCATGAGAGCAATCGCCTCTCGTCCGTTCCGCGCTTCCGAGACAGACTCTACCTGGGGCTGACGGCTGAGCAACAGCTTTAGCCCTTCGCGCGCGATGGGCTCATCATCCACGACGAGGATGCTCAATCGCACCGTGAGCCCTCGGCCCTTGAGCCCTCGGATGGTCCCGTCCGGATCGGCAGTGTGATCGTAACCTTCACACCCCGGCCCGCTGCTTGCTCGATGACGAGATGCGCGCTATCGCCATAGAGCCGCGCCAACCGGTTTCTAGTATTTGTCAACCCGATTCCGGAGCGGCCGGGCCTGGGCGAGAGAAGCCCAGGTCCATCGTCGGAGACGATGAGATTCAGCGACCCGTTGGAGCTGGCCGCCACCACCTCGATTGTCACCGCCTCCTCGCTCTGACCAAGACCATGGCGAACCGCGTTCTCAACGATCGGCTGCAGCACCATATGCGGCACCAGAACTTCAGACAGCGCGGCAGGCGGCGCGATGCGCACCCGCAGCCGGTCCTCGAACCGAACCTGCTCGATCGAGAGGTATAACCGCAGGAACTCGAGCTCGCGCCAAAGCGGGACCTCCTGGGCCTCCACGTCATCGAGCGTAAGACGGAGGAGATTCCCGAGCTTCTCAACCATGGCTTCGGCCTGCGCAGTCTTCTGCTGCTGAATCAGGACCATGATGGCGCCGAGCGTATTGAACAGAAAATGCGGTTGCAACTGCATCTTCAGGGAACTTAGCTGCGCTGTTGCAAGCTGCTGGGCGAGTTCGGATGCTTGTACCTTCAGCTCGAAAGCCTCCCGCTCGCGACTCTTGGCGTTTCTCTGCGACCGGTACACGGTATGAAGCGCGATTACGGCCCAATAGCGGATGACACCACCCTGGATGCCGAACCCCAGCATAATCCTGACTCCCGCAGCGATCGACGGAGGAGGCGGCAGCGCCGGAAAGACGCCAAGCAGCAGCAATATCGGAACTTCGGCCGCTGTGGCGACGATGGAGAAAACCACGCTGAAACAGAGGTGTAATGCGGCGCAGGTGACTCGGCGCTCGATCGGCAACCGATTGCTGAGCCAAAGGATCGCCGGCGTGAGCACGGCGCAAACATACATGCCCGTCATCCAGCCGACGAACACATATTTCCATGGCACGGCACCGCCTCGATAGAGCCGCGGCACCATGTCCTGGATGATGTAGAAAAGTCCGGCAATCGTCCAGCCGAGCCAGACTCCCGCGATCAGCCGTACGCGCTGACGCATTTGAGGTGACATGGCTGCTTCATTCTGTCACGGCGCGCGTCAGCCTTGAGATGGTGTTTGACGAAGTGGCTCACCACGATGATCAACTGCACTCCCCAGGACTTCAGTCCAGTTCGGCATCTCTGCTGTGCCGTCTGTCAAAAACATGTACCGGCCTCCTCGGCAGCCGCCTACGCTGTGCCGAGCGTGAAGACAAAGCCCGGTTCGGGAGGAGATGGCCTATGAAAACAACGAAGCTCGGAATTGTTCTGCTTGGAGCGCTCGCGATGCTCACAGGCGCAGCCGCCAGCGCGGATTCAAAATCGGATCAAGACACAGTAGCGGCGCTCGACACTGAGTACCAGCTTGCGGTCAAGAACAACGATGCCGACACGATGGGCCGAATCCTGGCCGACGATTTCGTCGTGGTTTGGGGCACTGGAGAGACCCACAACAAGGCAGACCTGCTCAATGACGCGCGAACTAAGCGAGTCCAGTATGAACACAACGAAGACACCGATAAGTCCGTTCAAGTGTGGGGCGACACCGCGGTCATAACGTCGAAACTCTGGCTGAAAGGTGTCGATAAGGGAAAACCGTTCGAATGGCACGTCTGGTTTAGCGATACCTATGTACGGACCCCATCAGGATGGCGATACGTGCACGGCATGGCGTCGCTCCCTCTGGAGCTTCTTCCCTCCCGTCCCACTGCGCAATAGGCGCCCGTGACATCAGCTGCCAGACAGCTCGCGGCCGGTTTCGCTACGCGCGGATACTCAGCCAATGTCCAATAAACGAGACAGAAAAGTGCCGACGGAGATTTCGGCGAAGTGGCTGAGACCATCACCTCTGCTTTTGTCCCATCTGGGAATGCGACAACCACCGGTCGAGGGAATAGTCGTTCCACCGGTCGAGAGCCAGCAGCGCAGCGTAGACGCCAGCATAGATCAGCTGAACGCCAGCAGTGCTCCAGTCCTGCCGCAACGTGGTGCCGAACGTGAGGAGCAGGATGAGCAGTGAGCCGCCGAGGAGCGCCAGCGACGTGCAGAAGCCGACGAGAAGAAGAAAACCCAGAATTGCTTCTGCCCAGGGGAGAATGAGTCCGAATACGTGGACGCTCCAGTTAGGCAGCGGCGTGTTTTGAAACATGGGGACCAGCGAATTGGCAAACGTCGCAGGCCCGGCGGCTATGCGGGACACACCATGCATGCAGATGTTGAGCCCAAGCGTGAGCCGCAGCAGCAGGAAGGCGAGTGCCGGACCGCACCGGCGGGATCTCCGCGGGGAATTCACATTCTTCTCCATCATGCAGTTCCGTACAACGACCGCTGTCTAGGCTGACTTTTCCGGTGCGACAATCCAGCCCAGCCGGGACGCGTGCGCAAGGCAGCGGCATGGCCTAGTGGCTTGCGAGACTCGGGCGGGAGAGTTGAAGCAGACTTTGTTGCGTGCGCCCGTTTGCAGTCGCGCGATGGCATAGACTCGCACATTTTCCGCGTGGCTCCGATGTTAGAAGAAGAATGAGACGACCCCCACAATTATGAGCACAAGAACGATGGCTGTGGCGCCGACGAGAAACGTCCGTCGTTCCTCTTTGACCGCCGTTACCACTTGCCGATTCGTGTTCTGGCTGTCCTCGGTAAGGCGGAGCCGCTCCCACCGCTCGTTTGCGATCTGTTTGTTGCGCAGTTGAGAGTGAATCTTCGAAAGCAGTTCGACTGGATCGAGGGGCAGCGACAACGCATCGTCGGCCCCGAGGTCCAGTCCCCGAGTCCGCTCCGCTGAACTCCCATGAGCTAACATCACAACTCTAATGTTGCGCGTGTGCTTGGAACCTTTGATTTCAGAAAGAAGGTCGCAGCAATCCAGCTGCGATGGATCGGCCCCGAGAATCACGATGTCGGGCTGGAAAGTGAGAACGGCTTTCATTCCCCCGCGGCAGTCGGTCGAAACCTTGTATCCTGCCCGTGCCAACAAAATGATGAGGGTTGCAATCAGAGCGCCCTCAGATTCTAAGATTAATAATCTCCCAGTTTGGCCGTTCATAGCTTCCTTTTCTCAGTGCGACCGCACAGAATTTGATGCCACGGCGAGTTGGCGGCCCAATGTGTGCGCGCTTCTTCGATGCATTAGCTGTCTGGTAAGTGACCATCGCCAACAGGGCCAAGAGTGATGTGCTCGGCGCCGAACTACCGTCCACTCGAACTCTCGTCACGCAATCTGATCTAACTCAATGACCCTCGCTTGTAAAACCAAGGGTTGGTCGGGCGCATCAGTCGAATTTGATGAATGCGCCCGCTCTTAACGAACCCTCCGGCTTTCAGTCGGCAGTCTCGTCCCCTACGGAGAGTTCGAACGACGTTCTTCTCCTGAAGGGCGAGTGGGGGGTTCACCATACTCTGAAGGAGACACTAATCTCCGGCACGAGTGGGCTCAAGAGGCACGCTGTTCATCGACATCTGCTCCTGGCTAACTTGTGATGCGATCGTCTTCTCGCGTTTGTCTGGTGGTACCAGCGCGCCTGAGGTTTCGCCGGTCACGGTAAAGGAAGCGAGAAAAGCAACTTTGCCGTATTCGCGGAAGGTGACTTTGCCTTGGTTGACAGGTGCGAGAGTTTCGGTAGGAATGTATCCAATGAATTCCGCGCGTCTCCAATTCATGTCTCGCATGAGCAGGGTGCCGCCGTCAATTTCTGGTTGGGTTACTTCATACGATCCAGCCGGCATGTATTGATTGCCGACGTAGAATGGAAACGAGGTTGTGAACGTCAAACTGTAAGGGATGACCTGAGCGAAGAGCGGTGTCGCGGCCAACGCTCCGAGGATCATGAGCTTGGTCATCGCTTTCCATGCGGTTTTCATAAGACTCTCCTGGATTGAAATGAGATTGCGTATCGGGCCGGCTCGCCTGTTGCGAACTGTCTTGCTTCAGGTCCGCTCCTGCTCTGCCGATCCTATCGAGTCACTTGCCTGACTCAGTAATAGAGTGGGGTTCGCCGCCAGTTTTATTCCATGTGCGATCGAGAAATTCAGGGTGTAACGACCATACGATTTATATAGGCTTGCGCCTCTTCCCAATTATCTTGAAAAGAGGGACGCATAGGTCCTGGCCCGACCAGAGCGCTTCTCCGCGTAATTCACGTTTCTCTCATTTCTTCTCCTTACCAAACACTTTCTCAAACCTAAGTACAACCTTGTTGCCGGTAGCACGGTTCTCTGCGCCGAACTCGTCAGGGCCATTCACATACAGGAACAACTCTCCGTGATTCCAGACCATACCTCGCCCAATAGCCTTTACCTATTCGGGAGAATTCGAAATATATAAGCCGTTGATTTTCGGGTCTGTGTTTTGCTTCGAGAAATATCCGTTACGCCGCCCCGGAGATGTCTGGTCAATTCATAAGACAGCGTGCCGTCAGCGGCATCTCCGAAAGTCTCTGTCAGCAGCCCGGGCCCTGCAATGAGGCGGCAAGGATACGGTGCACCGAGGTGCGGCCGATGCCGAGCTAGCGTGCGATCTGGGATTTGCCGACGCCGGAGCGGTAGAATTTGCGGAACTGGTCGGCTCCGAGGCCGGCGGCGAGAGGATGACCCAGACGTTTGCCGTTCGGCCGGGCATGAGCCAGGCCCACCAGATTTTCCGCTCACCGCTGCAGCGTGGTCAGATATTTACCTGTTTCGGTTCGGCTAACGAAGGAATACCGCTGAGTCCAAGGATCCCGTTTTACTACGAAGATAAGGCCGACGCCTCCGGATTCACTCCCAATCCCTATGGCTTCGCTTTCAGGGATTTGGGAATGGGAACTTTCCTTCGCAGCGGTCCCGGTTCCTCACCTAATCCAAACGACAAATGGACAGATCTGGCGCCAACCGTTGATGGCCAATTCCAAGTGGCCAGCGTGCGTAACGTGGCGATGACACCACGGCAGTGTCCCACCACCGAAGCCGGCACGGGGAAACCTTACTTCCAGAAGGAGTTCTTTCACAACGGCTACCTAAAGAGCCTGAAACAAATCGTACATTTCTACAACACACGCGACACCAGCTATGCCTATCCAGTCACATCGGGACTACGCGAAGAATTATGTTCCCGAGCACATTCTCGAGGCGCTTGGCCTGCGCAGGCAGCTCATGCTTCGGTGGCAGCGAGAGGAGTAGACGAACTCTCATCGCTCTCGAACGGAACAAAGTCTGACCGGCCGCATCGGGGACGCAAATCCGGCGCGGGAATTCAGCGCATGAGGCGAAACGGCAACGGTAAGTCTTCAGGGACAAATCTTCAGGGAGAAAGACTCCGGCAAGAAAAATCTTCCAACCAGAGGTGAATGGACCAAATGAATTCAACACTCCCCAGCAACCGGATCAGGCCGATTCCA
>JBAUBR010000510.1:0-17695 GCA_049676965.1 Occallatibacter sp.
GTGGTCCTCATCCTTCCGCCCGTCGAAATTTAGTCGGCTTTCATTGGGCCAGGATGTGCCGCCGGACACATCGGGCCGTCGCACGGCGTGCGGTATACTTCGGGACGGCAATCGATGAGGGAGGAAGAACGATGCGCGTGCGGAGCATGGGTGCGTTGATGGTGGCTGCAGTAATGGCGTTGGCAGTGCTGGCAACGCCCGACGGTATGAAGGCGCAAGCAGCCGGAACAGTGCTGACGCGGACGGATACGCAGAAGCTGCTCCCCGACAAGGTGTACTACAAGGGCCAATCGGCAACCATTCAGTTGCGCAACTCCGGCGGCGTGAAGTTCGCCGACGGGTATTACGTGCTGGCCACGCTGGTGGACACCAGCGGCTACTCGAGCGACGTGCAGGCCAAGTACCAGGCGTATTTCATCGCTGAAGTTCCGCTCAAGATCGGCGGCCAGGACCTGCGCGCGGGCGTGTACGGAGTGGGTTTTGTCGGCGGCAAGTTTGTGGTGACGGACGTGGGCGCGCACGATGTGTTTTCGGTGCCGGCGTCACAGGACGCGGAGATGAAACGGCCCACGCCGCTGCAGGTAACGGCCGACCCCGGCGGCGGATACCGGCTCTACTGCGGGCGTAGCTATGTGAGTTTCAGCCGGTGAGCGCGAGCGAGTTTCGCCGGATCCCATCTTTCAAAATCGAGATCAGGGTCAGCCAATCTTCATGCAAACAAAGAACGCGGACCGAAGTCCGCGTTCCTTGTATTTGAGGCTAATAAAATACGCTACGCCTTGGCCAGCACGCCGCCATTCACCCGCTCCTTCAGCATCTCGTGGCCGTGGGCGAAGAGCTCGTCGTGCGGGATCTTGCCCGCGTCGACGTCCGCCAGAATCGCGCGCTGCGCGGCGTAGTCCTTGTTCTGGATGCCGGCTTTGGACTGCAGCATGCGCCATGCCTTGCGGCGTTCTACGCAGAACAGGACCAGTTGCCGCGAGATGGCGCGATACTCGGTTTTGCCGTTCTCGTCGAACTGGATGTAGACGCCGAAGTCGGGAATCCAGGCGCGGTGGCCGGGAATGAGATAGCGGCGGTAGACAACATCCTGCTGCGTGATGCGCACCAGCATGTTGTCGAGCGGAACGAGCTTCTCGGCCGCTTCGGGCTTGATCTTTTTGAGGTGATTGCGGAAGCGCGCTTCGGTGGCGCACCAGTGAGCCACGGTGTAGCGCGAGGTTTCGCCGGAGACCTTGGACTTGGTCTCGTACCAGTCGAGATCGACGGACGGGTTGCCCTTGATGTCGAGCGCCTCCTGGTAGCTTTCGCCGAGGCGCGGGTTGAAGACGAACTCCGGCGCGCCGCGCGAGTCGCGCACGCGCTGCGCCTGGTGCAGGGCCATGTCGTCGGGCACGCCGTGCTCGGGCTGGCAGGTGGTGAAGCACTGCAGGAACGACGTGCCGCGATACTCGAGGCCATCGAGAATGGCGCGATAGAGCTTGGGCGCGTTGGCCATCGAGACCTGGCCGATGAAAGGCGACCCGTGGCCGGCGAGGAAGGTCTCGGCCACCGTCTTCTTCTCGGTGTTCTTGC
The DNA here is from genome assembly GCA_049676965.1 of Occallatibacter sp. Classification (GTDB taxonomy): domain Bacteria; phylum Acidobacteriota; class Terriglobia; order Terriglobales; family Acidobacteriaceae; genus Telmatobacter. The sequence goes on from JBAUBR010000510.1 coordinate 1,576, forward strand.
CCTGCGTGGCGGAGCCGAAGACGTTCATGTCGTTGCCGCCGAGCATGGGCGTCGAGTCGGAGTTCTGGCCGCCGGTGTTCGAATAGACCTGCGTGTCGAGCATGAGCGCCTTGACGTTGGGGCGGTTCTGCAGGATCACCTTGGACATGTTCTGGTAGCCGATGTCGCCCATGCCGCCGTCGCCGCCTACCACCCACACCTTGGGCAACTCAATAATCTCCTGGTCGGTCATCAGCGCGTCGCTGAAGTGCGTGAAGTGGTAGTACTCCTCGTCGGAGATGACCTTCGCGTCACGAGTAAGCAGCGCGTCGGCCAGGCGCTCGGGAATGACGGAGCGGCGGGCGTGATCCACGATGAAGCTCTCGCCCATCAGCCAGCCCACCGTGATGCCGTCCTGGAAGAGCGAGTTCATCCACGGATAAGGATGCGGATTGTTGGGCGACGTAGAGCCGTACACAGTGTTGCAGCCGGTGTGCGCGGCCATGGCCATCACGCTCATGCCGTTGGCCAGGCGCCCGTCGATGGGCTGCAGGCTCTTGTGGTTGAACGCTTCGGTGAGCAGCACCGCGGCGATGGCCTCGGCCAGTTGTGCGTCGGTGATGGGGCCGTGCTCCGCTTCGTAGGCTGCGATGCGCGACTTTGTGTCTTTCACGTCTTCGCCACCGAGGCCCATCACCAGGTGCGCGATGGCCTGGCGCATCAGCGCGTACTCGGCCGGGTTGCTCTCCTTGAGCGCACCCAGTCGAGCAGCGCCGTTCTTCTCAAGCTCGCCGGCCTTGGCCACAAAGCGATCGCTCTTGGCGTGATAGAGCGGCCGCATGTAGGCTTCTGTGACAGCCGCAATCGAGCGCAGCACGCTCTTTTCGCCGCAGCCCGCGCAGGCGCCGTCGCCGGATACCAGCGCGTCATAATTGGTGCGCACCATCAGCATGTTGCGCAGCGTCGCGGTCTTCGAGTCGGCGGGGTTGGCGCCGTTGTAGAGGCCGAGATACTTCTGCGAAGTGTCAGGCAGCAGGCCCAGGAAGCCGGTGCCGGTCTCGTGCTCGGCGTTCACCTCTTCGGTCTCCTGCACCATCCTGAGCGCGTTGTGGTCGCCGCATGCGGTCACGCAGGCCGCGCAGCCCTTGCACAGGTCGCTCACGAAAATCGAGAAGATGCCGCCCGAGCCGGCCGCCTTGCGCTCCGGCGACGAGAAGATGGCGTTCACCTTCTGGTAGGCCATCGGCACCTTGTCCATGATGGCGAAGAACTGCTTCTTGGCGTCGGCGCTGAAGCCGTCGACCTGATCCGTCACCTGGCGCAGGATCACCTGCAGCGGGGTGCCGGTCTTCATCTCCGCAACCATGCGCTGGCGGGTCTGCTTCTCGATCTCGGGCAGCGCGCGCAGCATCTTGTTGCGCTCGCCCGCGTCGCTCACGTAGAAGGAGATGGCCGTCGAGAGCACCGTGCTCAGGTCCTGCGAGCAGTTGGGCAGCGCGGTGTCCGGGCACACCGAGATGCACTCCATGCACTGCGTGCAGTTTTCGGGAATGTAGAGCGGCGTCTCGCGGCGCGCGACGTACTTCGACGCCGTATCGCCGGTCGCGGCCGCGATTACGCCCATGGCCGAGAGCGGCGTGGCCGGCTGATCGTATCCAAAATGCGAGCGGAACTCGGCGTCGAATGCGCCGATAGTGCTGATAGGCGTGCGCGGGCCCTGGCCGGCGGGCGCGTGCGTGGAACGGGGAGTGGGACGGCAGCCGCAGGATTCGCCGGCGGCCACGAGGGCCTCGACGTTTTCAAGAATCGGCAGCAGCGCCTGGCCGCGCAACGTCGAACGGTCGGCCGCAGAAAGCTCGCCGATCTTGATCTCCTTCACCAGTTCGAAGCCCTGCGTCATCACTTCCATGTTCGACTGCACGACGGCATCGCCGAGCTTGCCGAACTTCTTCACGTATTGCTTGTGCACCACTTCGCGATACTGCTCCGGCGTAATGCCAAACTCCTGGAGCAGATTGCTGACTGCAAAGAACCCGCCGAGGAAGGCATTGCCCTGCATGCGCAGTTGCAGGTCGCCGCGGTCGGTGGCTTTCTTGGCAATGGCGAAGCCGGGCAGGGTGAAGACGCGAATGTTTTTGTCGATGATCTGCTTGCGCGCCCACAAGGGCAGCCGCTCCCACGCCTGCTCGCCCTCTTCGTCCGACTCCCACAAAAGAGAGCCGCCCTCCTGCATGCCGTCCAGCGGATTGCAGTGCGTGAAGGCCTTGGGATCGCAGCAGAGGACCACGGTTACGTGGCGCAGGTCGCAGTTCACGCGAATGCGATCCTTGGCCGCGACCATGAAGTAGCTCGTCGGCGCGCCCTTCTTCTCCGAACCGTACTTGGGGTTGGCGCTGACGTGGATCACTTCCTTGGGATTGCCGAACTCGTCCTTGAGGCCGTCGCGCGCGTAGAGCAGATCGTTCAGGTCGCCGATGATCGCGCCCAGGTTTTTGCCGGTGGTAATGGCGCCCCATCCGCCCACGGAGTGGAAGCGCACCGCGACCGCGCCCTCGGGCAGCAGCGACGGATTCTCCTCGCCGAGGACCGCGTAGGGATGGTCGATGCCGAGCACGAAGAAATTCGTACCGTCGGAGGCGCGCTTGCCGTCCTTGCGGGCGCGGCCGGCGGTCGCGTACTCATAGGCGCCGATGACGTGCTCGGGGCGGAAGTCGCGCGAGCCCAGGCCATAGCTGCCGTTAAAAATATTGGGCAGCTCGCCCGGCGAGATTGCGGGCAGGCCTTCGGCCGCGGGATGGCCCTCGTACTGCACGGCCTTCGAGAGCGCGGTGCGAATGTCGCGGCCCATGGGGTTGTCGCCGGAAAGGGCTTCGTCGGTGCGCTCCAGGATGATGACGTTCTTCTTGCCCTTGAGCGCTGCCACAACGGCGGCTTCAGGGAAGGGGCGAATCACGTTGATGTGAATGGAGCCGACCTTCACGCCGTGCGTCTCGCGCAGGTAATCGACCGCGGCCTCGATGTTTTCGGCGGCCGATCCGAGCGACACGAAGACCGTATCCGTGTCGTCGGTCTTGTACTCGGAGACGAGCCCGTAGTGGCGGCCGGTGAGCTCGCCAAAGTCCTTGTAGGCTGCAACCAGAAAATCGAGAATCGGCTCGGCGAAGTTGTTGCGTCGCGCCACCACGCCCTGCATGTAGTGTTCCTGGTTCTGCACCGGTCCAAGCAGAATCGGATTGGTCAGGTCCATCATCTTGGGCACGCGGCGCCGCGTAGGCCCAAACAGAACGCGCTGCGCCTCGGTGGGGCAGTCGATAGTATCGTCCGGCGCGCCCAGATATTCGCGGATCAGCTCCGACTCGTGCTTGTAGAACGTGCGCTCCAGGTGCGTAGTCAAAAAGCCGTCCATGATGTTCATGCCCGGCGTCAGCGAGAGCTCGGTCACGCGGCGCAGGATGAGCGCCTGGTCGGCGGCCTGCTGCGCGTCCTTGCCCATCAGCATGATCCAGCCGGTGTCGAGCGCGCCGTAAATGTCGTCGTGGCCGCAGTGCACGTTGAGGGCGTGCTTGGTCAGCGCGCGCGCGCCCACTTCGAGCACCATCGTCGAGCCCTTGCCGGGCGCGTGGTAGTACTGCTCCACGCCGTAGACCACGCCCTGTCCGGAGGTGAAATTGACCACGCGTTTGCCGCACACCGAATGCGCAATGGCGCCCCCCTGGGCCGCGTGCTCGCCCTCGGTTTCAATAGCGATGGTGCTGCCTCCGAAGACGTTCAGCTTGCCCTCGGCATAGGCCTGCTGGAAGAGCTCGCCGCCCTCGGTCGAAGGCGTAATGGGATAAAAAACGCCGGCGTCGGCCACGCGCGTCTCGGTATGGTAGGCAACAAGCTGATTTCCGTTAGCGGTGACCCTGATTCCGGGATAGCGAGCAGAAGCCGTCATAAAAACCTCCTCGTGAGGCCATTTCTCGTGTACTTTTGCGTCGTCAGCTAAGCGCGGCTCAGCGGCAATCGCGAGCCAAAGTCGATTCGGAATTTCGCTCGCCAGCCAGCGCCTATACTCCAGCATTTCCACGGCTTTCAGGCCGTGTGGAACCGGTGCCGATGCAAGCTCAAAAGGCCGAAATAAATCGGTAATCCAAGGGATGGATTGATCCGGAACGGCCTCTACCAAGTATGCACCCCGGATGGATTCGGCGCACCGGGCGGGGGCGGGCCTCGTCCCACTTGATGGTATGCAGTTTTGCTCCGCGAACGGGTTCAAGAGAAGCCCATAGAAGGAAAATCCTGTGACGGATCGCTCTTCAACTTCCAGCCACAATCCGCCTTGATTGCGCTCCCGCCGCTCCTTCACCCTGAATCGATCAAGCCACGATCAAGGCAGTTGATTGAGCTTCTTCAGGATCTGTTTGCGAAAAGCTGCAAAGGGCGTCAGCATGGGTTTGCCCTGTGACACAAGTCCGGTGCCGCGCTCGACGACTTTCCGTGTTGTACCGTTCCAGAGGGTGAAGAGCAAACTGTCGAACGGCAAACCCCTGGGTTGGGCTTGGCCGAATACATCGTCGTCGGTGCTTCGTTGGTACCACAGTTGGAGCACCCAGCAGCAATTGAGGCTGTGGACCTCCGGCAGGATGTCCTCTTGCATGGATGCGGGGAGAACGGTGATGTGGAGCGCAGCGCCACTCTGCAGTCTTCGCCCGGCAAGTTCTTGGTACATCGCAATCGCATAGGGTCCGGCGGAGGGATCGTACTGACTCAAGCGGTGTGACTTTGTATCCACAATGCAAAGCGAAAGCGGGTGCGGCTGCGGCAAGACCGGCGGGCTCGTCACGATGACAACGGCGAGCGCGGCGGAAACCCGGAGTTTCACGAGCTCCAGCATAGCCGAACGTCACCATGGAGATTTTCTTCGGAACCGGTTGCTGCCGGATTCTAATTGCCCAATGCATCCCTGGCGCGTTCCATGCGGTTCGGCGGCAAACCGCACCATCATCCGTTCCCGGAGCGTAACCAAAATCCATGCTATACTCTATGCAATCGTAGAATTCGATTTGAAGTTTTTGCCTGTTCCGCTTACCGGCTCTACTCGCAAACTTCCACATTGCGTTCGGACGGTAATTTTCAAAGAGGAGCAACACAGATGGAAACAGGCACAGTGAAGTGGTTTAACGACGCCAAGGGATTTGGATTTCTGAGCCGCGAAAACGGCGAGGATGTATTCGTCCATCACACCGCGATTCAGTCCAGCGGCTTCCGCTCGCTGCAGGAAGGCCAGAAGGTCCAGTTCAACGTAACCAAGGGCCCCAAAGGCTGGCAGGCTGAAAACGTTCAGGTTGTCTAAGGTTCACCCCGGCATCCCTTAAACGGCTTCAAAAGCAGGGATCTAAAAAGCGAGGGACGGCAAAACCGCCGTCCCTCGTTTTTCGTTTGGATCCCGGATGCAAACTCCGCGCAGGAGTTTCGGGCACTCTACGCCGCCGGATTGATAGGCTTGGCGGGCGCGGGGTGCATCTTCTCGTGCGTCGTTTCATGGGTGCCAAGAAACTGCAGCACGTCGTTAATCGAATCTTCAAAGCGCGAGCCGGTCATGTGCACGGCCTTCACGCCCTTGGAGACGAGGCGGCAGACTTCAAAGCGGTTCATACCCTGCGCGAGCGCGCGATGTATTTGATCGGAACGCATGGTGGACTCCGTTCAACCCGGTGGATGCTGCGTGTAGTACGGAGCTCGTCGGAAGCGGTTAGGATGGCCAAAGCCGAGCAGACTGGTCGATTCCAGGTTGCGCGTATCTATGTGAATTTGGAGCGGGAGTTCTGTGAAAGCGTGCCGGTCGAGCGATTTGTTCGCCAGCAGGAAATGGCCCGCGTAATCCTTTCGACGGCGGTATAACTTCGATCCTGCTTCCATTGTACGCCGGAAACGCGTCGTGGCCGCAGACAGGCGGAATCCTTCAGAGGCTTCCCCTTTTCGGTTGCGCGGTCGGAGCCAATACCGCGCTCGTATGGACCTCCGACAAGTGGTCGCGCAAATTGCGCAGGTCGCGAAAGAGGTCGCGAGTGGATTCGTTCCGGCTTGTGGGGCGCGTCAGTATGTTCTGGCCGAATGCTCGCCAAACCGGGATCTGCGCCTCACCGGCCGCTTCCGGCTCCACGCCATCCCTGTTACCATAAAGATCACGCTAATTCCCACAGCGGAGATCCCTGAAGCAATTAGAAGGAAAGAGGTTATTCGTGGCGGACACCACCAAGATCGAAGACAAACTGGAACGCAAGAAGCTGAAGCGCGCGGCGCGCAAGAAAGCGGCACCCAAGGCCAAACGGACGACTCCGCGCGGCTCGAAAAAGAAAAAAGTGAAGAAGTTGGTGCGCGGGCAGTCGAAGCGCTAAACCAGCTCCAGCGGATTTTGTCGTTGCGGACCCCAGGAAACACGGAGGGTCCGCAACAGCAGTCTCGACGCAGGCGGCTCGTTCACCCCCGGGCAGCAAGAACGGGCGCGGGCTGGCCGGAAAATGCTTTCGCGGGCAATCCTCACCCTGTACACTGCGGCGAAGGCAACCCATATCTGAATTGGGAAGGCCCGGAGCCGCGCGTGCCGCCAAAACTGACAGGACAACCGGTCGATGGGACGAGAAAAATTTCGCTGCCCAGCCAACTTGTTTGCTGCAAGTCCATCGATAAGCTGATCAGCGACTCGGAAGAACCGGAACACGCGCTCAAGAAAAGCCTGGGTCCGTGGTCGCTGACCGCGCTGGGCATCGGCGCGGTGATCGGCTCGGGCATTTTCACCGTCATCGGCACCGCCATGGCCGGCCAGACCTTTCCCGTGGCGGATATCGGCGACACGCCGCTCATCCATTACCTCATTCACCACACCGCGATGGCGGGCCGTCCCGGCGCCGGCCCGGCGCTGTCGCTGTCGCTGGTGCTGGTGGCCATTGTGTGCGCCTTTACGGGACTGTGCTATGCCGAGCTGGCCTCCATGATCCCCATCGCCGGCTCGGCGTATACTTATACCTACGCTACGATGGGCGAGCTGACAGCCTGGATCATCGGCTGGGATCTGATTCTCGAATATGCCTTCAGCAACATGAGCGTGAGCGTGGGCTTTGCCGCGCACATTCTCGACCTGCTCGACTGGTTCGGCATCCATCCGCCGCTCAAATGGATTTCGCCGGCCTATCTGCCCACCGGCATGCAGGACTTTGCCGGCAACAATCTCTACAACCCCGGCTGGCACTTCGGCTTCAACATTCCCGCCTTCCTCATCGTCATGATCCTCACCGTGATCCTGGTGCGCGGCATCCGCGAGTCGGCCAGGACCAACAACATCCTGGTGCTGGTAAAGATCGCCGCTATCCTGGTCTTCATCTTCGCCGCCGCCAGCTTCATCAAGCCGCACTACTGGCATCCCTTCATGCCCACCGGCTGGACCGGCGTGCTGACCGGCGGCTCGATCATCTTTTTCACCTACATCGGATTCGACTCCGTCTCCACCGCGGCCGAAGAGTGCAACCACCCGCAGCGCGACCTGCCCTTCGGCATCCTGGCCACGCTGGTGGCCTGCACGGTGCTCTACGGCGGCGTAGCCATCGTGCTCAGCGGCATCGTGCCCTGGCATTCGGTGATGGGCGATGCCGCGCCGGTGGTCAATGCGCTCAAAAAGGTTTACGTGGCCACCGGCGCCACCAGTCTCTACTGGGTGCGGCTCTTCGTGCTCCTCGGCGCCCTGCTGGGAATGATCTCGTCGATCCTGGTCTTCCAGCTTGGCCAGGCGCGGGTGTGGTTCGCCATGTCGCGCGACCGCCTGCTGCCCGACGTCTTCGGAAAGATTCACGCGCAGTTCCGCACGCCGGCCGTGGCCACGTGGGTGGCGGGATTCGTGGTCGGCATTCCCGCCGGCCTGCTCGATATCGGCACCGTTTCCAATCTCTCCAACATCGGCACGCTGTTCGCGTTTGTCCTGGTTTCCATCGGCGTGCTCATCCTGCGCTACCGCGAGCCGGAGCGCTACCGTGGCTTCAGGGCTCCGCTGGGGCCGGTGTTTCCGGTGCTCAGCATCATCTTCTGCATCGTGCTCATGATGGGCCTGGAAGTGATCACCTGGATCCGCTTCTTCGCCTGGCTGGTGATCGGCCTGCTGATCTATTTCTTCTATAGCCGCCACCGGTCGGAGTTTGCTCCGTCCAAGTAGGGCTATGACCGCGGGCATTCTAGGACTCATCCGCCGCCTCCCCAGGGCCGACCTGCACGTGCATCTCGATGGCATCATCGCGCCAGCAACGTTGGTTGAAGCGAGCGCGTGCAACGATTACATCGCAACTCCCCGCAGGAGTGGTATTCTGGCCCGTCATTTCCGAGCAAAGAGAGGGGACGCGTGAGAAAAGGCATCCTACTGGCGATCGGCGGATTGGCATTCTTAGCGGGGTGCGGAAACCAGGGGGATAAAGCCGCCGGTATTCCCGTTGCGCCCAAATGGAAGGGACCTGCGTACCGGCTTACGTTTGACGCCAAGGCGCCCAAGCCCAGCCCTGCTGGCATCACCCTTCCCGCCATCGATTTCACGGCCAACCCCGACGCGCTGGAGAAGAGAGCCACCCTCATCGTCCGTTACGACTCTTCCGCGGTCAAGACGGACAAGACGATCGTCAACCAGATCATCATGGCCCCGGTCGATATCTCCGGCGCGGAGGGAACCCTTCCCGCCGACTACATCGACCTGGCGGACAAGGGGCTGGCGCAGCTGACCGGAGCCTACTGCATGAAGGGGAACGTCAAGGTCACCGTGGCGCTGGCCCGCTCGTCGCTCTCCCAGCAGGCCGGGGATGCTGAAATCAACGAGAAGCGCCTGTCGGACTGGGTGACCACCGAGGTCGCGATCAAGAATCCCAAAAAGGGTTGCTAGCGCTCTCTCGCGGAGGCGGCGTCTCTCATCGCCCTCCCGCCGCCCTGCTAATCTACTTCTTATTCCCGCTTCCGCGGCTGCGCCCGGAAGAAGGTCGACCCCTATCAACGATATGCCCGATGAAATTAGAGATTTCATCCGCCTGCTGCCCAAGGCCGAGCTGCACCTGCATCTCGAAGGCACCATCACGCCGGCCACGCTGGTCGAGCTGAGCGCGCGCCACGATGCGCGGCCGATGACCATCGACGAAGCCGAGGCGCTCTACCAATTTTCAAATTTCAGTGAATTCATCGAGGGGTTCAAGGCGGTCACGCGCCGGCTCATCACGCCGGAAGACTACGAGCTGGCCGCCTGGCGCATGATGCAGGGGCTGCACGCGCAGGGAGTCGTCCACGCCGAAGTCTACATCTCGGTCGGCGTCGTTTACCTATGGCGCAATCACGACCCGCACTGCTTCGAGCCCATCTTCGAAGGCCTGGAACGCGCCCGGGTTCGCGCCGAACGCGAGCTGGGCTTCTCGCTCTACTGGATCTTCGACGCCGTGCGCCATTTCACCGTGGAGGAAGCCGAGCGCGTCTTCCGCAAGGCAGCGGAGATGCGTGAAAGCTATCCGGCGATCATCGGCATCGGCCTGGGCGGCGACGAGCGGCAGGCGGGCTCCGAACCATTTCGCGCGCTCTACGAACAGGCCGCCCGCGAAGGCCTGCGGCTGACCAATCACGCCGGCGAAACCACCGGCCCCGAGGCCATCTGGGAAGCGCTCTCCATCGGCTCGGAGCGCATCGGCCACGCGCTTTCCGCCATTCGGGACTCTTCTCTCGTCCAAGAGTTGAAAGTGCGGAGCACACCGCTGGAGTTGAATCCAACATCGAACGTCCGCACCGGAGTCTGCCCGTCGTTCGCCGCGCATCCCCTGCGCCGCTATTTCGACCAGGGCTTGCTGGTCACCGTCAACTCCGACGATCCGGCATTCTTCGGTTCCGATGTAACGAACGAGTATCTGCTCGCACATATTCATCAGGGATTCACGCGCGAGGAGCTGCGCCGGCTCGCGGCCAACTCGATTGAGGCCAGTTTTCTTCCCGATTCGGCAAAGGCGCAGTGGCTTACCCGGATCGGTGCCACGCTGTGACCAAAAGTGTTAGGCTAACCTTCCTTCGCGCCATCGCGTCCTATCGGTATTGCGGTATCATTTCGGCATAGGAGGCCGTCGGCCATGTCCATAGAACCGGAAGCCCTCGCGCCCGCTGAAGAAATTGAAGAGAAAGGCACGCTGCGCGCGATCACCTGGTTCTCGGTGGGAATGGCAGTGGCGACACTCGGCATCTTCGTCGGACGCGAAATGCGCAAGCGTTATAAATTCAACCACCGCACCCCTTATGATTTTTACTCGAATGCCGATGAACGCCATGCCGGCGAGTTCGGAATGGGCATCTAAGCATTCGTACAGGCCGTAACGAATCGGAGTGCAGAGTCACGATTCGGAGAGGATGATTATGTCTAAATTAGTTCTAAATCTCGCCGAAATCCTGAAAGAAATCCCCGCCGGTGCGTGGGTCGCCATCTCCGAAGCGCAGCACCAGGCCATTGCCTACGGGGCAGACGCCCTCACGGTGCTCAAAGAAGCGCGCGTCAAAGGCGAACATCTTCCGCTGATGCTGCGTGTGCCCGAGACAGACTCCGCGATGGCCGCGTAGGCTGGCTCGCGGACCTGCGTAACAACTCAAGAACCTGCGGTAAAATTCGACCTAACCGCGGGAGCTCTTCGCGAATGATCGCAGAAGCCACATACAGGGGCATTCTGGCCGCATACCGGGGCGGAAACGTCATCCCGAATATCGTTCATCAACTGGAGCCTTTGTGGTGCGACGACTACTACGCCGCCCATCCTGATGCGGAGATCGTCTCTGTCGACCTGAAAGACACACTCTCTTCCTTCACCTATCTCTTCGACATCCGGTTGCAGCGAGCGGTCGTGGCCTTCGGCGTGCCGGCCTTCGCCACGCACCGCCGCGACCCAAGCCGCATGGCCGGTCATCCGCTCTCGGCCGGATCGCAGTTCCACCGCGGCCATCTGATGGCTCATTCGATCGGCGGCGGAACAGACATCAACCTCGTGCCCCAGCTGGGCAAACTGAACGTCGGCGAGTTCCGCAAGCTCGAGCGGCAGGTACGTGACCTGGCGAAACAGAACCTGCAATGCCTCTACTGGGTGCGCTGCATCTACAACAACGATTCGCAGACTCCGAGCAACCTTGAGCAGTGCATGATCGCGCCTTCGGGTTTGCTCGCTTTCCGGGAATTCAAGAACTCCTGATCGCGCCCTTTGCGCAAAACGTAGCCGTGGTCCGGCTCGGTATGCGCTATAGTGTCTCCTTGGGTTTGAGTCCCTCCAAAAACCTGCCAATTCAAGAGAGGCCGGAATGAAGCCAATTGCGCAGTTCGCGTGCCGGATGTTTCTGTGCGTTGCTATTCTTGCTGGAATAACCGCGTCCGCAACCGCGCAGGCCAGGCAGCCGGACGCAGCGCTGATCGCCCACCGCAACGCCATCGAGCAGGAGCTCGAGTCCGTCGCCATCGTCGAGCGCAAGGTCATGGTGCCCATGCGCGACGGCAAGCGCATGCAGGCCGACATCTACCGGCCCAGGGACGAATCGAAAAAGTATCCCATCATCTTCGTGCGTACTCCCTACAACTTCAACTACTGGGACGTGCAGCTTGGCGCGCCGCGCGACATGACGCGGGAACTCGAAGCCGTGAAGCACGGCTACGCCTACGTCGAGATGAACGAGCGCGGCCGCTACTTCTCCGAAGGCGACTACGACATTCTGGGCACGCCACTCACCGACTCCGACGACGCCCTCGATTGGATGGGCTCGCTGCCCTGGTCCGCGGACAAGGTCGGCCTGATCGGCTGCTCCTCGACCGCCGAGTGGCAGTTGAACGTGGCCTCGCGCGGCAACAAGGCGCTTACTACTTTCATCCCCGAAAGCTTCGGCGCCGGCGTGGGCCGCGTGGGCCCCTATTACGAGCAGGGCAACTGGTTCCGCGGCGGCGCGGTGCAAATGCTGTTTGCCCCGTGGATCTACGACTCCGGCCTGGAGACAAACGACGCCAAGCCCAACTTCCCGTCCGGTACTTCGCAGGCTGCACTGATCGCGGCTGCCAAGGAGTGGGACCTCGCCGCGCACCCGCTCGCCGTCGACTGGGGCAAAGCCCTGTGGCACCTGCCGGAGAAGGACATCCTCGCCGCGTTGGGCGCGCCGCACAGCATCTACGCCGACACCACGCCCTCCGGCCAGCCCGGAATGATTACGCGCGCGCCCAATGATCCTGCGTGGTACAAGGGCGGCCTATGGCACGACAACATGCGCATTAATATTCCCGGCCTGTGGATGATGACCTGGTACGACATCAGCACCGGCCCCAACATTGCGGCTTACAACGCCGTGCGCAAGATGGCAGACCCTGCGATCGCCAACGAGCAATACGCCATCATCGCGCCCATGCCGCACTGCAGCTACACGCGCGCCACCGAACATACTATGGTCGGCGACCGCGACCTGGGCGATGCGCGCCTCGATTACGACGCCATCACCTACGGCTGGTTCGACCACTTACTCAAGGGCGAGGACAGCCCGGTGCTCGACAAGATGCCCAAGGTGCAGTACTACACCATGGGCCTGAACAAGTGGGAGTCGGCCGACACCTGGCCGCCGGCGGGAGTTCAGGCGATGACGTTCTATCTCGCGAGCGAAGGTCACGCCAACTCGCTCAACGGCGATGGCGCGCTGGTGGCGGCGCCCGAAGGCAAGGACGCCGCGGACAAGTTCGTCTACGATCCCATGAATCCCGTTCCCACGCACGGCGGCGGATTCTGCTGCATGGGATCGGAGTATCGGGCGGGCGCCATCGACCAGCGCGAAATCGAGGCGCGCAATGACGTGCTCGTGTACTCGACCGGCCAGCTGAAGGAGGGGATCGAAGTCACCGGGCCCGTTGTGGTCACGCTCTACGTCTCGAGCGATGCCAAGGACACCGACTTCACGGTAAGGCTGATCGAGGTGATGCCCGACGGGACGGCGTTCAATATCGACGAAAACATCCAGCGTGTGCGCTACCGCGAGGGCTACGACAAGCCGCCGGTCTTCATGGAGAAGGGAAAAGTCTACAAGGTCGAGTTCCAGCCCATGGAAACGAGCAACTACTTTGCACCGGGCCACGAGCTGCGCATCGAGGTCAGCAGCAGCAACTTCCCCCGCTACGACCGCAACCTGAACACCGGCGGCAACAACTACGACGAATCGCAAGGAGTGGTCGCGCACAACGAGGTGCACCACTCGGCCGAGTATCCATCAAGCATTACGCTGAGCGTGATGAAGCGGTGAGCCGGGGCGAGGATTTGCCGGTCTGGCGCTTATCGCCGTGCCTGGGTGAAGTAGAAGGTTGCGGCTGCGCCGACCAGTCCTGAGAACACCGGTACCCAAACGTTGAAGACGCGCGAGATCTCGTCAACCGAATTGGGTTTGTTGTGTGCGAGGACGAGCACGCAGGTTACGTGCGCGAGAAACACGACGAACAGCGCCCCAAAGAAGAGCAGAGCCAGTTGTTTCGTTGTCTTGGCGCGATGCTCTTCATGCGAGAAGACAGGACGGCCCGCCAATAGCCGCGGGTTTTCGACCTCTTCAATCGGGTTTCGATGATCTTCCTCAGATTCGCTCATCGTCCATTAGTCGAAGCCTTGGCAGATGAGAGGAAAGGAAAGATCACTTCGCGCTGGCGGCCATTCTTTTCAACGATGACCGTCGCATTTTCGTCCTGAACTTGTTCAACCGTCCATTGGAGCATCTGCAGCGCCCGGCGGATCACTTCGGCGCGATTCGAAGCGCCGGTCGCGCCCTTCAACTCGTCAAGCTGCTCGAGCGCTTCGTCAGTGAAATCGAATTGAAGGCGATTCTTGGCCATGGCTATTGGGTTCTCCTCGACAAGTTGGTGAGACCTGTCTTTATACCCATTTCCTCGCGCAAAGCGGTCCCGACATTCAAACGTGGACGCCGGCTGCGCAAACCCTTCGACCTGTTCGACCTCGTCCGTGCAAGTTAGAACAAATTCGGATTCGAGCTCGACTTCTAGGATCGATCCCACACAAAATGAAACCACAATACTTACCTCCTAAAACACGAGTTCACCTTCAAAGTGCGGATGGTGACCAGCTCTAGGCAAGCAATAGCATTGAGGTTCAGTTCAAAAAATAGCAATCAATCGATCATTCGGGCACTGGTCTGCAATCTTCTTCGAAACTGGTGTCCGAATGTATCGCCGTTCGGTGACGGCGACATCTGCAATGAGTATCTCATGAGTACGAAATAAGTGCAACATACTCAGGTCGAGATCGTTGCCGACGACGGCCATGGGAAGAGATAACCGCGCGGGGCTTCGACCGCCGAAGTTGCGGCCTCGCTTACTGTGGAAGCTGATTGGCCAGGCCTTCGAGGAAGTCGGCAGTTGGTTCAAAACCGGATTGTCTCGGGTTGTCGAACTCGCTCATGGTTTCCTGGAACTGGCCATCCTGGTCGACATCCCAGACGTAGGCCAGGCCAGGGTCTTCAGGCATCTTCTGGCCCAGCCGGCGCAGGAGCTCGTCGCGAAGAACGACGGCTGTGGGCGCGTATTGGGTCGCCACCTGATGGAGATGCTCCAGACCGGCGGCTTGCATACGCTTCTCGAACGCGTCCATCTGCTGGCGGATGCTGCTTGGCGCCAGGTCGGTCTTCCCGGTCGCCGCGAGCTGTTGGCTGTCGGCTTTGCCCGCGCGCAGCGTATCGCCCTGGATGCGCTGAAAGAACTGCACCGCTTCCACCTTCTGATCGAAGCCATAAGTCCGGAGCTGTCCGGCGAATTGGCGCACGCTCGCCTGCAACTGGGCGTTTGTCATCTGCCGCGCCGCTTCGGCATCGACATGGAGAGCGCGGGCGAGATCCGCCGCTACCTGTTGCCGCGCCCTGTCCAGGGCGATCTGGCTCTCAGCCGGTGAATTGCGTAATTCGGCGCTCGCGCCGGTGTCCGAAACCGATGCCACGCAGACTGTCTGCACCTTGCCGGCCTCTTCGCGGGTCAACGGGCAAACCTCAAAGTCCGCGATATAGATATCGTTGTAGTTGACGAGCCGGTCAGCCACGGCTGCAGGCGCTCCCTGCCAGCGATTCAGCCCCTCCGGCAGCGCGGTGTCTTCACCGATGGCGAGGGTCCGTTTGGGCTGCAATACTTCGATGCGGCGGGTCGGGGGATCATTCCACCAGGCGAACCGGCCGTGCACGGTGAAGCAGGCCGCGACCACGCGTTTGTCGGACTTGCAGGCGGGGTTCTGGTCGTCGTCGGCATAAGCGCACGCCGAAGAGAGCAGAAGCACGGCAGCCGCCAGGCATTCGATCTTCATTTCTTTGCATCGTCGCTCACGCGGCAGCCGGATGCAACCGGAATTCGAGCCGCCGTTCGCGTTGCGTTACCCTTATCCCTTATGGGCCGCATCCGCATCCTTCCCGATCAGGTGGCCAACCAGATCGCCGCCGGCGAGGTGGTGGATCGCCCGGCCTCGGTGGTGAAGGAACTGCTCGAGAACGCACTGGATGCGGGAGCGAATCGGATCAAGATCGAGGTCGAGGCGGGCGGGCGCAAGCTCATCCGCGTGGCCGACGACGGCCATGGAATGAACCGCGACGATGCGCTGCTGGCCTTCGAGCGGCACGCAACCTCCAAGCTGCGCACTGCCGACGACCTGCTCTCGATTGCCACGCTGGGCTTTCGCGGCGAGGCGCTGCCGTCGATCGCCTCCGTGGCTCGCGTCACGCTTGACACCGCAACCGGCGAATCCGCCGCGGCGGAGGTCGGAACGCATATCGAGATCGCCGGCGGCAAGATACTGCGCGTAGACGATGCCGCCCTCCCTCCCGGCACCACAATCGCCGTCGCCGACCTCTTCTTCAACACGCCCGCGCGGCGCAAATTCCTCCGCGCCGAGTCGACTGAGCTGGCCCATGTGACCGCGCTGGTCACGCACTACGCGCTGGCCAATCCGGAAAAGCACTTCGAGCTGCTCTCCGCCACGCACACCGTGCTCTCAGCTCCTCCGGTTGCCCGCACCGCCGAGCGCATCTACCAGATCTTCGGCAAGGACACGCTGGCGCAACTGCTTCCCGTCGCCGCCGAGGCGCCGCTCGAACGCGCCGGCCTGCCCGAACCCCCACC
>JBAUBR010000511.1:0-2586 GCA_049676965.1 Occallatibacter sp.
GTGCAAATGGGCCCGGCGCTGCTCGCCTTTGCGGCCGGTGCCGCGGCGCTGGCGCTGCTAATCGCCGGCTTCGGACCCGCCTATGGAATGATGCGCCGGCGCGAGCAACTCAGCTTGCGCGAAGGCGAAACCCATGCGACTGCTTCGAGCGGCAAGCAGCGGCTGCGCGGCGCGTTCGTCATTGCTGAAGTTGCGGCGGCGTTCTTCCTGCTGGCGGGAACGGGGCTTTTTCTGGCTAGCCTGCTGGAGTTGCAGCGTGTCGATCCGGGATTCAACCCGGGTGGCGTGATGACGGCGCAGGTGCCGTACGCAGGCCAGGACTTCAAGAAATCGCAGCAGCAACAAGCTGTGTTCGTGGGTGGGGTCGTCGATCGTCTCTCCGCGCAGCCTGGCGTTCGTGCAGCAGCGGCCGTCGAGCCACTACCCTTCGACCCCTCCGATAGCCAATCCTGTTCCTTCGCCATCATTGGCCGGCCGCTCGGCCCCGGCGATCCCGGCCCGCACAGCCAGCTCAGCTTCGCTACGCCGAATTACTTGAAGGTGATGCAGATTCCGCTGCTCACCGGCCGATGGATTGATCCAACAGATACCGCGGCAAGTGCGGGCGCGGTCGTGATCGACGAGCGCCTGGCCAAAAAATACTGGCCCAACCAGAACCCCATCGGACAGCACATCTCTTTTGCATGCGGCAATCACGCTCCCGCGCTGATTGTTGGCGTGGTGGCCACAGTTCGCATCAGCTCGCTCGAAGAGGACACCAGCGACGGCATGCGATACTACCCGTTTGCGCAGGGGATCGACCACATGGCGGATTTTCTGGTGCGCACGGATGGCGATCCGATGACGATGGCGTCCACGCTCAAACAGGCGGTCGCGCTCACAGACGCTTCGCAGGCTGTGCCCTCAGTCATTTCATTGGAGACGCTGGTCTCCGATTCGCTGGCCGCACGCAGGCTCATCGTGTGGATGCTGGGAGCATTCGCCGGCCTGGCCCTGCTGCTGGCCATGATCGGTATCTACGGGCTCATCAGCTACATCACGGCGCAGCGGACGCAGGAGGTCGGCATCCGCATGGCGCTCGGGGCGCAGCGCAGCTCGGTGGTGCGTCTGGTTCTCAGGGATGCATTGACGCGCGTCATCATCGGCCTGGGCATTGGGATCGCGACATCGATCGCTGCATTTGTGCTGGTGCGGCACGAGTTCGCGCAGTTTGGCGCGGGGAGCATTTCTTCCTTCGGAGCGGCCACGGCGATTCTGCTGCTGGTGGGCGCAATGGCCGGTTTGATTCCCGCATCCCGCGCCGCCTCTCTAAATCCGGTGCAGGCGCTGCGCCGCGAGTAACAATCCAAGAGGATTCGTCATGCCTTTGCTTCACCGTTTATTGAATCTGTTTCCGCGCAGCAGGCAGGATCGCGAGATCGACGCCGAGCTGCGCGCGCACATCGACATGCGCATTGCAGACAACATCGCTGCCGGCGTGTCGGCGGAAGATGCGCGCCGCGACGCCTTGCTGCGCTTTGGCAATCCGGCGATTGTGAAAGAGCGCGTGACGTCGGCAGATGTGGCGCTTGGTCTGGAAAATCTGTGGTTCGACCTGCGCTATGCTTTTCGCCAGCTGCGCAAGTCACCGGGATACGCCGCAGCGGTGATTCTGACGCTGGCGCTGGGCATAGGGCCGAACACGGCGGTATTCAGCGTGATGAACAGCGTGCTGCTGCGGCCGCTGGCTTATCCGCATCCAGAGCGCCTTTTTCAGCTGGAGAAAGGAACTCCGCAGGATTCGACCTATTCGGCCTCGGTACCGCTGTTTCTCGAGTGGCGGCGCGAGAATACGGTCTTCGAGAAGATTGCTGCCTACTCGGTGTTGCCGGTCGGCTTCAACCTGGCCGACAAGAATAGGCCGGAACGCGTGCCCGGGCTGCGTGTGAGTGCGGAGTTCTTTCGCGTGCTGGGCGTGGCGCCACAACTGGGCCGGGACTTTGCCGCGGGGGAAGACGGCGCGGGCGCGCAGCCGGCGGTCATTCTCTCCTATGGCTTTTGGCATCGGCGTTTCGCCGACGATTCGTCGATCGTCGGGCGATCGATTCTGCTCGACGGCCGCGGCTACACGGTCATCGGTGTGCTGCCGGAACGGTTTCAGTTTCTGGCGACGATGCCGACGGCAAAGGCCATCGAGGTGTGGACGCCGCTCGCCCTGCCAGCCTCGAGTCATGACCCGGCCGGCATTCTGGAATGCATCGGACGGCTCCGTGACGGGGTGACTCGTGAACAGGCAGCCGCGCAGATGACCGCGCTCGCGCGCCGCGCCGCGGCCGATGTGCCACCGGCTTTCCCCACCAACGGGCTGGTGACGCTGGTTCCCCTTGCGCAGCGCATCACCGGCGATACGCGGCCGACGATTCTCTTGTTCTTCGCCGCGGTGAGCCTGGTGCTGCTAATTGCGTGTGCGAACGCGGCCAACCTGCTGCTGGCCAGGATGAGCAGCCGCGCAAGGGAGATCGGCGTGCGCGCGGCACTGGGCGCCAGCCGCATTCGCATTCTGCGCCAGATTCTGACGGAAAGCCTGCTGCTCGCGGGCCTGGGCGG
>JBAUBR010000512.1:0-2082 GCA_049676965.1 Occallatibacter sp.
CCACCAGCTCGCGGTTTTGAGCCGCGTCGTCGAGCGCGTTTTTTGCCATCCCCGTCGGCTTCACGCCGCCCCCAACCGTCCTCTCGCGCCTCGCTCCAGCGCCGGCCTGATCGCCGCCAGTCCGCGATAGAGTCTCGATTTTACCGTGGAAAGCGGCGCCCGCGTCACCTTGGCAATCTCGTCCAGCGACAACTCCTCGTGGAAGCGCAGCACCAGTACCTCGCGATAGAGCGTGTCCAGCGTCATCAGCGCCGCCGCAATCCGTTCCCGGTCTTCCAGGTTCGAAAAACGATCGAATGGCGTCGGCTCGCCGTCGGCCACCTCGAAGCTCATCGGCCGGTCGTCCTCGCTGCCCACCTCGAACAGCTCGTCCAGGCTCGATAACGTCTTCTTGCGCCGATGATCGATCACCAGATTGCGCGCGATGGTGAACAGCCAGGTGTCGAAGCGCGCCTGCCCGTTGAACTGCCCGCCCCGCACCAGCACCCGCATCCACACTTCCTGGAACAGGTCCTCGGCCAGCTCGCGGTTGCTGGTCAAATAGAGCAGATAGCGCAGCAGCCGGTGCTGATAGCGGACGATCAGCTCATCGAGCAGGCCGGCTTCCTGGCGCTTCAGCCCCGCCGATACGGCCAGGCTCTCCTGGCGAGCCTGCTCTTCGACTTGGGAGTTGAGATTCCCCGCGATACCGGCGCGAACAAAGGCAGTCATGCTCATCTTGTCCCATTAGACGACAAACCCGGAATCGAAGTCACAGAAAATCGCGTTCCAATGGTAAAAAATTTCATTATGGGCATCCGGCTCTCCGAATTCGACCCGCCTGCCCCTTCAATCCAGTTCTCTCGCCGAACGGTCGCCGGATTTCTTCCTCGCCGCGCGCAGCGCTTCCTCCACGGCTTTGGCCGCGCGATTCTCCCGGCCCTCGGCGGACTGATAATAGAAAATCCCCATCAAGTGCCCGCGCCGCTGCGCCGCGGTCAGCGCCTTCCAGCCGGCTTCAGCCAGCGGCTGCCGCGCAAACGCCGCCTTCAGAATAGGAGGAGTTTCGATCTCGCCTTCCATCGTCAGCAGCAGCCGTTCGGCCATTCGCTCCGCCAGCTTCTGGCGCGATTCGGGACTCTTGGCCTCACTCACCATCGCGCAAAATGTCCGGCGCGTGTACTCGCTCAGCCCGTCGAACCACTTGCGCAATTGCCGGTCGGCCTTCAGCGCCTTGGCCAACTCCGGCGGCATCACCGCCGGCCGTTCCTCGAAGTCCGGCTCCAGCGTGATCTCGACCGCCGAGCCGGCCCGCGCCTTCGCCCCCGCCTGCATTTTCTTGTTCACCAGCAGCATTCTGCCGCCGGTCTGCGGATATGGAAACAGCGCGGTGCGAAATGCGAAGCCGTTGATCTCGCCGCGCACGCGGTTGCCGCGCCGCTCCGGCCACGTCTTGGCAACGTCGAAGGGAATGCGCGCGATCACCCAGCGCAGTTCGTTCCCGAGCGGCTCCAGCACGGCGCGAAATGTCTTGGGTGCGGATTTTTTTGCGGGCATCACAGCCAGGCCAGTATGACGCGCCAGCGCAGGATCGGGCAATCGTGCTCCCGGTTGGAAGCAAACGCATATCAATGCTCCGCTAACTCGCTGACCCGCTAATTCGCGGTCCCGAGGCAACCGGCGCCCCAAACACGATCAACCCACTAAACTATCCTTATGGAAGTTTTGTACGGGTTGCATCCGGTCGAAGAAGCGCTCAGGGCCGGCAAGCGCCGTTTCGACCACATTCTTGTAGCCCGCGAACGCCAAGACGATCGCCTCGAACGGCTGGTCGCCGCCTGCCGCGAAGCCGGAGTCCGCGTCCGCCAGGAAGCGCGCGAGCAGCTTACCCAGGTGGCGCAAACGCCCGCGCACCAGGGAGTGGTCGCTCTGGTCCGCCCGCAGGAGTTTCTCTCCATCGAAGATCTCTTTGCGCCCGACCCCTCCCGCGCTGCGGACAGCGCCCGTCTCGTTCTCGCCCTCGACGGCATCGAAGACCCGCAGAACCTCGGCGCCCTGCTTCGCGTGGCCGATGGCGCCGGCGTCGACGGCATCGTTCTCACC
>JBAUBR010000513.1:0-59977 GCA_049676965.1 Occallatibacter sp.
GGTCCGTTCATGCCGATGCTTTGCCGTATCGAATTGGCAACCTGCGCGGCGGCCTGCGCGGGCGTCGCGCCCGGCCGCAGCTGGCCGGCATCGAGCGACTGGATTCTCTTGCGCGTATTGCCGGAGAACCCGTCCGCAATTCCGCTTCCCGCCAGCTCGCGCAGTTGCGCCTCCAGTGCGCTGGCGAACTGCCGTTGTCCCGCTTCCGGCAATCCCTCCACCACGAT
Source organism: Occallatibacter sp. (assembly GCA_049676965.1). Lineage (GTDB taxonomy): Bacteria > Acidobacteriota > Terriglobia > Terriglobales > Acidobacteriaceae > Telmatobacter. Next base: position 228 of record JBAUBR010000513.1, read on the forward strand.
GCGATCGATGTGAAGACGGAGCGATTTCATTCCCACCCCCTGGTTTCAGCCGGCGACAAGGGCTTGTCGAGCTTTGCATACTCAGTGCGCGACGCTTCCAGAACGTTTCTCATGGTGATCGGCGTTCCCGCATCGGCGGCCAGAAATGCCGAGAGCAGCGCGATGTTGCGAATCGCCCCTCCGGTTACATTCAGTTGCGACAACCGCTCGTAGTCGAGTGCGCCGGTGGGAGCGGCCGCGGGAAAAACCTTGCGCCAGATGCGTTCCCTGCTGGGCGCGTCGGGGAAAGGAAACTGCACTACGAAACGCAGCCGCCGTTGAAAGGCCTGATCCAGCGCGTTCTGCATATTGGTGGTCAATATGGCGATGCCGCGATACGATTCCATGCGCTGCAACAGGTAACTCACTTCCAGGTTGGCGTAGCGGTCATGGCTGTCCCGCACCTGGCTGCGCTTGCCGAACAGAGCGTCGGCCTCGTCGAAAAGCAGAATCGCCCCGCTGCGTTCGGCGGCGTCGAATATCTTGCGCAGATGCTTCTCCGTCTCGCCGATGTATTTGCTGACCACCGTGGCCAGATCGATCTGATAGAGATCGCGATCGAGTTCCCGCGCCAGCACGCCCGCGGCCATCGTCTTGCCCGTTCCGCTGGGTCCGGAGAACAATGCGGAAAGTCCCAGCCCGCGCGCATACCGGGCCCCGAATCCCCATTCTCCATGCACTGTCGCCGCCTGCCGCGCGTGAACCGCGATCTGCCGCAGGGTCGCGGTCTGCGCCTCGGGAAGCACCAGGTCCGGCCAGCTCGCGCTGCCTTCAACATGCGTTGCCAGTTCATCGAGCGAGCGCCGCGCCGCCGTTCGGCAAAGCCGCCAGGCAGCCGCTCGCAACGAATTTCCGTCGCCTGTGCCGGCAGGCTCGAGAGCAGCCTCCTCTTCAATCGCTTCCGCCGTCTCGCGAATTTCCCTGGCGTCCAGTGCAAAGGCTTCCACCAGCACATCGAGTTCTTCGTCCAGTTCGGCGAAACGCGGTCCCAGCCTCCTTTGCCAATGCGCTTTGCGCTCCGCGGCGCTCATTGAGGGCGCGGGGATGCGCAGTCCGCTCAACCGTTCTGCAGCCGACCCGGTCTCCACATCCACGGCCACCGGCGCGGCGACCCGTCGCAGCCAGGCTTCAAGCAGCGCAGCGTTTTCCAGCCGTTCCGTCTTTACCAGCAGCGCCGCCGGCCACAGCGCCACTTCGCGCGTATAAGCCCGCGCCAGCTTCTCGCGATCGGGCGCCGTCTCCGGTAAATCGCCCGCATCCAGTACCCACTGGTGCAAGCCTGCCCTTTGGCACATCGCGCCAAACAACGCTGTCCGCTCGCTGGTGCGGTTCCCGGTCAAAAGAATCGTTCCCTGAGCCGCGCGCCGCCAATGCAACGCTCCGCGCGCCGCGGCTTCGTTCAATCCCGCGCTCCACTCCTCGGACTGCTCTTCGCCGCCGGTGAGCGCGTGAATCACCATCTCCAGCCGTTCATCCGCGGCAGGCACGCCCAGCAGATACTGCAGGATGCGTTCATCGATGTTGATTGGCGCCTGCAGCAAAGCTCCCGGCCCTATCTCGATCAGCCGCCAATAGCGCAGCGGACGCATCCGGCTGAGCGCGCTCCAGTGCGGCTTCTCAAGCACCGCAGTTGCCAAACCCAGCGTCGGCACGGGCGACTCCGGCTGCAACACGGCCAAAGCCGCGCTGAAGCGCCGATCGATTGCTGCTCCCGCGCACAGGAGCAAAACATCGAGTTCAAAGTCACTCAGGCCAAAAACCTCGCTCAACCTTTCTACCGGATTCCATCGTTCCGGAAGCCTTGTCAGCGGAGCAGGCATTGCCGTTGCGGGATCGGTATTGCCTCCGTTGCGCACTACCCGGCGATAGACGCGCTCCAGCTCCGCCCAAAACGAAAGCGGTTCGCCCTGATCGCCCGCCAGGCGAGGGTTTTCGAATTCCAGTGTTTCCCGGTCGAGATCACGATCCAGATCCCGATCTTGGTCAACAATCATGCGCTCACCTCTACCTGGGGCAGCCATTGGCCGAAAGTCGGACTCGCCGGATTGGTGTCCTGCGACAGCAGGCTCTGCGCGCCATCGACCTCCACGCGCAGCGGATAGGTTGCGGCCGTAATAGTTGTCGGCACGGTTACCGATACCGTGCTTGAAGTAGATGGCGGTCCCAGGGGCCCCTGCACCTGGGGAATCGCCTGATCGCCGATGTAAACAACCACCGTCTGCATATTGCCCACAGGGGGAGAAACGGTAATCGTCAGCGCCTTACCCTGAGTCCCTTGATACGGCGGCTTGGCGGGCGCCTGAATCGTTGGAACCAACTGGAAAGGAACCGGATTGGAAGCAAAGCAGGGATGTGCGACAGAAGATGACGGGAAGGTTACATTGCACATGATGCGCACATTGCAAGTGCCGGCCGTGAGTGAAGTGGGCACTGTAACCCGGACGCAATTGCCTTGCACAGTGGCTGGAGCGACCGGCGTGCCGTCATTGAAGGAGACCAGAGTATTGGAAGGCGGGCCGCTCAGGAAGTTGCTGCCGTTGATCGTCATTATCTGGCCCACCGCGGCCATCTGCGGCGAAACCGCCGAGATCATGGGCCCGGTCAACGGCATCGCCACCAGCGCCCGCTGCTGCACCGGCATATTCGATTGAAAGCTCTGCGTACTCTGGATCACGACCACGGAAACCTGATAAGAAGTCGTCGGCCGGTAGCTGGTCTGGAAGGCTGTCCACAGCCGGTAGATCTCTTCCGTCGTGAGTGCCTCCGGCGTAATGCGAATATGCTCGATCTGGCTGCCCAGCGTGCTTGCGGAGATCAACTGCTGCTCAGTCGACGGAGTGCCTGAGGCCAGTGCCGTCAACGCCGACTGAATGACGCTGCGCGGCACCACCGGAGTGTTATGAAACACCTGCATGGCAAAGCCTAAGAGGATCTCCGGGTCAAACTGATTGGCTCCGTACGCCGTCACCAGATAATGCAGATTGATGGCCAATGGCGGATTGCTGACCTGCGTTCCACTCGAATTGATCGAGGGGAGATCGAGATTGCGCAGCGCCGGATTGATGCTTGCGTAGTACATGAAAAGATTGAGCTGTGCCGGCTCATCGGCTCCCGTCGCGATCAGGTCGGGCGCCTTGTTCGTAATCCCCGGCGGCGAAACCAGGACTGTCGCAGGTCCTCCGTCGGAGAGACCCGTGTTCAGCAACGCTTTCAACACCGCGCTGATGCCGCCAACCGCCAGATAGTCGCTCACGATCCGGCCTCCGGCTTGCGGCGTAAAAAGTCGTCCAGGGTTACACGCGGCCGGAACGGCGCTGCATGCGGTTTGGCCTCAACGCGCGGGGCACGCAATTCAATGCTGCCGATGGAAATGTGAATCTCGGTCCGCTGCTCAATCGGTGCGACAACCGGCTCCGAGCGTTTTGCAGATTCTCTGCGCGCCGCGGGCCGTGTCTCGATCGCTTGCTCTTTGCGCTCCGGCGAAATCCGGGCGTTGGATCGCACCTCGCTTACGATCTCCGTGCTTTCCCTGCCGCCTTTCGCTCTACTGTGCTCTTGAGACACAAAAGCGGAATCCGGGCGCGGCACAATCTGCGCGGCTCGGGGCTCCGTCTCTTCGGTTCGCACAAGGCTTTTCGCGCCAACTTCAGGCTCCGGTTCCGCGCTCTTGCTCCGTACAGGCTTTACGCCCTTGTCCGGATCTTCACTCCGGCCAGGTTTACTTTCCAAACCCCTCGCAATCGGCCGAACCTGCTCGACGGGCCACTCCGCCTCCGGCATCTCTCTTCGCTTTATAGTTTCGGGCGCTTGCATTGGTTCACGCGTTTGCATTGGTTCCAGCTGTTGCCTCGAGCCGGGCGGCGCAAATTCTTCAGGCCTCCTGCGGATCTCCCCGGTCACATCCATCCGTGTCTCGGGCGACTTGCGCCGTCTCAATTCCGGTGGCGGGGCGGGGATCGAAACCGGGATCGGAACAGGGGTATCGATCTCGGCATCCGTCCCATGCTCGAAGATCGTTTGGCGCAGTCCACCGGCATGTGGTGCGAAGTGCGGCGGAGCCAAGGGCTGCACCGTAGGCAGCGAACCCATAGCCTGCTTCGCCATTCTCTTGAGGACCCCGCTCATGCGCTTATCATCTCCAGATATGCGGCCCGGCGCGCACCGCTCATTGCCGCTATCGATCGTTCGCTCCAACCATATGCCGCGGCCAGTTCATGAATCTCTGTCATCAGCCTGCGCGCCGCGCCGGCAATCTCGCGCAATAGAAACCTGGCAATGTCCATATCTATGAGCGAACGGTTGCGGCATACGGCGCACTGCAATTGCACGCGAATCTCCGCCGCGGCATTCAACTCCTCGAATCGATCCATTAATTCCACGGCGACAGTGTCGGGCTGCGATTGCAGCCAGGCATCGTTGGATTCCGGTTGATTCGCTTCCACTGTCCGCGCCAGCAGGATCGACCGGGCTTGTTCTTCGCTCTCCGCCTTACTCGACGCCAGGAGATCGAGCGTGTTGGCGGGACGCATTTTGTACCCTGCGAACTCTGCCACCGCATTCGCCGGCTGCGTCCGCAGTCCCTTCGCCAGTTCCAGAGCATCGAGAGAAAACTCCAGTTGCGCGCCGCACTCCGGGCAGATGGCAAACCCTTCCATCCCCCGTCCCAGCGTCATTGCCCGCAACTCCAGCAGTAGCGCATTCCGTTCGCCCAGCGGCAGTCTAGCCAGTTCTTCCACCGGCTTCTCCGTCAACGCCAGTGCCAGAACGGCCAGTACGGCTTCCTGTTCCGGCAAAGCGCGGCTCTTCTCCCAGGCTGTCAAAATTGCTTCACCGGCCAGTGCGCGCATGGCTTCCGCTCCCGCTCAACCGCCGCTCGAAGGCGCGTGTGTTGTCAAGGTGATCGACGTAACTGCGTCGCTGCGGAGACGCCGGAGACGCGTCTGCCGGGTGCTCGCTTTCACCGCGCCTTTTGCGCCCTTTCGCTATGCCGCAGTCGAGCTGTAAGAGATTTCCTTCGGCTCCTGAACCGAAGTGTCGCGCTCAAAGCCCTCGTTCTCCAGAACGATGTGCTGGATGGCCACGGCATTGGCATTGGCATCCAGATCCGGCAGAGCCAGGTACTCGGAGACCCAGGCGCGGTAAATCTTATAGCTGATCGCCAGTTGGCCTGCTTCGTTATAGAAGTCCAGGATCACGTCCTTGCGAAAATCGGCGAGCGAGACCTCGGCTCCCAGCCCCGCCCCCACCTGCCATACCTTCGCCGCCCAGGCCTCGAAGGCTAGGTCGTGGGTTACGCCGCGTTCCAGCGTAATCGCTTTGAAGTCGCTCTGCCCCGGCGATTTCCGGGTGGTGCTGGCGTCAGCGCCATCGCGATGCTTGACGACCTGGGTGGTCCGCGACAGCCCCGAGCATTTACTCACTCCGGCCACATATTGACCATCCCACTTGAGACGGAATTTGAAGTTCTTGTATGGATCGAAACGCTGCGCATTGACTGTAAACTCTGCCATGATCTCTCCCTCGTCTGCCGCTGATTGTTTCGGGTTTCTCCGTTCCGTCTTTCACCGTGAGTGTCGACGGGCGCTTCGTGAACGGGCCGAGGACTAGGAACTCGCCTGCCCCGTCAATTGCTCGATTTGGATCACCACAAACTCGGCCGGCATCAGCGGCGCAAACCCGACCAGGATGTTGACGACGCCGTTGTCGATGTCCGTCTGCGTCGTGGTCTCGCTGTCGCACTTTACAAAGTAGGCGTCGTCCGGCGTCTGGCCCTGGAACGCGCCCTTCAGGAAGTAGGTCTGCATGAAGGAGCTGACGTTGAGCCGGATTGCTGCCCACAGCGGCTCGTCGTTGGGCTCAAAGACCACCCACTGCGTTCCCTGGTAAAGGCTCGACTCGAGAAACAGCGCCATGCGCCGCACCGGAACGTACTTCCACTGATTGGCCATTGCGTCCGCGCCCACCAGCGTCCGCGCGCCCCACAGTACCGGCCCGTAGATGGGGAAGGTGCGGAAGCAGTTCAGCCCCAGCGGATTCAGCACGCCGTTCTCCGCGTCGCTCATCTGGTAAGTCATGTTCTGCACGCCGTTGAGCGTGGCGTTAATTCCGGCCGGCGCCTTCCACACGCCGCTTGCGCCATCGGTGTCGGCATACACGCCGGCCACAACTCCCGATGGGGCAAAGGTGCGCAACTGGCCATTGTTCAACGCGTCGGCCAGCCTCAGCCGCGGCCAGAACGCCGCGCCATTGGGGTCGACAACTCCGATGGTGCTGCTCTTCCAGTCCACCGCTCCGGCCACGGTCGTCACATTGGGCGGAGGGTCGATCAACAGCATCGCTCGCTGTTGGTCGCACAGCGTAATCGCCGCCGAATAGATCTCCACCGGATTGATATTGGGGTCGGCCGCGTTGGGGTTGCCGGGCAATGCGCGTGCCGCCTCCGGAATGCAGAGCAGGTTGAAGATGGGCACCTTGAGCAGCGCGTAAATGCCGGAAAACGCCAGCTGGTCGCCGATCAACTCCTGGCTGTAAGGCAGCCCCACGGGCACTGCCGCCGGCGTCGAACTGATCTCCGTGCCTTGAACGGGTAACGTAACACCCACGCCGCTGCCCAGCGCATAGTGGGCGGCGTTGCTGCTGACGGGCACCTGCAGCCCCAGCGCAGAGGCCGCGTCGTTGCCCGTTGCCGGCGCTCCAAAGCTGATGATCGCATCGGGCTGATTGGGCAGCAGGGCATTCACGCGAATCGACTGTGAGCCAGTGCCTCCGGGAGACGCCGAACAGACCACCGAAGCTCCCTGAACACTGATGGCCAGCGCGGTGTTGATCGACTGCTGCAGTTGCGAGGCCAGGCCCTGCACCGTTTGCGGGATCGATTGGCCGCTGCTGATGATCTTGATGGTCATCGGCGTCCCCGCGGTGATTGTGGTTCCGGTGCGAACCGGCAGCGTCAAAGTGAGATTGCAATCCGCGCTCGCCGTGGTCGTTGTTGCGGCTCCTCCCAGGATCGTGTTCACGCTCTCCAGATAGTTCGACGTCACGCCGCTCACAGTCACCGCCGTGGATGCCAGCGCCGTCCCCACAATCCCGGTGAGTTTCAGAGCGTCCGCCGCGGCAAGTGAAGCCGGAGCCGGAATATTGGTAACCGTGGTGTTCACATTCACTAACTGCGATCCATTGTCCGGGTCGTTGATGACCGCGGCCACGTAGTTCTGCAGGTTGCTGTTGAGCGACACGGCGGGAAAATACTCCGTGACCCCGCTCACCAGGTTGGTGGTGGTCAAATTGAACGAATACGGGTCTCCGGTTGCGACGGACAGATTCAACCCTTGCACGTCGATGTCGATCAGCAACTGGGCGTTGGCCCATTGCCCGCTGCTCAACGAGCTGAAGGCGAGCTGGCAGGAGGCCGACGGGCCGAACACCACCTCCGCGAAGGCAAGCGCAGGATTGGTATAGTGCATCGGCGTGCGCACCACATACGCCTGCGAGCCGCCGTTCTGGAAGAACTGCTGCACCGCGTAGCTCACCTCGCTGTTTGAAGCCAGCCCGCCGTACAAACGCTGAAAATCGGAGAAACTGTAGATGGCTTGCGCGCGGCTATCGATACCGCTGGCGGTATAGCCCACAAAAGCAGCGATTGAAGTAGCTACCCCGGCAATCGAATGAACTGGGCTGGGCAATTCCTGGATGTAGACTCCAGGGTAGGTGTAAACGCTGGACATAGGTTTCCTCCCGCCGCAATGGGGCGTATCTTGCAGACGAATTCATGAAGATGTGTAGCGCCTGGGGAATCCGCGGATCTGATGGGGGGCGGATTCAATCGATTTTGTTTCGCCGCACTTCGCGAGGCCCCTAGATTAGCCGCGTGCTTTCTGTTCGTCAAGAAAATTTTTGAAAATGCATTTCGACCGGAGAAGTGGGAGTTTAACCGCGTCAATCCTACGTAAAATGCTACTTAGCATCTGACTTACACACAATTGTTCGCGGCGATTGGCGCACCAATCTGCATCGTGAATTTCCGTTTGACTCAAGTTTGCGCTGGATATGGCGTGCGGTCGGGATCACGGCATACCCACACAATCCGATGGCGTTAGTGGCCGCGCGCCCGTAGCGCGCGCCGTCCTTCATTACCGGAAATGTCGCAGACAACCCCTGGCATGGCCAGCAACGACGAGTCCGCTGAGCGACGGGATTCAGCCGCCGCGCGGGGGCCATACCACCTCCGAGGCTGGCCGCGATCAAGGTCGGACGAGGCATGCTGCGAAGGCTCCGGGAGCGAAGCGATCGCGCCGAATTTTATACATAGTGGCGCAATATTCCGGAACGTGACACGCCCGCCACAAAATAATCCGGCACAAGCCTCGCCCGCCGCATTCTCAATAAGATAACTTGAATGCGAACTGCAGCGTCCGCGCACCGTTATTTTGATTGCTATTTCTTGTGCCGGTGATGGAGCTGAAGGCTGTGATGGTGAAGTTCAACTGCCCTGGCTGCGTGAACGGCGGCGTATTGGTCGCGTTGAAGGCTTCCGCGCCGAACCGATTCTGCGATGGAAAAGTTCTTGAGCACAGACAAATCCAGGTTAACCCGGCATTGTCGATTCTTATAAGCGACGAGCAGCTTTATCGGTTCTTCACGGAGTTAGCCGAACCTCTGAGTTCAGGAGACACTCCGCCGGTTCCGGCGCCGGAAGTTATGCGGAAGCTTTTTGCGGTGGCTGCGCGATATCAATATTGGATCGGGTCGCCCGAAGAAAATGCCTCCATCGGAATACTCGTAGGTTGAGCTTCCGCGGGCGGAGTACGGCTTACGCCGTTCAGCGTGCATCCCGAAGAAAACGAGCCGTGGAGAGCGGCGAACCTCCCCACAGCTCAACCCTTACTTCTTGATGAAAGCCAGCAGGTCCGTGTTGATCTGCTCGGCATCCGGAGCCTCGTAAGTCGGGATTGAAGACCCGCTGAAATCTTCAGGAGCAACCCTGCTGATTCTTAAGTAGGTTGCCGAACCAGTCTCCGATGTTGATTTAGATCGACAGCCTGGTATCGCAAAATGTGCGTTCAACCCTGCCTGGCCCTTGGAACAGAAGAGTCGCAATGCGCTCCGGGACGTCACGCGGCCTCGCGTCCGCAAGCTCGCGATTTTCGGCAACCTTCTCGCCGATCGCTGCCAGCAATGCCGAACATTCGGGACTCAGTTTGGGGTGAAGGGCTCTTTGTAGCCGCGATATGCCTGAAATCAGCCGCAGCGAAATCGCACAAACCTCCCTGGCAATCTCGACGGAGTCACTGGATTCAAAATGCACAGGCCTGGACGCCGGGTTGAGCCGCAAGTGCCAGTGGGCCTTCTCTGCTTCGAGATACAGCGTCACCGATTGACTCAGGAGACTCGCAAGCCCGCATCCTGAAAGCCACGCTTCCGACTGAGAATCGGGCTCCAGATACTCCGCTTGGATTGATTCGCCGAACTGTATGGAATGGGCCATCGCTTCTCCTTTTGCCACCAATGCCATTCACCGTGCGAATGCATTCAGGTTCACAATTCTCCGATGAAACTTCAGGGATTCAGCACACTCTTCCCCCGCGAATCGAAGGGAAGCGACAGCTCCACTTCCGTCCCCGAACCCGACTTGCTCAATATCCGGAATCGGGCGCCCATCGCTTTTGCCCTTTCGAACATGCCTCGAAGTCCGCAATGCGAGCTGCGTCCCGGCTGCAGCGCATTTGGTTCAATCCCGCAGCCGTTGTCACGAATCACCACGCGCAACCGGCGCGCCGAATACTCCAACTCGGCTTCAATGCTGGTTGCTTCCGAATGATGTAGCGCGTTGAGCAGCGCTTCACGCCCAATCAGATAGATTTGCTCCTGAATGGCCGACTCCAGTGTCTTCGGCCGGCCGGTTACGATGATCCGCAACTGCGTACCGGCAGTTGGAGCGATGTTGCTTAACAGATCGCAAAGCGCGCGTTCCAAACCCGTGGATTGAACATTGGTCGACCGGACTCCTTCCAAAACCACGCGGCCTTTGTCAATGACGCGGTGCATCCCGCGCAACACGCGACTCAGCCAACGCTCGCTCGGCGAATCTGAGAAATCCTCTTCTACCTGGTGGCCAATCGCGACAGACGCGCCGGGAACTTCCCGGAACGGAGTTTCGTGCAACTGCCGCGCCATCGGCCCACATTTTCTGTTCCGTTCCTCCCCAGAAATCACCTGCCCCCGGTGAGTCTGATCTTCTTCACGGTCAAGGAAGGATCCCTGTGATTCGCCGGTCACCCCTGGCTCCGAATCGCCGGCAGACGGGGTCGCGTCAATCAGTGCATTCGAGGATCGCTCAACATGATGCGTCATGGCTTATGTCGCTCCCTTGTTCTATCCACCTGCGGACATAGGAAGGGCAATGCTCCAGCCCGATTCCTCGCGTTTCGCAGGCGGCGAGAAACCGTATCGCTTCTCGATCCACCAGCTTCACTTCCGCCAGGTCAAGCGTCACTTCTGTTGCGTTGGCTTCCCCATCGAGGAGTTGCTGCAACTCCGATACATCTCCCTCCTCAATTCGGCCGCTGAGAGCGAAGATCGCACGTCCCTTATCTTCGGATCTGCGAATCTTGAACATCGCGCTTATTGTTGTGCAATTAGGTGGCCATACGCAAACCATTGATATAACATGGCTTCGCTCTGATGTTGCGCTCACGAAGATCGGAAATTCACGAAATTCGGGACAGCAGGAAAGGAGGGAACGGCCTCCTCTAGAGGCTCTTGAAGCGGTTTTTGTCGATTTTGAGGGCCTTGATTTTTGAGTCGAGCGTGGAAGGCGGAACGCCGAGGCGGGCGGCGGCGCCGTTGAGGCCGGACACCTGGCCCTGGGCTTCGGTCAGCGCGGCCTCGATAACCTTCTTCTCTTGAGATGTGGGAATTCTCAGCAGGAGTCGGCCAGTATGCTCTGGCTGACAGGCCGCCTGGGATAGCCAGCTCTCGTCCACGGTGAAGGATTCGGTGTCGCACACGATGATTGACCGCTCCACCACGTTCTGCAATTCGCGGATGTTGCCCGGCCAGGTGTAGGACGTTAGCCGGGCCAGGGTCTCCTTGTTGATGCTTCGGATCTTTTTTCCCGCCCTGCTCGCATAGCGGTCGATGAAGTACTCCACCAGAAGCGGGATGTCTTCTTTCCGCTCGCGAAGGGGCGGCATCTCGATGGGAAAGACATTCAGCCGATAATACAGATCGCTGCGGAACGAACCGCCCTCAATCGAATCCTGCAAATCCCGATTCGTGGCTGCGATCACGCGCACGTTCGCTCGCAGCGGTTTCGAGCCTCCCAGCCGCTCGAACTCGCGCTCCTGCAGTACGCGAAGAAGGGCGATTTGCGTCTCCGCCGGGAGCTCCCCGACTTCGTCAAGGAAAAGCGTCCCTCCTTCGGCCAACTCGAAGCGGCCGAGCCTGCGCTGCGTTGCGCCGGTGAAGGCGCCCTTTTCATGGCCGAACAACTCCGAAGCGATCAATGAAGACGGTACCGCGGCGCAATTGACGCTCACAAACGCGCGCGCGGCTCGCTGCGAGCGTTTGTGAATCGCGCGCGCGATCAGCTCCTTGCCCGTTCCCGTCTCGCCGGCGATCAAGACTGTAGAGTCGGTAGGTGCGACTTTGGCAAGACGGGCAAGGACAGATCGCAATGCGGGCGACTCTCCCACGATCTCCTCGAACATCGACGCCTTATCGACTTCTTCCTTCAGCAAAACGTTCTCTTCGTAGAGCCGGTCCTTTAACGTTTTGATCTCGGCAAACGCACTTTCCAGGGCCGCCCTCGATTCATGCTGCTCGGTCACGTCGATCGTCGTACCGACATATTCGAGGAGATCCCCCAATGAATCGAAAACAGGATGGCCCACGGACCGGACGTGCTTGATCTTCCCATCGGGGAGGGCAATTCTGTAATACACGTCGAAGTCGCCTTTATCACGGCCGATGGCCGTCGCGAAGCTTTCGATTACACCCTTTCGATCTTCCGAATGAATACGTCCGTAAACGACCTCATCTTTCGGGAGCCCCTGCTCCGGGTCGAATCCGAACACACGGTAGTTTTCCTGTGACCAGTGAACAGGGCCATTCGCAGCTATGTTCCAGGCCCAGCTGCCTGCGCGTGTCAACCGTTGCGCTTCAGCCAGGTAGCGCTCGCTTCGCAGCAAGGCCTCCTCCGCGCGCTTGCGGTCCTCGATGTCGATTCCCGTCCCGTACCACTTGACTATTTCTCCCTGCTGATTGCGCAGGGGAACACCACGATGCAGGAACCAGCGGTATTCACCGTCACTGGCTCGCCGCAGCCGCGCTTCATTCTCGAATGGAGTACCGGTGGCAATCGACTCGCGCCACTTTTTCACATGGGTGGCAATGTCGTCGGGGTGCAGAACTGTTCCCCAGCCGAGGCTGGACGTGTCCTGCAAAGACAGACCCGTATACTCTTGCCAATGCCTGTTCACAAAGTCGTTGGTCCCGTCCGGCCGCCCGGTCCACGCGATCGCCGGAATTGTCTCGATCACGTCGCGAAGGTGCTGTTCGCTTTGCCGCAGGGCTTCCTCGGCCCTTTTGCGCTCGGTGATATCGCGGATCGCGCTTGAAACCAGGGTGCCGTCTTCGGTCTCCAGCGGGCTCAGGCTGATCTCCACTGGAAACTCGTGACCGTCCTTGTGCAAGCCGAATAATTCCAGGCCTGCTCCCATGGGGCGCACTCTTGGCTCGTCGAAAAAGCTCGTCCGGTGGTCCGCGTGCCGGCTCCGGTATCGATACGGAACCAGCATCTCGATCTGCTGGTCCAGCAGCTCTTCTCGCCGGTACCCGAACAGCCTCTCCACTTGAGCGTTCACGAGCACGATCGTGCCCGTTCGATTCACCACCACCATCGCATCGGGAGCGGCTTCCAGCAACCCCCGGAACTTCACATCCGCACGCTTGCGCGCCGTGATGTCGGTAGAGCTCCCGACGAATTGCACCAGGTCTCCCGACGCGTTGAGGGTGGGATGGCCAACAACGTAGATGAATCGGACGGTGCCGTTGGGAAGAAGAATGCGGTATTCCGTTTCGTAATCCGATTTTTGCGCGATGGCTCGCTCGATGGCCCCTCGCCACTTGTCACGGTCCTCGGGATGAACGCGTTCAAGGCGTAGTTCCCAGCTCGGCATCCCGTCTTGGGGGTCGAATCCATGGATCCGATACCATTCCTCAGACAGATGTAATGCGGCTCGCCCTTCAACCTGCCACACCCAGCTTCCTGTATGCGTGAGCCTCTGCACCTCCGCCAAATGACGTTCATTCTGCGCCAGCGCCTCCTGGTCACGCTTGTGCGCCGCGCGCTCATCGGCTTCGCGAAGGGCGCGGAGCACCGACGGCGCCAGCCTGGAAAGCCGCGTCTTCAGAACGTAATCCGTGGCCCCGATTTTGAGCGCTTCAATCGCGATTTCTTCACCGAGGGTTCCGGAAACAAAGAGGAAGGGCACTTCCGGACGGGCGCTCAAGGCGAGTTTCAACGCGGAAAGGCCGTCGAACGAGGGAAGGGTATAGTCCGCCAGAATGATGTCGATGTTCTCGCGCAGGGAATCCACAAAGGCGGCCTGCGTATCCACGCGGATCAGTTCGCAGGCGATACCTTCCGACTCAAGCGTATCTCTAATGAGCGCCGCGTCGTTTGGGTCGTCTTCCAGCGAGAGAATCCGCAGCGGCCGGTGCATTTTCAATTCCTGACGCTTCCCGGCGGGGCCACGTTGATGACTGCCCAGAAGACGCCCAGTTCCTTGACGGCATTGACAAACTCGTGGAAATCCACGGGCTTGACCACATAGGCGTTCACGCCCAGTTTGTAGCTGGCCACCATGTCCTTCTCTTCATGAGATGAAGTAAGCACAACCACGGGGATCATTTTCAGCTTGTCGTCGGACTTGACCTGCCGCAAGACTTCGAGACCATCGACCTTGGGGAGCTTCAAATCCAGCAGCAGGACCGCCGGATTCTCACCGGAGCGCGACGCGTATTTTCCCCGGCAAAAGAGATAATCCAACGCCTCCTCTCCGTCCCGCGTAACGACGACCTCGTTGGCAAGGTTGTAATCTTCGAGAGCGGTCAAAGTCATTTCCACGTCGTTGCTGTCATCCTCGACCATCAGAATGCGTCCAAGTTTTTCCATAGTCTCCTTCTGCCAATTCAGCGGCTGGGTAATGAGAAATAGAAGGTCGCACCATGATCCACAGCGCCTTCGGCCCGCACGGTACCCCCATGACGATGAATGATACGTTGAACGGTAGCCAGTCCGATTCCGGATCCTTCAAACTCGTCGCTGTGATGCAGGCGTTGAAATACGCCAAACAATTTATGTGCATACTTCATATCGAATCCCGTGCCGTTATCCCTGACATAAAGGGCGACCTCATCCGTCCTTTCCTCCGCGCACCCGATTTCGATCTCGGCCGGCGATCGTTGACGCGTGAACTTAATCGCATTGGAAATGAGGTTGACGAGCACGAGTTTCAGCATGGAACGGTCGCCGTAACAGACCGGCAAGGAGTCGATTCTCCACACGATTTCGCGGCTGATCGTCTCCTGCCTTAATTCGCTGAGGACCTCCTTTACCAGCTGATCGAGGTTCACAAGCGTCCTTCGGGTTTCGGCCCGTCCCATCCTTGAAAAAGCCAGGAGATCGTCAATCAAACTGCCCATCCGCTTTGCCGAATCGAGGATTACCGTCAAATACCTGTGGCCTTTCTCGTTCAGCACCGGAGATGCGGTTTTCTGCAGCATCTCGGCATAGCCGGCAATATGGCGAAGGGGCGCGCGCAAGTCATGGGACACCGAATATGCGAACGCCTCCAGCTCTTTGTTGGTCGCTTCCAGTTCCGCGGATCGCCGCAAAAGTTCATCGTTGAGACCTCTAATCTCTTCTTCGCGGTGCTTACGCTCCGTAATGTCGTTGTTCGTCTCCAGCACGCCTGCCGGCCGGTCTTGTTCGTCGCGGCGCAGCGACCACCGGCTCGCCACCACCACCTCGCTTCCATCCGCTTTTGTATGCTTGAGCTCGCCTTCCCAACGTCCGGCGCGAAGCAATTCCGCGTTAATGTCGTCAAAGGAAGCCGGGAAAACGGTGTGCAGCAGGTCGTGGGATCGCTTTCCGATCGCCTGCTCCGCCGTCCAGCCGTACAACTCCTCGGCGCCGCGATTCCAGTAAGTGACGATGTCGCCGGTATCGCGGACGAAGATGGTGTCGTGGGTAAGATCGAGCAGGCTGGCCTGTCGGGCTCGCACCGCCACTTCCTTCTCAAGTTCGTCGCGGGATTGCCGAAGGTCTCGCTCGACGCCGCGGCGAACCGAACTGAACCATGTAATAAGCAGTGCAAACAAAACGAACACTACATAGTAAGGGATATCGGCAGGGGCGATGTAGAAACTGTAGATTGGCGGGGTAAAGAAGAAATTGAAAGCCAGACTTGAAAGTATGAGCGCAAAAACTCCCGGCCCTGCCCCCTCGCGCCAGACAGTGATGGCAATGGCAATCAGAAAGAACGGGAACCCTACGCCCCAGAAGTTATGGCTTGCCATGAACAGGCCGGCCCCGAGGGCAATGGCGACGGACAACAAGGCGAGACCGTAGCTTCGGATGGCCGAAACAAGGTTTCGCGGACGCATATTCGACAGGGACATAGCTCGCTTCATTTCAGTTCGGGGCCGCCAACTTCGGCGCCAAGTATAACGCGTTTGAGCCGGACTTCGAGATCGTGCCGCCATCGGCGCCGATCAATCGGCCCACTGCGCATCGGCCTTCGCGCCCATCATTCCGGAAACTCGATTCGTTTTCTGCCGAAAAGCCGGCCGTCGATAGACCAGGCGCCGGGACCCAGCATGGCCAGACTTGCGGTCAGGCCTGCCAGCAGGATCGGCTTTCCATCATAGCCCGTTCGCGACAACACCAGCCAAAGTTGCAAGAAAGTTCCCATCATTGCCGCGACTGGAGTCCAGAGCCCGATCACCAAAAAAACGCCGCTCACCACCGCCGCGACTGCCAATGCAATCGTCACGGATTCAGCCGCTCCACGAAGTTCCGCTATTCCTCCAACGATCATCGGCATTCCCGCGGTAAGCCGGAGCAGCAGCAGTCCGGCGCCTGGCCAATTGCTGGGAAACGTCGAGAATAAACGTTGCAATGCACGCCTCAGAAGTATTGTATGAAAGCAAGGACGATAGAGAATCCCTCGGAAGGAGGCGATCGTTGACTCCCTAAAGGGGGGCGCACCTTGCGGGTCGGCCACGTAGAGTTCATTTGCGGTGGCTATAGCATTTTCGGAATTCGTGCAGAGCAGAGCCGCGACCGCTGAAGCCTTCCCGAGGCTGAACGGCCTGTGCGAGCCAACATTCAGTTCGCCACGCGCGATGCCTTGATTGCCTGTTCCAGATCCTGCGGGAGAAAGCCGAATGGTCCGGGCTTGCTCTTGTAGAGAACGCGTCCGCCCTGCCCGATCAGGTAGAGACGGTCGGGCCAGCCGGTATAAGCCGATTCGACACGATTGTCGAATCCGTCAATCAGCGCGGGAAATTTGATCCCCAGCTTGCGCACACAGGCGCCGGCAACAAAGGCGCGCTCCGCCTCGTCCTTGGGGCTTTTGAAGAGAACTCCGTCTTTCACATTGGACTGCATCTGCCACACGTCGGTGGGATGCGCCTCAAGGATGTAAACGGCGTAGAATCCGATCTTGTCGCGATACTGCTGCGCGAGCTTGTTCAGGGCGGGAACCTCCCGCCGAAAAGGCGGTCAGGTATAGCTGCCGAAGACCAGCACCACCGGCTTGTCTGCCCAGAGCGAAGCCAGATCGGTGGGAGCGTGGTCTTCGAGCTTTTTCACGGTGAATCCCGGCGCGGTATCGCCGATCTTCAACTGCCCGCTGCGCGCCCGGGTCCACAGAGTCTCGAAGGGCAGCACGAAGTAGGCGGGCATGGGCATCTTCGCCATCACATGGCCGAAGACTTCGGGAGGTTGATGCATCGCCCAGTTCACATAGGCAACCAGGCAGAGCCAGCCGGCAAGACAGACGGCCGCGATACCCGCGACCCTCCTGCGCACTCGCTTCTTTTTTATAGCGTCCATGACTCCCCTACTTCGTCATCCCGTTCATCTCGAGGTAACCCTGCGGAGCAATCCCGAAAGCATCCGCCACGCGATTGAAAAAGGCAAACATCGCGGTGATATAGACAGCTTCGGCAATCTGCGGCTCCGTCCATCCGTGATCGCGCAGCTTTTGCACATCCTCATCGGTGGTGCGATACGCCGCTTCAGTCACTCTGGTGACGTAATCGAGCAAAGCGCGTTCGGCGGGGCTCAGGCCCGCTTCTTCCAGGTTGCCATTCGCGATGGCCTGTACGGTTTGTTCTTCTGCTCCCTGAACACGCAGGAAGTATGCATGCGAGTCCAGTCAATACGGGCAGCGATTCAGCCACGATACCCAGCTCGCAATCGCTTCCTTGGTCTTGCGGTTGAGATGACCCTCGGAAAAATGGACCGTGTCGCTGAACTTCATTACCTCGCGCAGAAAGTCGGGGCGATGGCTGAAGCATTTCAAAATGCCGGGCACCTTTTGGCGGCCTGACTTGGCGCGCCACTCGTCGTAGACCTTGGCTACTTCGCCGGCTGCGTCGCGATCTTCGATGAGCTTGATCTTGGTTTCGTGGTCGGGCATAGTCATATCGTTCGTTGCGCGAATTTGCTTGCAATATAACACAAGCCGCAGTGCAAGCCCATCAGTCGTTTGGTGGAGAGGCAAGGGCTTAAAGGATCAGCCGCTGGTCCCCCTGGATGCGGGTGATGCGCTGGCGGTCAAGGTACTCAAGCAGCGGAATCGCATACTTGCGGGAGAGCCCCGTGAGCTGTTTGAAACGGGCAACATCGATCAGAGTTCCGCGAAGCGGAACCAGTTGCCCGGCAAGCCCCCGGAGCGCCGCGGAGTGGATGAACAGGTTGTCGCTTCCCATGCGAACGATGATCTTGTCGCGTTGCAGTGCTGTCACGTGGCGGCGCATGTCGCCTTCTTTCAGGTTGAAACTCTGTGCGAGTTCCATGACAGGGGGAGCGGCAAGGCCGGCCGATTCATAAGCCCGCGCGATCGCCGCAAGCCGCAGGGCGTCGGCGTTCGATGGTTGTTGCGTAACGCCGCACAGTGAGACCGTCTCTCCATTCAACTGGACCTTGCCCTCGCGCGTCATGGCGCCGATCGCGAAGTCGAAGACTTCCGGCCCGAGGTCTGTGTGGCTGCGCAATTCGGACGATTTCATGGGATGGCCGCCTTGGAGACGGGTGGTTATCGCGTAGGCGGCCGAGAGAAAAGCCTCACGAGCAAGAAGCAAATCGCCGGAGATGAGCAGGATATCGCCATTTTCGAGTGCGGAACCAAGGCGGCGGCGGACTGCATCGATCGTCAAGCCGGTCTCTGCGGAGAGCGCATCGAGGGTGATTCCAATCGTCTTGCGACGAACCACGCGCAGCTCAATCTGCTGCACCGGAGAGGATGTGCGCAGCGGCTCGAGCCAGGCGAGCGCCGCGGCCTTTCGCTGGCGAGGCTCCGGATGGACATCGAGGACAAGGCCGCCGCCGATGGTGCCGGCGGGCGCGGGCTGGCGGAGAGCGAAGTGGTCGCCGGGGATCAGCACGATCGGCTCGGCGAGTTTGATCCGCGCGAGACGAACAGTCCCAGGCTGAACCGGCTCATAGCCGTAGAGAGAAATGCTCGCCATGGTCTCGGAGGTGAAGGCGTGGAAATGAACGTTGGCGCGATGCTTCAGCGCGGACGCACTTTCGAGAAGCCTCACCTCCGCGTCGATCGTATCGATGGCTGAAAGCGTGCCGGGTAAGACGAGCGTTTGGCCGCGATGGACTTGTGCGGCATCGACACCGGAGAGATTCACGGCAACACGCGATCCGGGTTGCGCGGATTGAACGGTTTGGCCGTGGGTTTGCAAGCCGCGCACACGAATAGCGCCGCTCCCCGGTTCCGGGTGCAGCGCTTGGCCGTTATGGATTGTTCCCGACAGCAGTGTTCCTGTAACCACGGTGCCGAATCCCTTCATCACGAACGAGCGATCGAGCGGCATTCGCAGTAATGCATCCGCGGTTTCAAGATGCACCCGAAGTCCAAGGTTGAGCAGCTCCGTGCGCACCGCGTCAAGCCCTTCACCGGTTGCGGCGCTAACCGGCAATACTCGAGCGCGATCCTTGTCCAGAAAAGTCCCTTGCAGAAATCTCTCGATGGAAGATGTGACCTCCTGCAGTCGCAGCGCGTCAACAGTGTCTCCCTTGGTGATGACGGTGAGGCCACGCGACATGCCGAGGAGTTCGCAGATGGCCAGATGCTCGACCGTCTGCGGCATGATGCCTTCGTCGGCCGCGACCACCAGCATGACCGCGGGGACGCAGCCGGCGCCGGCGAGCATGTTGCGGATGAAGAGGCTGTGGCCGGGAACGTCGACGAAGCTGATGCGGAGCGGCGATCCGTCGGTCGCATTCATTTCGAACGACGCGAAACCGAGGTCGATGGTGATGCCTCGGCGTTTCTCTTCGGGAAGCCGATCGGTGTCAATGCCGGTGAGGGCGCGGACCAGCGTCGTCTTACCGTGATCGATGTGACCTGCAGTCCCGATGACGATGGATCTGAGAATGTTCGTCATTCACATGAGTCCCACAAGAGACGTGATTTGCAGTGAACTGATCTAAAGACCGCTTAGAACGGATGCGAGATCGGCGTCGAAACGTGGATGCACGGTGCGCAAGTCCAGCAGAACCGTATCGTCCGCAATGCGGCCGATGATCGGCGGTTCGAGTTTGCGCAGTGCTGCGAGCAGTTCCACTGCGGTGAAAGAGACATGCCGAACCGATATTGCGCAGCTTGGCAGGCTCGCCCTGGGTGCGGTTCCTCCTCCGACGAGACTGGCGACTGGAACAACGTCGAGAACAAGGTGAGAAGACGCGCCGCGATCGACGACTCGACGGCATCGGATCATGAGTTCCGCGGGCGGGATGCCGAGCATGCGTTCTACGGGGATGGACGCCGGGTTCTCTGAGATGCGCTCCAGCAGCGTAGCTTCGAGCGCAGCATAGGTGAGCTTATCCACGCGGAAGGCTCTGAGGAGCGGGTTTTTCCGGATGCGCTCGATCAGGTCCTTCCTGCCGACGAGGATGCCGCACTGCGGTCCGCCGAGCAACTTATCTCCGCTGGCGGCGATGAGGTCCACGCCGCGCTCGAAAGACTGGAGCAAGCTGGGTTCGCCTTTGATTCCGAATCGTTCGAGCGAGGAGAGAAGGCCGGTGCCTTGATCCTCAAACAGCGGGATGCCCACACGTTTTGACAGCGCGACCAGATCCTGCAACGAGGGGCGCTCGGAGAAACCCTCGATGCTGAAGTTCGACTGATGCACGCGAAGCAGAAGGCCGGCCGCCGGGCCGAGTGCGCTCTCATAGTCGCCGAGACGGGTGCGATTGGTTGTGCCTACCTCCTTCAAGAATGCGCCGGATTTCTCGAGAATCTCCGGGATGCGGAAACCGCCGCCGATCTCGACAAGTTCTCCGCGCGAGACGATGACCTCGGTCTTCTCGGCAAGAGAATTCAGCGCCAGGAATGTTGCGGCCGCACAGTTGTTAACGATGAGGACGCCGTGCCGGTCGCGTTCCGCCGAACCATTGCCGTTCAGGACGCGCAAAACCAGGGACTCAGCGTGCACATCTCTGCGGCTGCGCGAACCGGTTTCCAGGTCGAGTTCGAGGTTGCAGTAATCCTGCGCCACATCGACCATATGACTGAGAGCCGCGTCGCTCAACGGAGCGCGGCCAAGATTGGTGTGAAGAATGACACCGGTCGCATTGATGACCGGGCGAAGCGAGTAAAGCACTCCCGATGCGAGGAGCCTGGCTATCGCGTCAGGCAGTCGATCGATGCTTTGTCGAAGGCTGGCTTCGGTATGTTGTCCGGAGAAGATTTCGAGGCGTAGGTCCGCGAGGGCTTTGCGGGCGGCAAAGAGCAGCGAATTGCGCGAATGAGCATTGAGCAGAACCTGGCACCAAGGCATCAGCAGCAGATCGTTTACCGACGGCAACTCGCGAAAGAGACGCTGGTGTGTTTCGTCCCGGTGTTCGAGGTCATGGGTTGCCATGGTGGAGATTTTCCAGGTCAGCGTATTTCATCATCGCAGAACGATTGCGGGTCCGCCAGCGCCTGCAGAAAAGGGGCTTGACACGCGCCCGATTATTGCCGCGGGAAGGCCGGCGTCCAGAAGAGATGCGAGCAGCTTCTGCGCGTCCTCAAAGGCCACGGAGATGAGCAGTCCGCCCGATGTTTGCGGATCGTAGAGCAACGCGCGGAGGTCATCTGGAATTTGGCTTTCGGGTGAATCTTCAACCAGGCACTCGGCAAATTCGCGGTTGGAGAGCAGCCCGCCGGGGATTGCGCCGGCGCGCACCGCAGCCAGTGCGCCTTCAATCAGGGGCACGCGAGCGGTTTCGATTTCCAGCGTGACTCCACTTCCCAAAGCCATCTCGCGACCGTGTCCCATCAGGCCGAAGCCGGTGATATCGGTGATCGAGTGCACACCGGCGCAAGCAGTCGCGAGGCTGGCGGCGGTACTGTTCAGTGTTGTCATCGAATGGGTGGCCCGGTCGACCCAGGCCGTCTCTGCCTTGCCTTGCTTCAGAGCGGTGGTGATGACTCCCGTGCCGATCGGCTTGGTGAGAATGAGCGAGTCTCCGGGGATAGCTCCGGAGTTTGTATAAACACGCGCAGGATCGATAAGGCCGGTGACAGCGTAACCGAATTTCATCTCGGCGTCGCGAACCGAATGGCCGCCGGCCACGGTGCATTTGGCTTCGGCCATCTTTGCCAGGCCGCCGCGCATGATCTGCTCAAGGACTCCGAGGTCGGCCTCTTGCGGGAAGCAGACAACCGCGAGCGCTGTAAGCGGGCGGCCGCCCATCGCATACACATCGCTCAATGCGTTGGCGGCGGCGATCTGGCCGAAGGTGAAAGGGTCATCGACCAGCGGGGTAAAGAAGTCGATCGTCTGCACCAGCGCCTGGCTCGGACCGATACGGAAAATGCCGGCATCGTCGGAGGTTTCGAATCCGACCAGAAGGTTGGGGTCGCTTTGCGCGGGCAGCGCGGCGAGCACCCGGCGAAGAGATCCTGCGGGGAGTTTGCTGGCGCAGCCGCCGGCCTTTACTTGTTGAGTCAGGCGAATGGGTTGTGGATGATCCAAATTCGATTCCTTATTCTCGCGGCGCTCATAACAAGACGTGTAACATGGGCAGTGAAAGACGCAGGACGGAAGTGCTTAGGCTCCGGTGATCCTCCCGGTCTTCAAAACCGGCGGTCGTCCTTCACGGGCGACGGTGTGTTCGACTCACACGCGCTTCCGCCATCTCACCCGCTCCATTCCGCCTCTAACCAACCGCCGGCAGATCGGCGCGCCGTTCGGCGGAGTAAACTGGCCAGAAAAACCGCCTCGGACGATGAAACACACATAGCCCATCGACGGCACTCCGGATGACGCGGAGTTGCCCGGTGGTGTACAAGGGTTCGCCCGCCTGGGCCTGGCCCGAGCACACTACTTCGTCAAAGCGCTCACGATCGTTTTTTGATTGGCGAGAATTTCCTTCTGGTTGGCGAGGATTTCGCTCAAAGATTTTTGGTTTTTCTTGATCGCTGCCTGGTTATCGAGGATCGCCTTTTGATTCTTGAGAATTGTCGCCTGATTGCGAAGAATCGTTTTCTGGTTCGCTACAACTACGTCGGCCATGTTTCGCTCTCTCTTTTTTGTGTTTGCCACAAAGGCTTGCTTTTCGATTCTCCACTCAAGTGCGTGGAAGTGGACCTCGGGATGCCGGCGGCATTCCAGCACCGGAGACCGCTTGCAAACAGCGTCGCAACATCTTGCGATAGCTTACACTGTTCCGATGCCGGCCCGACCGCATCTCTGTTAGTTTTCCCGCGTGTTCCTGGATTCTCGTATTGCAATGCTGGCAGGATGATTCGATTGCCCGCTACGGACATTCAGTCGAGTGCCGGCTCAATCCTTCGATGGAGACGCGCCGTACCGAAAGGTACTATCATGCGAGGTTCGGCAGGCCCTCTCCAGCCGCTCAACTTATCCGGAAGGCAAAGCCACGGTTGTTTACGATCCGAAACTTTGCGCGGAGGACTCCATCCGGAGATTGATCGCTGAGATGGGATTCACGGTGGAGCGCATCCGGGAAGGTTGACTGTTGAGTTCGGCTAGAGGCTGGTTCATAGGCATGTTCCATGCGGCATCAGGTTCCATGGGGCGCGACATCACTGGTTGCTGCAGAGTGTAGAATCGCGGTGTCGGCCAACGAGGTTGCCGTGGACGAATACGTAGAACGCGTCGTCGATCTGACCGAGCCGGGATCGAACCATCTTTACAGCATGAGCGTTGATGAAGCGCGCAAGATCCTGCGGGATGAACCGGCCGAAGCTGTCTGCCGGATTCAGGGTTCGTTCGCGCTGGTCGCCAAAGCCGGCAAGACGGTCAGGATGACGCGTTCTCTGGATCGGCCCATGCGCTATTTCCTCGCCAAGCGCCGTGAGGGACCGGCGTTGATTGTTTCGCCTCGCATCGATGCGATCTTCGATTGGCTCAAGTTGGAGGCGCTCGAAGAGCAATTCCGTCCCAGTTATACACGAATGGTCCCGGCTCACTACGTTGTCGAGCTGCAGCTTGTCGGATGTCCAGATCCGGA
Organism: Occallatibacter sp.; assembly: GCA_049676965.1. Taxonomy (GTDB): domain Bacteria; phylum Acidobacteriota; class Terriglobia; order Terriglobales; family Acidobacteriaceae; genus Telmatobacter. The sequence goes on from JBAUBR010000513.1 coordinate 24,037, forward strand.
TCCGGTTTATGAGCGATTCTTCACGCCTCAGCCGGGGAAGCTGCCATCCGATCTCGACGCGATTGGCAAGGCATATATCTCCGCATTGGCGGAAGAGATTTCGCAGTGGCTTCTCTCCATACCGTCCGATGCGCCGATCGGCGCCTGTTTTTCCGGCGGAATTGACAGCGGCAGCGTGTTTCTCACCACGTACCACGCGATGCGGAAGCTCGGCATGAATCCGGGCAGGTTGAAGGCGTTTGTCCTCGATCTTGGAGACGGTCCCGACCTGCGGCAGGCGCACTCGTTCCTTGAGCAGTTGGGGCTTTCGCTCTTCCTCGAGCCCATCGAGGCCAACGCATCCGCGCTCGATCCGAGTGCGACCATTCGCGTGATCGAAGACTACAAGCCGCTCGATGTCGAGTCCGCAACCATGGCGCTTGCACTCTGCCAGGGAATTCGCGCTCGATATCCCGACTGGCGTTGCCTGATCGATGGCGATGGAGGGGACGAGAACCTGAAAGACTACCCCATCGAAGCCAATCCCGAGCTGACAATTCGCAGCGTAATCAACAACCCGATGCTCTACCAGGAAGGATGGGGTGTAGGGAAGATCAAGCATTCGCTCACCTACACAGGAGGACTTAGCCGTTCCTATGTTCGCACCTACGCAACCGCGCGACACCATGGCTTCCAAGGATTCAGCCCATACACAAGGCCCAGTGTCGTAGCTGTTGCGGAAGCGATTCCGTTCATCGAGCTGACGAAGTACGATGTCGCCCGCCTTTACGAGTTGAAAGGCGAAATTGTCTCACGCGGAGTGGCTGCAGTCACCGGCATCGAAATGCCGGTTTTTTCCAAGCGCCGCTTTCAGCACGGCGCATTGTCTGAAGATTCGCTGCGTCAGCGCCTGCCTTATCGCGAAAGTGAATACCGGGATCGGTTCCTCTCGATCTACCAGTGACTCTCTCTGTGCTGTCCTCTTATCCCGCCGTCGCCGCCGAGCGCGATTCGTGGATCCTTGCGCGCCGGGGCGAGCGAAATGAGGTCGATCCATTTCGTCCCTATGCGTTTCAGGTGGAAGATGAGCAAAGCGCCTTCGGTGACGTCGTTCCGGTTGCGACAGTCTTCCTTACCAATCGCGAATGCCCCTGGCGCTGCCTGATGTGCGACCTGTGGCGCAATACTCTGACTGAGTCCGTGCCTTCCGGGGCCATTCCACGCCAGATTGATTACGCCCTGCAGCGGTTGCCGCCGGCGCGTGAAATCAAGCTCTACAACAGCGGAAGCTTCTTCGACGCGCGAGCCATCCCCGCGCAGGATCACCCGGCGATCGCGGAACGAGTAGCCGGTTTTGAGCGCGTTATCGTGGAATGCCATCCAGCGCTAGTGGGTCACGCGTGCTATCGGTTCAGAGATCGCCTCATTGGCAGGCTTGAAGTTGCCATGGGCCTGGAAACGGTGCATCCCGAGACCCTCGAACGCCTCAACAAACGCATGACCACTCAACAATTCAAAGCCGCGGCGCATCGCCTGCGGGAACGCGATATCGATCTGCGCGTCTTCATCCTGGTAAAGCCGCCTTTCATGAAAGAAGAGAACGCGCTCGAATGGGCAGTCCGATCCATGGTGTTCGCCTTCGATTGCGGCGCGACTGCGGTGACACTGATTCCGACACGCGGCGGAAACGGGGCGATGGAAGAATTGGAAGCCGCGGGGAAATTTTCGCGGCCTGCGCTGGGAACACTCGAAGCCGCGGCCGCATGCGGGATTGCGCTCCACCGGGGACGAGTTTTCGCGGACCTTTGGGACATTCATGCGAAGCCGCGCTGCCCAACCTGTCACGGCGAACGGATCGCGCGACTGCGTGAGATGAATCTTCGGCAGTCGATTCCAGCGCCAATCGCTTGCGAACGCTGCGGGGAGAAATGTTGACCGCGCGATTCGACATTGCGGTGGTCGGGTCCGGCTTTGCCGGATCGCTGCTGGCGATGATCGCTCGGCGTCTGGGTCATTCAGTCGCGTTGATCGAGAAGGGTGTTCATCCACGCGTCGTCATCGGAGAGTCGTCCACTCCGCTTGCCAATCTTCTTTTTGAAGAGCTGGCGATCCGTTACGAACTGCCCGCGCTGAGACCGCTCGCGAAGTGGGGCAGTTGGCAGCGGACTTATCCGCACGTTGCGTGCGGCCTGAAACGAGGCTTTACGTTTCACCACCATGTGCTCGGCACATCGTCTCCGCCCGATCCCGAGCGCAGAGACCAGCTCCTGGTTGCCGCCAGTCCGCGCGACGAGATTGGAGACACGCATTGGTATCGGGCAGACTTCGATCATTTCCTTGTTCAGGAAGCGGAGAAGATTGGCGTGGATTTCTTCGATCGGGTCAGCCTCGATCAGTTCGATGATGAGGAAGGCGGTGTCAGGCTTGGGGGAACGCGGGACGGCGGCGCAGTTGAATTCCGCGCGCAGTTTGTGGTCGACGCAACCGGCCCGCGCGGATTTCTTCATCGGGCACTCGGGCTGAGCGAGCTTGAATTTCCGGGTTATCCTTCCACGCAGAGCTTGTACAGTCATTTTTCCGGAGTAGGCAGGCTAGGGGAAACGCCGTTGAGCCGCACTGACGAGTTGCCCCCGTATCCGATCGACGATGCCGCGGTGCACCATGTATTCAATGGCGGTTGGATTTGGGTGCTGCAATTCAACAATGGCATTACGAGCGCCGGAGTTGTGGCGACGGATGAAGTGGCATCGCGCTTGCGCATGGCCGATGGGGCGCAGGCCTGGCAGCGATTTCTCAAACTCATTCCCGCCTTGGAGTCGCAGTTTGCGGGCGCCAAGGCCGAGCGCCCTTTTGTACACATGCGGCGTCTGCCCTTTCGCTCTGCGGCGATCGCCGGCCGGCGCTGGGCGCTGCTGCCATCGGCCGCGGGCTTCGTCGATCCGCTGCTGTCTACGGGATTCCCGCTCACGCTGCTCGGCGTTTCGCGGTTTGCAGATGCGATCGAGCACGACTGGGGGACGACGCGGTTTGGCGAGCGCTTGGGTGCGTACGCCGAACTTACCGATCGGGAGCTATTGGCGACAGCACGGCTGATTGCAGCCCTCTACGCGAACATGAACAACTTTGACGTGTTTGTCGCGCTGGCATTGCTCTACTTTGCGGCTGCCAGTTTTTCCGAGGCGGCGCGAAGGTCGGGCAAGCCGCAACTGGCCTCGTCTTTCCTTCTTTGCAACGATCCAGCGTTCGGGCCCGCGTGCGCGCGGCTTTGCGAGCGCGCGAGCCGGCCTCTTGACCGGCACGAATCGGGCGAACTGATCCGCGACATTCTTCGCGCCATCGAGCCTTTCAATGTCGCCGGACTGGGAAAGCAGGAGCGGCGCAACTGGTATCCGGTAATTGCCAATGATCTTGCGGACTCCGCTACGGAATACACCGCTATCGCTTAGCGGTAGAAACTGTCGGCACTGGTGCGAACGCAATGGGCCTCGCCAACACAATTCCTTTGCCTTCTTCTATGCTGAGAGACTGGTCGACGGCAACGTGAGGCAGCGATTCTTTGCGGCCGCTCGGCCACGCGATCTCGATGTTCACCTCTTTTGTGCTTCCCGGCTTTCCCAGGCCGAATGTGAGCGGCAGCTCGCTCTGCGAAAGATAACTCGATCCCGATTTGACCATTGCATCCTGCCGCAAGCCGGCGCTGGATGTCACCGTCACCTTTGCACCGATGGCGTCGCGGTTGGAACGCGTGCCGATGAGCTTCAATCGCAGCATGTCGTTGCGATTGCCGTTGTCGTTGCGAAGCAAGCGCGCGGGGCCGTTGTTGGTCGTGACGACGAGATCGAGATCGCCGTCATTGTCGAAGTCCAGATAGGCCGCGCCGCGCGCGACAATCGGTTGCCGCAGCGCTGGACCTGTTTCGAGCGAAGCGTCTTCGAATTTACCGCCGCCGAGATTCCGCAATAGTAGCGGCGGCTCCGCATAGTGAAGGTTCGGCCTCACCACGGCGATATCGTCCGCAACATGCCCGTTCGCCGCAAATATGTCGAGCCGGCCGTCGAGATCGTAATCGAAAAAGAAGCAGCCGAAAGTAAGCGACTGTGCCGAGGGCGCCGAAATTCCCGATGTTGTGGCCTGGTCGGTGAACAGTCCCGACCCGTCATTGTGATACAGAGACATGCTCTCGTCGGTAAAGTTGCCGATCACCAGGCTCTGGCGGCCGGAGTTATCGTAGTCTCCGGCGTCGGTACCCATTCCGGCGCGCGCCCGTCCCGCATCGCTGAATGCGACACCCGCGGTAAACCCGGCCTCGGAAAACGTGCCGTTGTGGTTGTTGCGGTAGAGCTTGTTGGGCTGGGTGTCGTTGGTAACGAACAGGTCGAGCCAGCCATCGTCGTCGTAGTCGATGAGCGCGGCGCTCAGCGATTTGCCCGTGGGGTCGTAGAGGCCGGCGCGTTTGGTCACGTCCTCGAACTTGCCGTTGCCCAGGTTGTGAAAGAGCCGCGAGCTTTCACCCTTGTAAGCCTCGGGAGTGCAATAGGACTTGTGCTTGCTGTCGAGCGAGCAGAACTGATCGGTCTGCTGGGACCACTGGACATAGTGAGCAACAAACAGATCGAGCCGGCCGTCGTTGTCGTAGTCGAACCACACGGCGCCGGCGGGAAATCCCGAGTCTGCCAAGCCCGCCTTCGCGGTCACGTCTGCGAATCGTCCATTGTGGAGATTGCGAAAGAGATGGCTGCCGCCAATGGCAGTGATATAGATGTCGTCGAAGCCATCGTTATCAAAGTCGCCTACAGCGCAGCCGAGGCCATACATCTCGATGGCAAGGCCCGCCTGGCGTGTAACATCGGTGAACGTGCCGTCATGGTTGTTGTGGTAGAGCGCGGGATAGGACTTGGAGGTTGTGTGGCCGGGCCAGTCCATCGAGTTGACGAAGAGGATGTCCTGCCAGCCATCGTTGTCGTAGTCGAGGATGCAGACGCCGCTACCCATGGTCTCAGGAAGATACTTCGCTCCGAATGCGCCGCTGTTGTGCTTGAAGTGGATGCCGGCCTCAGCTGTGACGTCGGTGAATGTGATTGCGTCGGAGGGGCGTGGAACTGCGAGTTGAGGAGCCGCCGATGGCGCAGCAGAAGCGGACGGAGCCGGTTGCGGAGATGCACCACTTTCCGGCGTGGGCGCTGATTTCGATTTGCATCCCGAAACGAAGGCGATCATGAGTACGAGGCTTAGCGCCGGACAGGTTCGACGAAACATGATTGGAAATCTTTGCGGCCGCCTGTAGGGAGTGTGAGTCATAAGCTGCGCTATGCGCGAAGAACGTTCTCGTTCGCTGCTCCAGCAGGAATTTGAGCGCGGGCGGGGCGGGAGTCGATCCACATTTCGATGAGCAGGGCAGCGGGGCCAACCCAGAATAGCGCGTAGAGAGGCGCGTAGATGCTGCTGCCGAGGCGCAAGACGAATTCCAACGCGGCGACCGCGATTGCGACAACGCACTGGCCCATGCGCGAACGGACCGTTGTCTTTGGGTCCGTAATCATGAAGAAGATGAAGAGCTGGTACATCGGGCCGGTGATGGGCGCGATCTCCGATTGCCACGGATCGCCCGTGATCTGCGCGCGCAAAAACGAGAACGCAATGAAGCAGAGGACATAGGTGAGCGTGATGTGGAACCGCCGCGCGCGCCACAGAATCACCAAGCCCAGTATCCAAATGACGAGCAGCGACGCGAAGTTGTTGCCCCACTGGATGCTGAGCGAGGCCACGGACTGCGAGGCAAGAAAGAGCATTGCGCAGATGCCGAAGTTGGATGGGTTCCAGAGATGGCGGCCACGAAGCCGAAGCACATATTTTGAGGTGATGGAGAGCAGGCTGCAGAGCGCGTACGGCCAGAACGCAGGCGAGCGCAGCAGGATGCCCACGCTGATGCCGGTGATATAGGAACTCGCCGGATGCGGCCATTTGCGCAGGAAGATGCGGCCCAGCACCATCTCGGCCGCAATGCTGGCGGCGATGGCCAGCAGCGTCTTCCAATAGCTTTCGAGAATTCCGAAAGAGAGATTGCCGGCCAGCAGAATGAGCGTGATAAAAAGCGGCGGGATGAACGGATTCGCAAGCACAACCAGGCGGTTCCACGGCGTCGTCTTCGGCGGCGCGCCGGAGTCGGGCGCGTTCGAGGGGGGCGGAATCGTCGTCGGCCGGCTCATTCGGCTTCCTTGACGGTGTAGAGGCGATTGGGAGCGAGATCGCTCAAGCTTTGAACCGTGCCTGAGGGCCAGCGGATCACTGCCTTCTCGATCTTCGCATTCTCTCCCAGGCCAAAATGCAGCCGCCTGTCATTCTGGGAAGCAAATCCGTTGCCCCCGCTCACTTGCTGCAGTTGCTCCTTGCCGTCCCAATACAGGGTAATCTCCGCGCCAATGGCGCTGCGGTTGCTCTTCGTGCCTTCGAGCGAGAATTCGATCCAATCGTTCTCCGGCGCAACCGTATTCCGATAGACCAGCAGCGGCCCGCGCTGGTTGGCAACGACGATGTCGAGCGCTCCATTGTTCTCAAGGTCGGCGAGCGCGACGGAGCGGCCGTCGTAAACGTCGGTTGCGCCCACTGCCTGTGCGACATCAATGAATTTTCCCGCGCCGTCATTCAGCCAGACGCGCTTCTGCTGGTAGCCGGAGAGGCTGCGGCCGTCGAAGGCCGGCCAATTCGCCGCGTCGCCGATGATGGAGCTGTTGCCGCCGGCCACCTTGGTGAAGTCGTACCAGTAGCTTCGCTGCCGGTCGAGCGAAATGTAGCCGTTGACGAGATAGAGATCGAGATTGCCATCGTTATTCAGGTCGCCGAACTGCGCGCCGAAGCTCCATCCGCCGAGTTCGACGCCAAGGTCCCGCGCCAGGTTGTCGTACTTGAGCTCGGGCCCGCCCTCGGGTACCCAGAGATTGTTTCCCTGGATCAAGACGCCCTCTTCCGAGATGTTGGAGACATAGATGTCGAATTTTCCCTGGTTGAAGACGTCCCCGAAGGAGACATTCATGCCGCTCTTGGGCGCGAAGCCGATGCCCGTGTCCTTGCCGGCCTCATGAAAATGGCCGCCATCATTCAAATAAAGTTCAGAGACGCCGTAATCGTTGGCGATGAAAAGATCGGGATGCCCGGTTCCGCGCAGGTCCGCCGCGGCAGCAGCCAGTGCCCAGCGCCGGCTCTCGATCCCAACCTTCGCGCTGACTTCTTCGAACCGGCCGTTGCCCAGGTTGTGGAAGAGATACTTGCGCCCGCCGTTCCTGGCATACTCAAAACTCTCCGGCATCATGCGCGTGGAGCGCAGGTGCCACAGGTCGACATCTTCCGGATAGTAGCCGCCCACGAAGAGATCGAGCAGACCATCGCCGTCGTAGTCGAACCACACGGCGGTGTTGGCGTTGATCCACGGCGGCAGGCCGGCCTGATCGGTCACGCGAGTGAAGCCGTGTCCGTGATCGTTGTGAAACAGCTCGGGCCGCCCCCACCTGATGAGGAAGAGGTCTTCGTATCCATCGTTGTCGTAGTCGCCCCAGACCGCGCCCATTGAGACGCCGGTGCCAGGCTGGTTCACATCGGCGATGCCCATCTGCCCCGCGACATCGGTAAAGGTGCCGTCATGGTTGTTGCGGTAGAGTCGATTCCTGCTGCCGATGGCGCTATTGGTTACGTAGATATCGGGCCAGCCGTCGCGATCGAAGTCCACGATGGAGACGGCCGCGCCCATCGAAGCGACTTCAGGCATGATGGCGGCGAGTTTCGAATCGAGCACCGGCGCCTGGTGCACAAAGTCGATGCCGGCAGAACGAGAGACTTCCCGGAGTGAGAATCCGTAGCGGGAAAGTGAGGCAGCGGCGTCCGGTTGTTCGTTTGCGGATTTCGCTTGAGCGGAGAAATGCCGCACCACCAGCGGCACGGCGAGCAGGCCGGCGAAAAAAAAGGTGACGAGGATGCGTGCAGTGGGAAACCGTTTCATGGTGCTGCTTCGTTCCTCAGTGCATTGATAAATGTGTCCGCCGTGACATAGCGAGTCTGGTACGTCTGCCAATCCTCAGGGTGATGGCGGTAGACCCACTCGTCTTCGAGTTTACCCGGCGGAGAATCGTATTCGCTTCGGGCGTGATAGGGCAGCGGCTGCACGGTTCTCGAATAGGTCGAGTTATAGTCGCCATCCTTGATCCACCCATCGCCCGCGATGACGTAGTCGCGTACCCAACCCCGCGGAGGTTGGGGCGGCGCAGGAAAGCGCAGCGCCAGCTCATCGCCGGCATTCATAATGACATATCGATCGTCGATACCGGCGAGCAACTCGCGCACGTCTCCATAGCGCGTGTAGTAACCGGAGAGATCGCGCCAGATCTGCGTGGTCGCGGCCAGGCGGTTATAGTCGGGAATCTCCGGCGAAGATGGATTCGCCTGATGAATGGCGGAAAAACCGCGATAGCGCAGCTCCGCTGTCTGAGGAACCAAGCGCGTAATCTTAACCGGAGCGCCGGGCAGGCCTTGTGCCCATTCGATCTGGTCCCAGTAGATTTCAAGATTGGTGCTCAGGCGCAGCTTGTGGGGCGTTCCCTTGCGAAACAGGCCCGAGAGATCGATGAGGCAGGTTTTGTTGCGGCCCGCGGGGAAGCCGAGGTTCGGCCGCGCCACAATCCATCCTCCGTGCCCATCGGGAACTTCGAGGCTCAGCGGCTTGGGGCGTTCCTCGCCGCCCTGTGAGATCGCGACGTTGATCGATGAGTCCGATGGATGAAGCCAGCCGCTCGCAATGAGCCAGAGCGGTCCATTTGCGGGCACGTCGTCGCCAAGATCGACTTCAACGTAGTGGTCGCGAGTAATTCCCTGGTATTGTCCGCGGCCGAACGTATCGAGATATCTACCATCCACCGAGCGCAGAAGCTCCGTTACGTCGTTTCCCAGATCGTCCACCGCGTGCGCGATGGGATGCGGCGCGGCAACAGCGGTAATCGCCAACTTGACGGGAGGGACCGCGAAGCGTTCGTCGACAAAGATCTCGGTGCCCGCGGGATGGTCGACGGCCATCAAGCCCAGATAATCGTAGTAATACGTCTCCCACAGTTCTCCGGTAATGCGCAGGTTGAGAAGGCCATCGCGCGGCACAAGCTGGCCGCCGCCGATTTTGTACCACTCTTCGGTGGCCGCAATGCGCGCCGGCCCCAGCGAATCGATGCGAAGCCCAAGCGCCGAGCCCCAGGGGACCGTGTCTTTCACAAACTCCATCGATTTGCCATTCCAGGCAAAGAGAAATGGGCACGAGCCTTTCAGCCGCTGTTCGGCAACGAATTCCTGGTCCGCCTTGAGGGCGAATTCCGCGCGCACCGTCCCATTGGGCCACAGGATGCGCGCAACCTCGGCGCCGGCTGCGTTGCCCAGGCCAAAGTGAAGCAAGGGGCCGGTAATGGGCTGTTTCTGGACGAGCAGTCCGGACCTGATTTCGATTTCGCCTCCGATGCCGAAGGAGTTGATGCGCTGATCGCCGGTGGCCTGGTGCGCGCGCGGCCGGGTAATCTGCCAGTAATAATTCTTGGTGCCGCGATTGATCGCTTCGACGGGCTGCCCGTCCACGGAAAGTCCAAGCAAGTCGAGGCGGCCATCGTTACCCAGGATTGCTGCGTCGAAAACCCGCGGTGGGCCGACCGATTGCTCAAGCAGCGTGAGCTGGCCGTCTTCGCCGCCAAGCCAGATGCGAGCGCCCGCGATTCTGCCCGTCCCGGCCGTCCCGGTCGATGCCAGCAGCAGATCGAAAGCTCCGTTGTTATCGAAGTCGCCCACGCGCAGGCGAACTTCGCCCGCCAGAGATTTGTCCGGATCGGGCACGCGTGCGATTTCGCCCGTATCCCAGGTGCCGTTCGCATCGGAGAGACGCAGAATCGATCCATCGGACTCGACCGCAAGAAGATCCAGAATGCCATCGTGATTGGCGTCGGCGGTCGCAATTGCCTTGATCGTTTCCAGATTCGACGGCAGCGCTTGCTCGGTGAAGTTTCCCGAGCGTTCGTTGTGAAAGACATGCAACCGCCCTGCGCCATCGATCATGGATGCATCTGGATTGCCATCGCCGTCGAGATCGGCCCACACAAATTGACGGATTCCGGAGATTGCGGCGAAAGGATGGATCGGCTTGAACGTTCCATCCCCGTTGTTGCGCAGCACCGTAGGCACGCCGCTCGCCGCACCCAGCACGATATCGAGATCGCCGTCCGCTTCAATATCCACGGCCCATGCTCCGGTGTAGCCGCCTGTGAGAACGGCCTTCGGCAACTTGGTTTGCGCCGTGACGTCGGTAAATTTTGTGGGATCCTCCTGGCGGAGAAAACGAAGGCCGCCCGCGCCGGCGAGCACAAGATCGGTCTTGAAGTCGTAGTTGAAGTCCACTGGCAGCACCGACTCCGGTGAGGGCGCCACCTCGTTCGCGCCGCCTGGAAACGGGAAGCTCGCGCCACTGGAGAGGCGAACCTGCCGCGCATTGGCGGTCACAACCACCGGAGCTCCCTCGCTGCTCATGGAGACGGCGCCGATCCAATCCCACTTCTGCGAATCGCTATTTGCAAGCGGATGTTCATCGAAACGAATGGACGTATCCGGCGCAGCCGGCCGGCCGCCGGGGGAGGGAAGCCGAAGAAAATGCAGAAATGGCTTGGCCTCTTCTCCTGGGGCTGCCTTGATAACGGCCAGATTTTGCCGGAACGCGGGAATCTGCATGAGCACATTGCGGAGAAAGACACTGCGGATTGCCGCAGCCGCCGCCGGCGTGGCCGAGGAAGCAGCCTGCAGTTCGGCTAGTTGCTCCTTGACGTCCGCAGGCCAGGATGCGGATTGCGCCGCAATACGCGCCACGGCTGAGCGAAGCGTGGTGCCGTCTCCACGCTTGGCAGCGATCCGGCAGAGCTCGAGCAGTGCGGCAAGATTGTTGGGCTGAACTGCCAGAATCTTCGTGACGAGGCTTTGAAACTGGGCCTCGCCATCGGGGCCTCCCTGGCGCTCGACCTCCAGCGCGAGTTGATACGCCGCCTGCAGATTCGATGGATTCAGTCTTATCGTCTCGCGCAAATCCGCGATGGCTCCGGCCGAATTGCCGCGGTCGCTTTCGAGAACGCCAAGAAGGTAGTCAATATGATCGTCCTTTGGGGCCAGATCGTGGGCGCGTGTCAACCTTTCCTGGGCGATGTCGAAGTTGCGCTGGCGCAGCGCCAGCACGCCCCAGTTCGCCCAGGCGGCCGGCTCACCCGGCGCAAGTTTCGTAGCCAGCCCCAGCGAACTCTCCGCGCGAACGTCGTCGCCCACCTGCAGCGCAGCCAATCCTACGTAAAATGCCGAAACGAAATCGCCGTAAGTCTTCGACGTCGGCGCAGGCAATCCCGAATGACATCCCGTGACGAGGAGTGCGGCGGACGCGAGAAGCGATGCGAGGAGCCTCGATGGACTGCGCCCGATGAGGTGGAGTTTCCGGAGTTTCATCACTTCGAGATTGCGTCGATTGTACTAGGTATCTGACCGCGTGATCTTGCCCCTGCTCCGTGCCCCATCCTTTCGCCTTTTTTCTGGCGAAAGGGTGGGAGTCCACAGCCCCCAAAAGCACAAAATCACGCGGTCGCCGACCTAGGGTTCGCGACCCTCACTTCGACAACTTCTGCAACGACATTCCGCCTGGTAGACGATAATGGGCGTAGGCCGGAGAACCTGGAATACCCTTGGAACCGCATTTCCGGACCGTTCGAGATTCCGACGCAATGGAAATTCACTTTGGCCGACAGTCTCTCAGCCAGCCCATGACGAATGCTTCGCAAAGCGGTCATTCCGCTCACTTCCAATGCCTCGGAATTCGAACGCCAGGCAGGATGCTCGCGGCATTCGCGGGGTCCGGCAACTCCCCGCATCTCAGCGAACAGTAAAAGGACGCCCGTGTACAAAATCGCCATTGCCGGAGCCTCTACCCTGGTGGGCCGCGAATTGAAGGAGGCCCTTTCCGAGTCGCCGCTGGCGGCGGCCACTTTTGTCCTGCTCGATGAAGAAGAAGCCCAGGGCCAGTTGGACCAGGTGGGCGACGAAGTGACGCTCATCCAGCCCATTGGCGCCGATGCCTTCGAGCACGTCGACTTCACTTTCTTCGCCGGCACAGAACACCTAACGCGCACGCATTGGCGCCAGGCCTTGCGGTCGGGCTCGACGGTGCTTGACCTTTCCGGAGCACTGGACCAGGAGACCGGAGTGTTGATTCGCGCGCCGTGGCTGGGCGCGGACGCGGTCACCCCTGATCTGTTCACGCCGGCCGTTGTTCCTGCCCATCCCGCGGCCCTGGCTCTTGTCCTCCTGCTCGACCGGCTGCAGCAGGCCGCGCCGGTTCGGTTCGCCGCCGCCACCCTCCTCGAGCCCGCCAGCCAGTATGGCCGCGCCGCCATGGACGAGTTGCATCAGCAGACCGTAAGCCTGCTCAGCTTTCAGAGCCTGCCGCGCGCCATCTACGACGCGCAGGCCGCTTACAACCTTCTCAACGGCCTGGGCGAGAGCGCCAAGATCAGCCTCAGCGCCACTGCGGCGCGCATTCGCCGCCATTATGAGGCGCTGTCGGATGGCGGCTGGCCGGCGCTCTCCTTGCAGGTGATTCATGCGCCGGTTTTTCACGGCCACACGTTTTCGATCGCCGTGGAACTGGAGCGGCCGGTGGCGATCACCGCTCTCGAGCAGGCTCTCAGCGGCGATCACATCGACCTGGTGCTGGAAGACACCGATTCGCCCTCCAACCTGGCCGCCACCGGGCAAAACGACGTGCTGGTCCGCATGCGCCCCGAACCGAGCCAGCGCAACCCCAGCGAAACCAGCCGCTTATGGCTGTGGGCGGCATCGGATAACCTGCGCCTGAACGCGCACAACGCCGTCGCCTGCGCGCTGGATTTGCGCAAGCTGCGTCCGCAGGGGACGGTACAGTAAAGCGCGACCGAAACAGGACAGTAATTGAGCGTGCAAATCCGAGATGGCGTCATACCGCATTATTTCCAGCGGCATCGCGCTTCGGACTTACATTTCTGCCAGAATGCAAGCCATGGAGACCTTCTTCGTAACTGTTGGTCCTGAAGGTGAGATCGAGATCCCGGGGCCGATTCGTCAGTTGTTGAAGATGGAGGAGGAAACGCGCGTTTCACTCCACGTGGATGGGCCAAGGATCATTCTCACTCGGGAGGCTGAGGTCACGGAATCGAATATTTCCCTGGAATAGCCCCCGATCGGCTCAGAGGCTCCAAACGCGCCCCCACGCCTGCTCGATAAAACTGTCGGTCATACCGGCAATGTAATCGGCAACGACGCGCGCCAGGCCTTGCGCGGGAATCTGCGCGCGATGGTCTGGCGGAAGCAAGCCGGGATCGGCGGCGATGGCGGCAAACAGCCCTTCAACAACTTGAGTCGCGTGCGCGTGGACTTCTTCGATGACGGGCGAGTTGTAGAGGCTGGCGTAGAGGAACTCCTTGGCGGTGGCGCGCTCGGCTTCCATCCGCGGGCCTAACCCGACCAGCCGCTCCGGCGCGTGGCGGATTTCCTCGAGAGTTGTCGCGCCGATTGCGGACACACGTGCGCGGACTTCCCCCAGCAGATCGGTCACCAGCGCGTCCAGCATGCGCCGGAGCGCTTCATGCACCTTGACCTTGGGCGCAGCCGCCGGAAACTCCTCCAACACCGCATCGTGAAAGCCGCGAAACAGCGGCACCGCACAGCGAATCTGTCCCAGAGAGAGAATGCCGGAGTCGAGCCCGTCGTCGAGGTCGGCGGTCAGATAGGCGATCTCGTCGGCCAGGTCGATCAATTGCGCCTCGAGCGGCGGCCGTTGATCGAGCAAATACTCCACGAGCTCCGGATGCTCCTCCGGCGAATAGTCGCGCGAGTGCTTGACGATGCCTTCGCGCACGCCCAGTGTCAAGTTCAACCCGCGAAAAGCCGCATAGCGCTCTTCGAACCAGGTGACGATGCGCAGCGCGTGCAGATTGTGGTCGAAGCTGAGCCCGTACGCGCGCATCATGCGGTCGAGCGCCTTTTCGCCGGCGTGGCCAAAAGGCGGATGGCCGATGTCGTGCGCCAGCGCCAAAGCCTCGACGAGCTCGCAATTCAGCCCCAGCGCTCCGGCCAGCGTGCGAGCAATCCGCGTTACTTCGAGCGTGTGTGTCAAGCGGCTGCGGAAGTGGTCACCGGGCGGATCTCCGGGCAGGCGCGTGAACACTTGAGTCTTTCCCGCCAGGCGGCGAAAGGCCCGTGCGTGCAGAATGCGGTCGCCGTCGCGGGCGAACGGCGCTCGATAGGGATGGGACGGCTCAGCATGTTCACGGCGCATCAGTTCGCCGTCTTCCATGCCGGAGACAGCAATGCTCATGGGCAATTCGGCGGCCAATCTGGATTTCACGTCGATCATCGATGCGCAATTCAAGCTTACGTCAGGCATCAGCCGGAGCGGCGCAACAACGCTCCGATCGCGACGTAGAAAGCTGGCCGGCAACCCGCATTCCGGCGCGATTCAGGCGAGACCGCAATGAAAGTCTCCGCGAAGTCGTCTGCAGGGTGCTATAAACTCCCATGCGGCTGTGTTGGACAAAACCCCAGCGGCAGGAGTAGCATCCAGCCGAATTTCCAACGGGCTGGCGCATGTTGTCTGCGCGGCAGTCTGCGGAGTCGCTTTTTCACATCGGACCTTTTTCACATCGGACCAGGAGGCAAGCATGAAGGCGATAGGAAAGATTGCGTTGGCCACGCTGGCGGCGGTTGCATTCACCTCCGGCTGTGAGAGGCATTCGACCAAAGAGGTGTATTACCTCGTTACCACAAATGCGGCGCTGCCCTATTGGCACTCGGCGATAGCCGGCTTCAAGAATGCCGCGGCGCAGTATAAGGTGACTTCCCGTGTCGTGGGGCCCGATGGCTACGACCCGCAGGCCGAGCTTGCCGAGTTCCAGAAGGCGGTCGCGGCCAAACCCGCGGGCATCCTGATCTCGGTCTCCGACGTCTCCGTGCTGCAGCCGGAGATCGATACCGCCATCGGAGCCGGAGTTCCGGTTCTCACCATCGACTCCGACGCCGCCGGCAGCCGCAGGCTCTTTTTCATCGGCACCAACAACCTCGAAGCCGGCCGGCTGGGAGGCAGGCGCGTGGTCGAGAAGCTGGGTGGCAGGGGCAACGTAGTCTTCTTCACCATCCCCGGCCAGCCCAACACCGATGAGCGTCTGAAGGGATTCAAGGACGCATTCGCCGGCAGCCCCGAGATCAAAATCGCCGACGTGGTCGACGTAAAGAGCGATCCGCGCGCCGCGTTCGATCGCACCCAGGAGTTCCTGACGCTCACCGGTCCCAAAAAGATCGATGCCTACATCTGCCTGGAATCGGCCTCGGGCAAGATGGTTGCGGACGCGGTCAAGCGCGCCAAAGGCGAAAAAATCGAAGTGATGGCCTGGGATGTGAATCAGGACACCCTGGACGGAATCAAGGACGGGAGCATCGACGCCACGGTAGTGCAAAAGCCCTACACCATGGCCTATTACGGATTGAAATGTCTCGACGAGATCTTCCACAATCCGCCGGCCCAGCTCGGCAAGGACTATAGCTCCGACCCCTTCGCACCTTATCCCGTGTTCATCGACACCGGAACGTCTCTCGTGGACAAGAACAGCGTGGACCTTTACATTGCCGCGGCTGCGCAGCAATAAGGCAGTGTGGTAGCGGTCGGTCGGCCGCTCAACTCGCCGCGTAGGCCCGATCGATTAGCGTGCATGAAAAAAGGGACAGGCCGTTAAGCCCGTCCCTTTTGTTCTTGCGGTACGTTCCGCGATGCGGATCGATCTATTCCGGCTTCCCGTCGCCGGTCACCACTTCCTGCTTGGCCAGCCGGACGCGCGCGCTCTCCAGCTTGTGCTGAACCTTGGCTACATCGGCCGGCTCGATGTCCGCCGCTGTAGCCGACTTTGCGTATTCGGCGATCGAGAGCTCCCACTGCGCCGCGGCCAGGCGGATGCGGCCGGTCTTTTCGTACAGATCGCCCAGGTGATCGTGAACGGTGGGATCGGTCTGCGTGCGCTCCACGGCCTTGCGCAGGTTGTCCTCGGCAAGCTCGTACTGGCCAAGCTTGAAGTAGGCCCAACCCAAAGAATCGAGATAGGCGCCGTTGGCCGGATCGATATCCACGGCCTGGCGAATCATCTTCAACGCTTCGGGCAGGCGCGTGCCGCGATCGGCCAGCATGAAGCCGAGGTAGTTCAGCGTCATCGCATTCTGAGGGTCCTGGTCCAGCACCTGGCGAAAGTACTGCTCGGCCGGCTCGTAGTGCTTCTGCCGCTCGGCCAGCGCGCCGCGCAAAAAGAGCAGATAGGTCTGGTCGCTCTTGTCGGTGGTCAGCGTGCCTGCCTTGTTCAGGGCGTCCTCGGCATCCTTCCAGCGATGCAGCCGCTTGTCGATTTCGCTGATCTCGAGCCACGTGGTGCGGTCGTCCTTGCCGTTGTCGATCAATCCCTTGGCTAGCGTCAGCGCGTCTTCGGGCTTTCCCTCGTCCACCAGGGCCTCGGCCAGCACCAGCTTCGGGCCGCGATCCTTAGGCTTTGCATCGACCGCCTTGCGCGCCACTTCGACCGCCTTGTCGTACTGCATGGCGTCGTGGTAGGCCTCGACCTGGCCTTCGTATCCACGCTCGGCGGTATCGCCGCCCAGGTCGATCATCTTCTGGTAAGTGGCGACGGCCTGGTCCGTCCTGTTCTGCTCGTGGTAGACGCTGGCCAGCCGCTCCAGGAAGATTCCGCGGTTGTTCTTCTCGTCGGCCGTGTAGGCGCCGTTGGCGTGCGAGGTCTGCTCGACCATCTTCTCGTATTCCTGCGCCGCCTCATCGAAGTGCCCCATGTGGTCCAGCAGGATTCCTTCGTTGTAGCCCGCCTCGAGATTATCCGGTTCCTTCTTCACCGCCTTGCGAATGGTTGCCAGCGCGTCGTCGAACTTGCCCTGGCGGCGCTGGATTTCGCAGATGTGCACCAGCGTTGCCACATCGTCCGGATCGGCTTCGGCAATATCGTTGTACTGCTTGAGCGCCGCATCGAGCTGGTTGTCGTTGAACAGCGCCTGGGCCAGCGCGCGCAACGTATCCACGTCTTCCGGCTCCAGGTCGGCGGCTCGCTGGTAGGCGGCGATCGCGTCCTTGGGCCGCTTCAACTGGTCGTAGGCCGCACCCAGGGCAAACTCCATCTTCGACGAGCGGTCGTCCTCCGGCACCGCTTCGATCACCTTCGCCGCGTGGGCAACGTCGCCGCTCTCGGCATACAGGCGAGCCAGGTTCAGGACGACCTCTTCCGAATCGGGGTCAAGAGCCTGCGCCGTCTTGAACTGCTCCTCGGCCTTCTGCGGCTCGTGCTTGAAGGTGTAAAGCTGTCCCAGGACCATGCGGTCCTCTACGCTCTTGGGATCGAGCGTAACGATCTTCACGTACTCGGCGATCGCCTGTTCAAGGACGTTGGGCGTGGTGGGCGCCGTCGACCCGTCGCCCAGCTCGCGCAGGTAGATGCGGCCCAGCAGCTTGTGCGCGTCCAGGTCGCCCGGCGATTTATTCAGCTCGGCCTTGGCGGTGGTTTCGGCGTCGCGCACCCGCCCGATGCGGAAATAAAGGTCCGCGAGCCCGTCGTTGAGCTCCGGCGAATCGGGATCGGCATTGAGCGCGGTCTTGTATTCGTCGATGGCCCGGTTCTGGAACTCCTGGCTGCCGTAGGTGATGGCGTCTTCTTCGTAGGTATTGGCCAGCGCCAGGTGGTAGTAGGCTTTGGCCCGGTCGGGAACAGGGGTCGTATCGCTCCCGCCGCTTTTGGCGTCCGTCGCCGGAGTTGCGCTGCTCGTTGCGGGCTTTTCCGGGGTTCCGTTGACCGCTCCGCTTTGCGCACGACCAAGCCCGGCCGGCAGCACCACCATCGATGCGATGGCAATGACCAGCCAAGGGGACTTCAAATTACGATTTAAGTTCATCATTCTGGGTAATTCATACCTCATGAGCCGCGCGAACGGGAAATATCCCGCGCCGAAGGGCAATATGCAGCGGCTCGCCGGTAAACCGCGAACCAGGCTACTTGTACAGACGATTTTACCCGTCATTTGGTTCCGAAACATGCGCCGCGGCGCTTTTTCTTGATTTGGACCGGGTTTCGCGTCTCACAGCGGTTACGGAAATGGGCCGTACCGGTCCTGTCCAAGGACGAGCCGATAGGCGCCTTTTAGTGCCGGAAGTGCCGGATGCCGGTAAACACCATGGCGATTCCCAGCCGGTCGGCGGCTGCGATCACGTCCTGGTCGCGCACCGATCCTCCGGGCTGGATGATGGCGGTCGCGCCGGCTTCGGCTACGGCTTCGAGGCCGTCCGGGAACGGGAAAAAAGCATCCGATGCCGCCACCGACCCCTTGAGCGGCAAAACGGCTTTCATGGCGCCAAAACGCGCCGCATCCACGCGGCTCATCTGGCCGGCGCCCACGCCCAGCGTCTGGCCGTCGCGGGCGTAGACAATCGCGTTCGACTTGACGTGCTTGGCGACGCGCCAGGCAAAGAGCAGGCTGCGCAGTTCTTCGGCCGCCGGCGGCCGCCACGTAACTACCTTCAGCTCGGACTCAGTAACCCGGCCGGTATCCGCGTCCTGGAGCAGCAATCCGCCGGAAACGTGTTTTACTACCGGCCGCGGCGGCGAGGGCCTCACTTCGACCAGGCGCAGATTCTTCTTTGTCGCAAAGCGCTCGCGCGCCTCGGCCGAGAACGCGGGCGCGGCAATGGCCTCGACAAAGAGCTTGGCAATCTCGTCGGCAGCGTCTCCGTCAACAGGCTGGTTGATGCCAATGACCCCGCCAAAAGCCGAAACCGGGTCGCACTCCAGCGCCTTGCGGTAGGCTTCGACGAGGGTTTTTCCCGTCGCCGCGCCGCAGGGGTTGGTGTGCTTCACGATGACCACCGCCGGCTCGCCGCCCTCGGCGAGCTCCTGGGCCAGTTCCCAGCAGGCATCCAGATCGACCAGGTTGTTGAAGCTTAGCTCCTTGCCCTGGAGCTGCGCGGCGCCGGCGATGCCCAGGCCGGAGCCGTCGGAATAGAGCGCGGCCCGCTGGTGGGGGTTTTCGCCGTAACGAAGCGATTGCGCCTCTGGTAAGTTGATACGCAGCGTTGCGGGCAAGCTGTTGGTGTCCGGCGCGGCCGGTGCGTCGGCTGGAGGGGCTTCGGCGATGCGATCGAGCGTGTCGGCGATGGCCGTGTCGTAGGCCGCCGTTAGCGCAAAAGCCTGCTTCGCCAGCCGCCAGCGCGTTTCACGGCTCAGCGCGCCGCCATTGGCCTTCAACTCCTCAGTCAGCACCGGATAAGATTGCAAATCCGTCACAATCGCCACGTCCTCAAAGTTCTTGGCCGCGGAGCGCACCATCGACGGCCCCCCGATGTCGATGTTTTCGATCAGGTGGCCGAAGGGGACGTTAGGATTTGCGGCGGTCTTTTCAAACGCGTAGAGATTCGCCACCACCATATCGATCGGATCGATGCCGTGCTCGGCTACCGCTGCCTCGTGCGCTGCGTTTCCGCGCATATAGAGCAACCCACCGTGCACGCGCGGGTGCAGCGTTTTCACTCGCCCGTCCAGCATCTCCGGGAAGCCGGTCAGGTCGCCGATGTCCTTCACTTCCAGGCCGGCCTCGCGTAGCGCCTTCGCCGTGCCTCCGGTCGAAATCAGCTCCACGCCGAACTCGGCCAGCACCCGCGCAAACTCCACCAGTCCGGTCTTGTCGGTCACGCTCACGAGCGCCCGCCGAATCTTTTTCTCCCCGCTCACAGCTTCGCCCCCATGTCGAATCCTGATTTGTCGAATCCCGGTTTGTCGAATCCCGGTCCGAAAACCAAATTCCAGACTACATCGAACGCGACAATTCTTCTGTGACAAGCCGCGCGGTTTGCCAGCGCATCGGCAACGCACATACAGTTGAGGCATGGGGACCTACCAGCCTGCGCCGGAACCGGAGATTCTGCCTCCGGGCGCGGAATACAACCCGCCGCAACCGCAGGCGCGCCGTCGAGCGCCGTCGTGGGCCTCGTCGCCGGCTACTTATCTGCTGGTGGGCGTCAACTGCGCGGTGTTTCTGGCCATGACGCTGAGCGGCGTCAATCCCGTCAATCCTTCGCCGGAGAAGCTCTATCTTTGGGGCGCGGATCACGCCGGCGCCGTGCTGATCGGCGGCGAGTGGTGGCGCATCGTCACCGCCATGTTCGTCCATGTCGGCATTCTGCATCTGGCCACTAACATGTGGTGCCTGTGGAACCTGGCGCTGCTGGCCGAGCCGCTGATGGGTTCAGCCGGCGTGGTCGCGGTCTACGTGCTCACCGGCGCGGCGGGGAATCTGCTATCGACCGCCGTTAACTGGGCCTGGCCGATGCACGATTCTTCCGGAAACGTTCTTTTTCCCGTCGGCGCGGGCGCTTCGGGCGCGGTGTTCGGCATCGCCGGCGCGCTCATCGTCCTGCTCAAATCGCCGCGCCTGCCCGTGCCACCATTGGAGTTGAAGCGTCTGCGCCGATCGGTCATCTACTTTGCCGTCATCAACCTGGTCATCGGCGGCGGCATCAGCTTCGGTTCGCACTACACCGGCATCCACATCGACAACATGGCCCACATCGGCGGATGCGCTTCCGGCCTGCTCTTCGCGGTGCCCATGGTGCCGCGCATCGGCTCGGCCCGCGACCAGTTCCAGGAGCGCCTTCGCCTTGCCATCGGCATCATCGCCGGCATCCTGGTGCTGTTCGGTTTCTACCTCTCGAAGCTGCCCGGATAATGGCAATCCTTAAGAAGCTTCCGACTAGGTCGAAGTTTTGAAGGGCACGGGCTTCAGCCCGTACGTAATCCCAGCAAAGAATGAAGCGGCTTTAGCCCCTGAGGGAATACCAGCTTCGAAATAAAGGTTTATTCCGAGACTTCACAATCGGCTGCGTTCCCGCGTGTGAAACAATGTCTTCGTACGCGGATCGTCCGATTCCAAAACTCCGGAGACAGACCTATGCAACGCCGCGACTTCTTGAAACAAGCCGCCATCACCGCCGCCGTCGCTACATCGAGCCAACTGCACGCATCCGGCAAAACGCCTTCGAATCCCATCGCCCGGCGCCCGCTGGGCAAGACCGGCGAGAAGCTCTCCATCATCGGTTTCGGCGGAATCGTCGTCATGGACGAAGATCCCAGCGCCGCGCGCAACATCGTGGCCGAAGCCGTCGATCGCGGCATCAACTACTTCGACATTGCGCCCAGCTACGGCAACGCGCAGGAGCGGCTCGGGCCCGCGCTCGTGCCCTATCGCAAAAACGTCTTTCTCGCCTGCAAGACCGAAGGCCGCATGAAAGACGACTCGCGCAAGCAGCTCGAGGAATCGCTGCGCCTGCTTGAGACCGATCACGTCGATCTCTACCAGTTCCACGCGCTCACCAAGATGACCGATCTCGACAAGGTGCTCGGCCCCGGCGGCGCGATGGAGACCATGGAAGCCGCGAAAAAGGAAGGCAAGATCCGCTACATCGGATTTTCGGTTCACTCGGTTGAAACCGCGCTGGCGGCGCTCGACCGCTACAACTTCGATACGGTGCTTTTTCCGGTAAACTGGGTGCTCTTCTCGCAGGCCAACTTCGGCCCGCAGATTTTAGAGCGCGCGCAGGACAAGCGGATGGGGATTCTGGCGCTCAAAGCCATGGCCAAGAGTACCTGGCCGGCCGACGAGAGCAAGAACCATCCCGAGCCCAAGTGCTGGTATCAGCCGGCGCGCTATCCGGATGAGGCTTCGCTCGGCCTGCGCTGGACGCTCGGCCACCCCATAACCGCCGCCATTCCGCCCGGCGACGAGCGCTACTTCCGCCTCGCGATGGACGTGGCGCAGAACTACAAGCCGCTGGAGCCGCACGAAGAGCAGGCCCTGCTCAGCGGCGGCCACGGCCTGGAGCCGATCTTCCACCTGGGCAACGATGTTTAGCGGGGAGCATTACGGCCGGCTCTTTGCAAGCTTGTCGATTTCAGAGCCGGCCAACAGAAACGCTCCGACGCCGTAGACGTAACTGCCTCCGGGCTGCACGCTGTCGGGTGCGCCGCCGATGCGCTGAATCGACCCCAGCCGCCCATCGGCGTAGACGTGCGCGAGCAGACCCTTCCACGCTTTTGCGACGACGGGCTCGTAGGTCTTGCGATCGAGCAGGCCATCGTCGATCCCCCACGCCAGCGCGAACGTGAAGAACGCCGAGCCGGAGACCTCGGGATTGGGATACGCCGCGGGATCGAGCAGCCCGCTGCGCCACAATCCATCGGGCCCCTGGATCGACGCGACCTCCTGCGCCATCTCCCGGAACTGCGCGATGTACTTTGCGCGCGAAGGGTAGTTCTCCGAAAGATACGGGATAACGCGCGCCAGGCCGGCCATCACCCATCCATTGCCGCGCGACCAGAACAGTTTCGCGCCGTTCTTTTCATGTTTATCGAGGTAGCTCGCGTCGCGCGAGTAGAGGTGAATCTTTGCATCGTAGAGATGGCTCGACGTGATCCACCACTCGCGATTCATATAGTCGAGATAGCGCTGGTCGCCGGTCACCTTGTAGAGCCGCGCCAGCGCCGGCGGAGCCATGAACAACGCGTCGCACCACCACCAGAGATCCTTGTTCGGATCGTCCGGCCGCGCGAGCAACTTGTCGGCCTCGGCTTTCATCGCCGCAACGCGCTGCGGCGCCGGATGCTCCATGTAGAGTTCGAGATACGACTGCGCGACCGCCTCATCGTCGGCATGGCTGAAGCGCGGGCCGAGCTTCCATTCATTTCTCTCGGCAAAATGCAGCACCGCGTCGCGATACTTCCCATCGTCGGTCGTGCGCGACGCGGCGAGCAATCCGTCGTACAACGCGGCAAACGTCCAATCCGCGCTGAAGCGGACTTCGCCGGTACGCAGTTGCCAGTCCGCAACCTTGCGCATGGCCTTCTGCACATCGCGCGGCTTGAGTGCCGGCGAGAGATTGGTCGCGAGCGGTCCCGGATCGGCGGCCACGTCGCCGGAGGGATCGGTTTGCGCAAACATTGCACCCGCGGACGCGAAGACGAAGGCCATGAAAACCAAACAGCCTAGAGCGAATTTCTTTCTCAAGCGCATTCTTCTCCGCCTAATGTGCATCTTTCCCCGATCGAGTCTCTGCAATCTCAAGTTTCTCGTCCGTCTTCAAGAATCCCTTGCGGCGAAACCAGTCTTCCATCGCCGGGCGCAGGCGATCGAGGGGCACGCGATTTCCCGCTTCCATCAAACCATCCGCCAGCGGCAGGGTGTCGTCGAAGACTGCATCGTTGGTGAAATTGCGCATGGCGAAGTTATCGATCCAGCGAATGGGGCACGCGTGCCGTGCACCCGCCGCATCGATTCGCTCAATCGAAAGCCTGCGCGCAAACATGCAACCAATGTAAACCTCTCGCGGGCGCCGTCGTCCGCAGAGTCTCTCTTGCAGAGTTCCCCCAGGCAACAGCCGCATTGGCCCAAAGCGCAAAAAACAATTCGCGCGCCGCGTCAACGAATGCGCGCCGCCGCGCGTCTACTTCCACGAGCACTTCGCCGGCGATGCTGCTCACCAGAGGAAGACCGATTTAAGGCATTTTCCGAAATACTGTGAACTTTCTGAAAGTGGAGGGTGTCGATTTTCTTGAAGAAAATCGACTCAACTTTCGTGGCTCCGGTCTACATCGTTTCGGAAAATGCTATGGCCGCGCTGGAACGTAATGTTGGACCGCAACGCGGGAACGCTTTCCGTGTTGAATCCAACCATGGCCAACTGGCCTCAACAAGATTTTCTCCACACGGAGAGGAGCATTGCACATGTTTGAAGTCACCTATGGTTTAATGCTGGCGCGCCGCGCGTTTTTGAGCGCCAGCATTCTCATCGCGAGTTGCTGTGCGCTTTACGCACAGGCAGACACACAGACAGCCCCGCCCGCCAACGGCCCCGCCGCCGGGGAAATGTACCATCACGGGCTCCAGGTGGAGCGGGAACTCAACCAGCTTTCGCGCGTCCTGTCGCTCACCGGCGAGCAGAAGACGCAGGTGAAGTCGATTCTTGAGGCGCAGCATCAGCAGATCGAACAACTGCGCAATTCAACCGCGCAAAACAGCCAGGCAAGTGGAGCGCAGCCCAATCGCGAGCAGATCCAGGCCATCCGCCAGGATACAAATTCGAAGATCGAAGCACTCTTGAGCGACGAGCAGAAGACGAAGTTCGAAGCGTGGGAGCAGCAGCGCAAAGAGCGGATGGAACAGCGCCGCGGGCAACAGGCGCCGGCCCCCAATGCGCCGGGAGTCTAACGGGAATCTTTTTCCGCCGTGCGTGCGATTTGAGCGTCAAGCCTAAGAAGCTGTCCCAAAACTTCATTTTGTGTGAAGGGTACGGGCTTTAGCCCCTGGGGGAGGATTTTTCAGGAGCTTGCATCCCCTCAGCGGCTAAAGCCGGAGACCAAGATCAGCTCTTAATGTGCGGGCTGAAGGCCGTACCCTTCAAAGGCCTAGTTTCTGGACAGGTTCTAAGACCGCCCTTCGGCGCGCGGTCTTCGATGCTCCATCCTTCCGGCATCAAGCCGATCGCAAGGATGGAACCGCCGCACGCTGGCCATCGACGCTCTGGCTTTCTCTCCCGCTCCGCTTGCGCGCCCAGCGCAGACCCAGGTTGCAAGACGATGCACAACCGCTCCATGCCATCTGCATCGAACCAGGGAATGCGGGCTTCTCTTGCTACATCCGGAGAAATGGGACAGAGTTGAAAGAATGATGAAGCTTCTGCTCCACTGGCTGTTGAGCGCGCTGGCGCTGCTGATCGTTTCCCGTCTGGTGCCGGGCTTTCACTTGGTTGGCTTCGTCCCCGCTTTGGTGGCTGCGCTGGTCATCGGTTTTCTCAATGCGACGCTCGGCCTGTTCCTGAAGATCATCACCATTCCGCTCAGCATTCTCACGCTGGGGTTGTTTTTGCTGGTCATCAACGGGTTGATGATCCTGCTCGCATCGGAGTTCGTGCGCGGATTTCGCGTCAACGGAATCGTCCCCGCCTTCTGGGGCGCGGTGGTGCTCGCCCTGCTGGGCATGCTCATCCGCACTGTCACCAAGGAGAAGTAAACTTTTTCGAGACCTGGCGCGCTCTTTGCCCGTCTATGTCAGCAGTTGGTTATTGACCCCTCGCCGGGCAACCTGCGATGCTTTTTTCGCACCTTATTTGCAACAAGGGATAGTGTTGCTTCCGGTGTCCCCAACCAACAGAAAACTGCAGTAGCGCCGTCTTCCAAGCGATTCCGTGCGCGGAATCGTCTTCCGAATGAGCTTTTTTTTGCGCGGAGTGGCTAGAGTCTGGGATGGAAGAAACGAAAGAATCTAAGAATGTTCAGCACGTCGGTCCCGGTCGCCAGTTGCCTGCGCCGCGAAGCCGCCACTGGATTCTCTGGATCGTTGTTCTCCTGGTGGCGATCCTGATTGCCATCGTTCTGTACGTAATTCACAGCAACCAGGAGAAAGCCGCTGCCGCGCAGAAGGCGCGCATGAGCGCCCGGCCAACCGTCACAGTCACCATAGGCACCGCCCGCAAGGGCGATATCGGCGTGTATATCAACGCTATTGGCACCGTGACTCCGGTCTACACATCCACCATTACGGCCCAGGCCAGCGGTGTGCTCACTGAGGTGCACTACCGCGAGGGCGAGCATGTGAACAAGGGCGACGCGCTGATCGAGATCGATCCGCGGCCCTACGAGGCGCAGCTTGTCCAGGCCGAGGGAACGCTCGACCGCGACAACAATCTGCTGGCGCAGGCGCAGATGGACCTGGACCGCTACCGCGCGGCGTGGGCGCGCAACAGCATCAACAAGCAGCAGCTCGACGACCAGGAAAAGCTGGTCCTGCAGGACCAGGGCACGGTAAAGAACGACCAGGGCGTGGTGGACTACGACAAGGTTCAGCTCAGTTACTGTCATATCACGTCGCCGATCGCGGGCCGCGTCGGGCTTCGCCTGGTGGACCCCGGCAACGTGGTGCAGGCCAACGGCACCACGGCGCTGGTGGTGATCACGCAGGTCGAGCCCATCACCGTGATCTTCACCATCGCCGAGGACAGCCTGCCGCAGGTGGTGGCGCGCATGCGCAAAACGCGCACCCTTCCCGTGGAGGCCTGGGATCGCGCGCAGACGGCCAAGATCGCGACGGGCAAGCTGTTCACCCTCGACAACCTGATCGACACCACCACGGGCACGCTGAAGCTGCGCGCCATGTTCGACAACAAGAACGGCGATCTGTTCCCCAACCAATTTGTGAATACGCGGCTGCTGGTGAATACCGAGTCCGGGGTCACGCTGATCCCGGCCAACGCGATTCAGCACAACGGCGATACGGCTTTCGTTTATGTGATCGCCGGCGGCAAGGCCACGCAGCGCACCGTTATGCCGGGCGTGACGGACGGCGGCGTGACCGCGGTGACCGGCGTCAATCCTGGCGATGTGGTGGCGACGAGCAGTTTCGACAAGCTGCAGAACGGCAGCCCCGTGACCATTTCCAAAAGGGCGCCCGCTCCTGCCAATCCAACTGAGGGCAACGCTCCGTGAGTCCTTCCGGGCCTTTCATCCAGCGGCCCGTTGCAACTTCGCTGCTGATGGCCGCAATCCTGCTCGTGGGTATCGTTGCGTATACCCAGTTGCCGGTGTCTGCGCTTCCCGAGGTCGACTACCCCACCATCCAGGTGGTCACGTTTTATCCCGGCGCCAGCCCCGACGTGATGGCCACTACGGTCACTGCGCCGCTGGAGCGCCAGTTCGGGGAAATGCAGGGTCTCAGCCAGATGACCTCGACCAGCTCCGGCGGCTCGTCGGTCGTGGTGCTGCAGTTCGCGCTCACATTGAACATCGATATCGCCGAGGAAGAAGTTCAGTCGGCCATCAACGCCGCGCAGAGTTTTCTGCCCTCGAACCTTCCCGCGCCGCCCGTCTATAGCAAGACCAATCCCGCCGACGCGCCCATCCTCACGCTGGCCATCACGTCGGACTCCATGCCGCTCTCCCAGGTCGAGGACCTGGTGGATACGCGCCTGGCGCCCAAGCTTTCGCAATTGAGCGGCGTGGGCCTGGTCAGTATCAGCGGCGGGCAAAAGCCGGCGGTGCGCATCCAGGCCAATCCTACGGCGCTGTCGTCGTACGGGCTCAATCTCGAAGACCTGCGCACCGCGCTCACCGCGACCAGCGTGAACCAGGCCCTGGGCAACTTCGACGGTCCGCACCAGGACTACCAGATCAATGCAAACGACCAGTTGGTGACCAGCAACGACTATCGCAAGGTGGTGGTCGCCTATCGCAACGGCGCTCCGGTGATGCTGACGGATGTCGCCAACGTGGTGGACGGCGTGGAGAACACCAAGCAGGCGGCGTGGATGGACGAGACGCCCGCGGTGGTTCTGAATATTCAGCGCCAGCCCGGCGCCAACACCATCAGCGTGGTCAAGGCCATCAAGGCGATTCTTCCGCAGCTTGAAGTGAACCTGCCCGCCTCCATTCGCGTTACTCCGCTCACCGATCTCACCACCGCCATCGACGCCTCGGTCGACGACGTCGAATTCGAGCTCCTGCTCACCGTGGGCCTGGTGGTGATGGTCATCTTTCTTTTCCTGCGCAATCTCTACGCCACCATTATTCCCAGCGTGGCCGTGCCGCTCTCGCTGGTGGGCACCTTCGGCGCCATGTACCTGCTGGGCTATAGCCTCGACAATCTCTCGCTGATGGCGCTCACCATTTCCACCGGCTTCGTGGTCGACGACGCCATTGTCATGATCGAGAACATCTCGCGCTTCATCGAGGCCGGCGATCCGCCCATGCAGGCGGCCCTGAAGGGCGCGGAGCAGATCGGCTTCACCATCATCTCTCTTACCGTATCGCTCATCGCGGTGCTCATTCCGCTGCTCTTCATGGGCGGCGTGGTGGGCCGGCTGTTCCGCGAATTCGCCGTCACTCTCGCCGTCACCATCGTTCTCTCCGCGGTCGTTTCGCTGACGCTTACGCCGATGATGTGCTCGCGGATCCTGCGCCACAATCCGCGGGAGCAGGAGGGGCGCTTCTATCGCGCATCGGAGCGTGTATTCGAGAACATGATCGCGTTCTACGGCCGCACGCTCCAGTTCGTCCTCAAGTATCAGACCATCACATTGCTGGTGGCCGCGGCCACGCTGGTGCTCACGATCGTTCTCTACATCGTGATTCCCAAAGGTTTCTTCCCTTTGCAGGATACGGGCGTGATCCAGGGTATTTCGCAGGCGCCGGCGACGATCTCATTCGCGGCCATGACGGAAAAGCAGAAAGAGCTGGCCAACGTCATCCTTCAGGATCCGGCCGTCGAAAGCCTGTCGTCGTTCATCGGCGCCGACGGAACCAACACCACGCTCAACAGCGGGCGGGTATCGATCAACCTTAAGCCGCTCGATCAGCGCGATCTCGACGCCTCCGATGTCATCCGCCGGTTGACAGAGAACCTGAAGTCGGTGCACGGCATCACGCTCTACATGCAGCCGGTGCAGAACCTCACCGTAGACGACCGCGTGAGCCGCACCCAGTTCCAGTACACGCTCGAAGACCCCGACCCCGATGAGCTTGAAGAATGGACCAACAAGCTGGTCGACAAGATGAAGCAGTTGCCCGAGCTTGCCGACGTGGCCACCGACCAGCAGACCGGCGGCCTGGCGGTCTCGCTCATCATCGATCGCGTGACCGCGTCGCGGCTGGGCATCGCGCCGACCACGGTCGATAACACGCTCTATGACGCCTACGGCCAGCGCCAGATCAGCACCATGTATACGCAGTTGAATCAGTACCACGTGATTCTGGAGACGCTGCCCAGCGTGCAGTCCGGCCCCATCAAGCTGAACGATCTCTACATCCAGTCCAACGCGTCCGCGGGCGCCTCCGGACCGGGCGCTTCCTCGTCGTTCGCGTCCTCGGGATCGTCGTCCGCTGGCTCCAATGCGACCACGGGCTCAGTGGCGTACACGCCGTCGTCGCAGGTGCTCAGCCCGCCCTTCAATGTGCTCAGTGCCAATGTGGGCACGGGCTCCGGCGCGCAGACGCCCAACACAACCGTCTCGACTACGCCCGCGAACGCCGTGCCGCTGAGCGCGTTTACTCACGTCTCACGCACAAACGAAGCGCTTTCTATCGATCACCAGGGGCAGTTCCCGGCGGTCACTATCTCGTTCAATCTGGCGCCCCGTGCTTCGCTGGGAACGGCCATTACGGCCATCGAAAAGGCGCAGCAATCTCTCGACATGCCGGCCAGCGTGCAAGTCGGCTTTCAGGGCACAGCCGCCGCCTTCGAGGACTCGCTCTCCAACGAGGGTCTGCTCATCATCGCCGCACTGGTCGCCGTCTACATCGTCCTCGGCGTGCTCTATGAAAGCTTCATTCACCCGGTGACGATTCTCTCCACGCTGCCCTCGGCGGGCGTAGGCGCGCTGCTGGCGCTCATGCTCTTCCGCCAGGACCTGAGCGTCGTCGCCATCATCGGCATCATCCTTCTCATCGGCATCGTGAAAAAGAACGGCATCATGATGGTCGACTTCGCCATCGAGGGCGAGCGCGAACGCGGCAAGAATGCCACCGACGCCATCTACGAGGCCAGCCTGCTGCGTTTCCGCCCCATCATGATGACCACCATGGCCGCGCTGCTGGCCGGCATTCCGCTGGCCCTCGGCACCGGCATGGGCTCGGAGCTGCGCCGTCCGCTGGGCATCGCCATGGTGGGCGGGCTGCTGCTCAGCCAGGTGCTCACGCTCTACACCACGCCGGTCATCTACATCTTCTTCGATCGCATCGGCCGGCGCTTCGGCGCGGCGACCAATAAAGCGGCGCCGCGCGGGGAAGTCGCGGAGGGCGCATGAACATCTCCGCTCCGTTCATCCGCCGCCCGGTGGCAACCACGCTGCTCACGACCGGCGTGTTGCTCACCGGGGCCATCGCCTTCAATGTGCTACCGGTTTCTCCGCTGCCGCAGATCGATTTCCCGACCATCTCCGTATCGGGCAGCCTGCCCGGCGGAAGCCCGGAGATCATGGCCTCTTCGATCGCTACGCCGCTCGAGCGCCAGTTCAGCCACATCGCCGGTGTGACCGAGATGACCTCATCGAGCCAGCTCGGCAGCACATCGATCACACTGCAGTTCGACCTGAGCCGCGACATCGACGGGGCGGCCCGCGATGTGGAGGCGGCGATCAATGCCGCGCGCACCTATCTTCCAGCGAACCTGCCCGCCAACCCCACCTATCGCAAGGTGAACCCCGCCGACGCGCCTATCGTCATCCTCGGGCTCACGTCGGAGAAATACGACAAGCCAACTCTCTACGACGAGGCGTCGTCGATCATGGCGCAGCGGCTTTCGCAGATCGAGGGCGTGGGTCAGGTGGTGGTGGGCGGCGGCGCCGGCCCCTCGGTGCGCGTGGAAGCGAACCCCACCGAGCTCGAGAGCTATGGATTGACGCTGGCGCAGGTGCAGGCGGTGCTCAGCCAGCAGAACGCGCATGAAGCCGCCGGCCAGATCGTCGACGGCGATACCACTGCGGACATCGTCACCAACGACCAGATGCATCATGCAGAACAGTACAGGCCGCTCATCGTGGGCATGCACAACGGCACCGCGGTCCGGCTCGAAGACGTAGCGGACGTCGAAGACGGCGCCTCGAACATCCGCACCGCCGGCTACCTGAATGGCACTCCCTCGGTCACGGTGATCATCTTCCGCCAGCCCGGCGCCAACATCATCGATACCGTCGACCGGATCAAGGCCGCGATCCCGTCGATTCAGGCATCGATCCCTCAGGGCATTCACTCCACCATGGTTCTCGACCGCACCACCACCATCAAGGCCTCGGTGAGCGACGTGGAGCGCAGTCTCATCGGCTCCGTGATTCTGGTGATCCTGGTGGTCTTTATTTTCCTGCGGGACGGGCGCGCCACGCTCATTCCCAGCGTCGCCGTTCCGGTTTCGCTCATCGGCACCTTCGGCGCCATGTACCTGTTCGGCTTCAGCATCGATAACCTGTCGCTGATGGCGCTGACCATCGCCACCGGTTTCGTGGTCGACGACGCCATTGTGGTGATGGAGAACATCACGCGCCTGCGCGAAGGGGGCATGCAGCCCATGAAGGCCGCGCTGCAGGGAACAGCCGAAATCGGATTCACCATCCTCTCCATGAGCACTTCGCTGGTGGCCGTGTTCATCCCCATCCTGCTCATGGCCGGCATCGTCGGGCGCCTGTTTCGGGAGTTCGCCATCACGCTTTCGACGGCCATCGCGGTATCCATGGTGGTTTCGCTCACCACCACGCCCATGATGTGCGCGCACATTCTCAAGGATGAGAGAGATACCAAGCACGGGCGGCTCTATAGGCTCAGCGAGCGCTGGTTTTCGGCGCTGCTCAACGGCTACAGCCGCTCGCTCACCTGGGTGCTCGAGCATCCCGGGCCCATGCTGACGATCCTGCTCCTGGTCATCGGGCTCAACTTCTACATCGCCTACATTATTCCCAAAGGCTTCTTCCCGCAGCAGGACACCGGAGCCATCGTCGGCGCCGTGCGCGGCCCGCAGGACGCTTCCTTCCCGGTAATGAACAATTCCATCCTGCAACTGGTGAATGTGGTCAAGGCCGATCCCGCCGTGGCCAACGTGAACGCCTATGCCGGCAACTCCAACGGCGCGTTCATGTACATCGCGCTCAAGCCGCTCAACGTGCGCAAGGTAACGGCGCCGCAGATCATCGACCGCCTGCGGCCCAAGCTCAACCGTCTTCCCGTCGCCTCCGCGTTCCTGCAGGCGGCGCAGGACCTGCGCATCGGAGGCCGCTCCAGCAACGCGCTTTATCAATACACCATCCAGTCGGATAATGTGCAGGACCTGGCCCACTGGGGTCCCATCCTGCTGGCGGGGATGAAGAAGCTGCCCGGGTTCCAGGATGTGAACAGCGACGCGCAGAACGAAGGCCTGCAGGAACTGCTCAACTATGACCGGGTCTCCGCCGCGCGACTGGGCCTCACGCCGCAATCGCTCGATCAATCGCTCTACGGCGCGTTCGGGCAGTCCGAAGTCTCGCTCATCTACACCCAGCTCAACCAGTATTACGTGGTGCTGGAGGTGGCGCCGCCCTATTGGCAAAGTCCCGAGGGCTTGAGCAATATCTACCTCAACAGCCAGGGCCACGGCGTAACTCCGCTGACCGCGGTCGCCCGCGCCCAGGCCACCACCACGCCGCTGGTCGTCAATCACACCAGCACCTTTCCATCTGTCACCATCTCGTTCAACCTGGCCTCGGGAGTGTCGCTGAGCGACGTGACGCGCGAGGTGGGGCAGATGCAGGACAAGCTCAACATGCCTCCCACGGTGCGCGGATTCTTCGCCGGCACCGCGCAGGCCTACCAGACCTCGCTGGCCAGCGAACCGGCGCTGATCGCAACGGCGCTGCTGGCGGTCTTCATCGTGCTGGGAATCTTGTATGAAAGCCTGGTGCACCCCCTCACCATCATTTCCACGCTGCCCTCGGCCAGCGTGGGCGCCATGCTTGCGCTCATGCTCTTCAGGATCGACCTTAACGTGATCTCCATCATCGGCATTATCCTGCTGATCGGCATCGTGAAGAAGAACGCGATCATGATGATCGACTTTGCCCTGGTCGCCGAGCGCCAACACGGCAAATCCAGCGCCGACTCGATCTTCGAAGCCTGCCAGCTTCGCTTCCGGCCCATCCTCATGACCACCATGGCCGCGCTGTTCGGCGCGCTGCCGCTGGCCTTCGGTACCGGAACCGGCTCGGAGCTGCGCCGGCCGCTGGGAATCACCATCGTGGGCGGCCTCATCGTGAGCCAGATGCTTACCCTCTACACCACACCGGTGGTCTATCTCTGGTTCGACCGCATGCGGCTTCGCTTCGGCGTCAAGGAAGCAGCGGGCCTTCATCCCGGCGCCGCCGAGGCTTCCTCATAGGGAAAGTTATGGAGTGCTTCTTATGACGAATTCGATCCCGCAATCCCGGCAGCGAGTACGCTCTTCCGTGATTCCAATTCATAAATGCTGCCATGCTCAGTATCTGTGGACGCGAGCTTCCACGGAGGGATTTGAAAATGGTCACTCCGCGGACAAGCTCCCGGAGGGAGCGCGGAGAATAGCCCAGGGTGAAGTCGGCCGCGGCGGACGGAACCCTGGGAAGAGAGCGATAAATGAAGGTCAAGCCCCGGAGGGGCGTCCGAACCCCACCGCGTTTTCGACCGAGCGAGGTCGCCGCGGCGACCGAGTCGAAGGACCTGGGGTTGCAATGCCAGGGCGACCCGTGTCGGCCGGAGAATATTCAAAACAAGCTCGAATCTCGCGGCGGTTCGGCTTTTGCGCAGTCCTGCTCTGCGCGGCGCTGGCCGGCTGCAACGTGGGACCCAAATACAATCCACCCGTAGCCACAGCGCCGCCCGTGTTCAAGGAGTCGCCCGATCAGTTCAAGGAAGCCGATGGTTGGAAGGTCGCCGAGCCGCAGGACGCCAATCTGCACGGCAACTGGTGGGAGATTTACAACGATCCCGAGTTGAACGCTCTCGAAGAGCAGCTCAACGTCAACAACCAGAACATCCGTGAATCTTTCGAGAACTTTATGGAGGCGCGCGCATTGGTGCGCGAGGCCCGTGCGCAGTACTTTCCTACCGTCTCCATTGGACCGGGATTCACGCAGACGCGCACCTCCTCCAACGTGGGACTGCAGAACGAGCCAAGCGGCAACAGCGGCACAACGACCGTTCAAAACGGCAACGGCGCATCGAACATTCAGAACCGGACATACTCGCTGCCGCTTGAAGCCTCGTGGGAGCCCGACCTCTGGGACAAGGTGCGCAACACCGTGCGCTCCAACCAATACCAGGCGCAATTGAGCGCGGCCGATCTCGAAAACGAGCGCCTCACGGAACAGGCCAGCCTGGCGCAATGCTACTTTGAGATCCGCGGCCAGGACGAGTTGCAGCGCATTCTCGACGACACGGTCAAGGCCGACAAAGAGGACTACGAACTCGAGAAGGCCCGCTACGAGACCGGCGTGGACGATCAGATCTCGGTAGTCGAAGCCCAGACCACGCTGGAGAGCGCCGAATCGGCAGCCATCAATCTTGGCGTGGCGCGCGCGCAGTATGAGCACGCCATCGCCATGCTCATCGGCAAGCCGGCCTCGTCGTTTTCCATGCCCGTGAGGGCGATGGTCACCGCGCCGCCGCCGATCCCCGTCGGCTTGCCCTCCCAACTGCTCGAGCGCCGCCCCGACGTCGCTGCCGCCGAGCGCAACATGGCCTCGGCCAACGCCCAGATCGGCGTGGCCAAAGCGGCCTTCTATCCCACGCTCGACCTCTCCGCCAGCGGCGGCTTCGAGAGCTCTACTATCAAGCACCTCTTCGACTGGTCGAGCCGCTTCTGGTCCGTCGGTCCCTCCATCTCCGAACTTGTTTACGACGGCGGACTGCGCCGCGCCACGATGAACCAGTACATCGCCACTTACAACGCCAACGTCGCCGCCTATCGCCAGTCGGTTCTCAATGCCATCCAGCAGGTCGAGGACAACCTCGCCGCGGTGCGCATCCTCGCGCAGCAGATCAAGCACCAGCAGGTGGCCGTCGATTCCGCGCAGGAGTTCCTCAAACTCGAGAAGGGCCGTTACGACACCGGGCTCGACCCCTACATCGATGTAATCACCGCGCAGACCACCTTGCTCTCCGACGAGCAGCAACTGGCCACGCTGCAGATTCAGCAGATGACCGCGTCGGTGCAACTGATCGAGGCCCTTGGTGGCGGATGGGACCGCTCGCAGCTACCCACGCCGGCGCAAGTGACGGCAAGACCCACGCACGCCGAAACGACGATGGATCATTGAGAATCGTCGCGAAGGTATGTTTGATTTTGCGGGACGGATCGATGAAGGGGACGGGCTTCAGCCCGTCCGTTTCAGCGAACAAAAGGAAACCGGCTTTAGCCTCTGAGGGAACGCCTCTCTTTCGACGGCTGTCCCTCAGAGGCTAAAGCCCCATCGTTCTAACTTTGTTCTTTGATGTAGGGCTGAAGCCCGTACCCTTCAACTCGTTCCGGGCTTTTGCCGCCAGCGCACCTGAATCGCTGTTACTGTGTCTGCGGATCGTCTTTCTTCACCAAAGATTGATCAGCCTTGCCCTTGCGGGCCGGTATTTGCACCACCTGCGGTGTCTTCGCTGCGGTCCCGGCATGCGCTGACGGAGGCGCCAGCACCGGCCTGTTCAGCGTCTGCGGAGTACGCATCGCGCCGGCATTCGTGAATCCGCCCGGAGACGCGAGGTGCGGCGGCATGGCGATCACCTTCGCGGGTTGTACGCGCGAATACACGCCCCACCCGCCGCCCACCACCACGAACGCAATCGCCGCGGCAGCCGCGCTGCGCATCCACGCACTCTCGGCTCTAAACGTTCCCGGCCACTCCAAAACCCGTCCCGTGCGCGGCGCCGATCGCAACCGCGCATGAACGCGATCCTCGAGCCCCTCGGGCGCGGGCAGGCCGGCGATCAGCCGCAGAGTGGCGTCCGCATCGGGAGAAGTAGAGCAGGGTACCGGCTTGTTGCCAACGTTCTCGTGGGGATTCATCGCAAACTCCTTGAATGATTGAGCAGGCCGGCCATCAGGTTGCGCGCGCGAAAGAGGCGCGAGCGCACGCTGGACTCGGTGATGCCGAGAACCGTGGCAATCTCCACGCTCGACAGCTCCTCGAATGCCGACAGCACCAGCACCTCGCGCTCCTTGGCCGGCAACTGGTCCACGCAGCTCAAAATATGTGCGTGATGCTGGGCGGCCATGGCGCGCTCGTCGGCGCTCAACCCGCCGGCGGGCAGCACGCGCGCCAGCTCCGACACGTCGTCGG
>JBAUBR010000514.1:0-2808 GCA_049676965.1 Occallatibacter sp.
ATTCCTCATCCGTAACGTCGCTGGGATAGCCCCTTCGATTCGGCTTCATGCCTCGAGCATGAACAGCTTCGACCGGAAATCCCTATCCCAATGCAAACAATGGAACAAAGTTAATAACAGGCTCTAAATTGGCCGGCGCCGTATGACTTCAATCGACAGAGGACAGGGCTCCGAGCCGTTCAATGCGGGGCGCCGCGCTGAATGGGCTTTCCTTCTCGTATTGCAGGCGCCGTTGCGCTCCTTCATCTGGACACCAACAGCCGCTACGGCTTCCACCGGGACGAACTCCGGTTTCCGAGCAATGGCCGGCATCTCGACTGGGGATTCGCAGCCTCACGATTGCTTGACATGCGGCGCGGACGCCCTCTAAAGTACTGGTTGACCATGAGCTATAGTGGTCTTGCCCTTCAATGCCTTCAACCCGCGAGAATCGCCGGCTCGCTTGCGACCAACATCGATCGATGCGCGGCTATTTATTCTCGTTGATTCGGAGGTCTTGTTGACGCGGAGGCTGTTTCCCGGCGAGGAATGGACGGAATAGAGCGAATGCCCCAAGTGCATGCTATCCCGCGGGAGCTCAGGGATACCTTAGGTGAGGGTCCGGTCTGGAGCCCGTCGAGAAATGCCGTGCTGTGGGTGGACATCTTCGGACAACAAGTGCATGAGCTCGCGCTCGAGAAGGGATCGATCACCAATTGGCCCGTTGCGGAGCGCATCGGCTGGCTGATCGAACGAGACGGGCGCGAAGACTTTGTTGCCGGCCTCAAGAGCGGGTTTGCGCACCTTCAGATTGAGCCGTTTTCTATCCGGCGCATTGGCAATCCCGAACCCGACCGTCCGCAGAATCGCTTGAACGACGCGAAGACCGACGCTGCCGGGAGGATCTGGGCCGGTTCGAAGGACGACGACGATCAAATTGCCAGCGGCGCGCTCTACAGACTCGATCCGGACTTCACGTGGTCGCGGCACGACGACGGCTATATGGTCACGAACGGCCCGGCATTCAGCCCCGACGGGAAGACGATGTACCACAACGACTCCGGACGGCGGACAGTGTACGCGTTCGATATCGATGAACGAAGCGAGTTGAGCCGCAGGCGCGTGTTTGCGACGTTCGAAGAAGAGTGGGGCTACCCGGACGGCATGGCGACCGATGCGGAGGGTGGCATTTGGGTTGCGCACTGGGGCGGCGGCCGCATCAGCCGCTTTCGTCCCGACGGCACGCTGGACCGATCGGTTGCGTTGCCGGCGTCCAATATCACCAGCGTTGTATTTGCAGGACCGCATCTCGAGCGGATGTTCGTGACTTCGGCCGCGCACGGATGCGAAAGCGAGCCGCTGGCCGGGGCGCTGTTTGAAGTGGAGGAAGCAGGTGTCCGCGGGCATCCGGTGCGGCCGTTTGCGGGATGAGCCCGCGCACTGGCCAGGCGATGCAATTAGCACAGGGAGGACGATCGGAACAGGAGCGAACGCCGTGGGATTGTCGCTGATCCAATATCGCACCGCAAGCGGCCAGCGAGCCGTGGCTGCTTTGGACCAAAGCGGCCGGGCAACTCGCGTGAGAAATGCCGCAAGAATGTACGACCTTGCGAATGGCAGCATCTCATGCGATTTAGGCCTGGATCAAGCAGCGCGGGAGCTTGGCGGCGCAGAAGACGTGGACCTGCTTTCGCTCGTGCAGGAAGAGCGGCTGCTCGCGCCCATCGATCATGCCGAGCCCGCACGCCTTTATCTCACCGGCACAGGGCTTACCCATCTGGGCTCCGCGGAGACTCGCGACTCGATGCATCGCGCCGCTGCGAACGGCTCGGCGCAGACCGATTCCATGAGACTGTTTCTGATGGGATTGGAGGGCGGCAAGCCGGTCAACGGGGGTCCGGGAGTGCAACCGGAGTGGTTCTACAAAGGGAACGGCGCGTGCGTGGCAAGGCCCGGCGGCCCAATCGTATCTCCTTCATTCGCTCGCGATGGTGGAGAAGAGCCGGAGATTGCCGGCGTTTATCTGATTGCGCCCGACGGAACTCCGGTGCGCCTCGGATTCTGCCTCGCCAACGAGTTCTCCGATCACGTGACGGAACGAGGGAATTATCTGTGGCTGGCGCATTCGAAGCTGCGCCAGGCTGCCTTCGGCCCGGAACTGCTGACGGGGCCTTTGCCGGAACATATTCACGGCACCTCGCGCATCCTGCGCAACGGCGTCACGACGTGGGAGAAGCCGTTCCTATCCGGTGAAGCGAATATGTCGCACAGCATTCACAACCTCGAGCAGCACCACTTCAAGTACTCGTTTTTTCGTCGGCCGGGAGATGTACATGTTCATTTCTTCGGCACCGCGACTCTCTCCTTCGCCGACGGAATCCGCGCGGAGCCCGGCGATGTCTTTGAGATCGAAGCTGAGCCCTTCCGTCTGCCTTTGCGCAACGTCCTCGCAATCAGCACTGCGGAAGAGGTTCGAGTTCGCTCGCTCTAAGAGGCCTTTCGTATTGACATGCAGCCGGCGCGGCCAGTATGGTAACCGCTGGTTGGCCACTTCGTCCCTATGGTCCGGCCTGTGGCCAAGCATTCACCAAGGCAGACAGAGATGCACACGCGGCGTAGTTTTCTGAAGACGGCGGCGCTGGCGGCTCCGGCCTGGAGCAGCTTTTCGACTTTGTCTGCTTGGGCGCAGGGCGGGGCGGCGCCGGGTGAGCGCTTTCTGTTTGGCGCATCGGTTTATCCGGATA
The DNA here is from genome assembly GCA_049676965.1 of Occallatibacter sp. Lineage (GTDB taxonomy): Bacteria > Acidobacteriota > Terriglobia > Terriglobales > Acidobacteriaceae > Telmatobacter. Next base: position 2,724 of record JBAUBR010000514.1, read on the forward strand.
TCGACGGCGCGGGAGAGAGCAAGGCGATTCTCGATCTGCTGGAGCACGCGCACATGAACTTGGCGCGAGTGGGCGAGTCGAGCTG
>JBAUBR010000515.1:0-32644 GCA_049676965.1 Occallatibacter sp.
GCGCTCGCTCGCTGGCTCGCTGGATCACGGGACCGTCGGCGAGCGGATCGCTGAAAGGCACGCCGAGCTCGATCACGGCTGCGCCCGCGTCGATGGCCGCGAGCGCAATGGCGCGCGTGCCGTCAATGCTGGGGTCGCCAGCCGTGAGATACACGACCAAGCCGGGTTTGTGATCGAAGCGCAGTGCCATGGGTGTCACGCTCCCTGGATGTGCAGCTCGCGAGCCAGAATGCCCATGTCCTTATCGCCGCGTCCGGAGAGGTTCACCACCAGTATGTCACGGGCGGCCATGCTGCCCGCAATGCGAATGCACTCGGCGACGGCGTGGGCGCTTTCGAGCGCGGGCAGAATGCCCTCGGTGCGTGCGAGCTTCACGACGGCCGCGAGGGTGGCTGCGTCGTCCTGCGAAACATATTCGGCGCGGCCGGAGTCATGCAGCGCCGCGTGCTCCGGCCCGATGGATGCGTAGTCGAGACCGGCGGAGACGGAATGCGTGGCCGCGATCTGGCCGTCTTCGTCCTGCAATACGTAAGAGAATGTGCCCTGCAAAACGCCGGGCACGCCGCCCTCGAAGCGCGCGGCGTGTTCGCCGAGGTGTGCGGTTCCTCGGCCGCCGGCTTCTACGCCGATGAGGCGCACCTCGCGATTGGGAATGAACTCGTAAAACGCGCCGATGGCGTTCGATCCGCCGCCAACACAGGCGAGCACTGCGTGCGGCAGCCTTCCCTCTTTTTCGAGAATTTGCTGTTTGATCTCGCGGCTGATGACGCGATGGAAATCGCGGACCATGGTGGGATAAGGATGCGCGCCGAGCGCGCTGCCCAGCAGATAATGAGTGGTCCGCACGTTGGTGACCCAGTCGCGCATGGCCTCGCTGATGGCGTCTTTCAGCGTCTTCGAGCCTGACGATACGCCGCGCACCTCCGCGCCCAGCAGCCTCATGCGCAGAACGTTCAGCTCCTGGCGCTCCATGTCCACGTCGCCCATGTAGATGACGCATTCCATGCCAAGGAGCGCGCACACCGTGGCCGTGGCCACGCCGTGCTGGCCGGCGCCGGTTTCCGCTATGATGCGCTTTTTGCCCATGCGCTTGGCCAGCAGTCCCGGGCCGAGCGCGGTGTTGTTTTTGTGCGCGCGGGTGTGCAGCAGGTCTTCGCGCTTCAGGTAGATTTTGGCTCCGCCGAGCTCTTCGGTGAGGCGTTTGGCGAAGTAGAGCGGCGTGGGGCGGCCGGCGAAGTCGCGCAGCAACAGGGACAACTCGGCCTGGAACGCCGCGTCGGCCTTGGCCGCCTCATACTCGCGCTCGAGCTCCACCAGCGCGGCCATCAGCGTCTCCGGAACGTAGCGCCCGCCGTAGATGCCGAACCGTCCGGGCCGCGACTCCGACGGCGCTGCTGGAAGAATTACCGATGCCATTCGTGGCCTCCCGCTTGCCTGGCGATGAATGAGGAACATTTCAGTGTACAAGGAGCGTGGAATCAGGGAAACACCGCGTGCAACGCTCGCCGAACATCGTCGCGGTAGAGCACTTCGACTTCTGCGATATGCCCTGAAACGATATCAAGGATGATCATACCGGCCTTGGGCTGGAGTTCCAGGTGGCCAAAATCGCGCCCAGAACGTCTCTCACGCTCATGTTGTGTGTGAAATGTCGCGCAAAAATCGTCCTCGCATCGACAGCGCCGCGCGATACTCAATTCGGGAATCTGCGCCGCCAATTCGGCACGATTCGCCCTGATCAGCAGTTCCTCAAGTTCGAGCGCGAACTCAGGGAACACCTCAACAAGTCGTGGCGGCGCCGACGTTCGAGGCATGTTCTTCACGCGGCCTTCTTCACTCGCATCGTCACACGCAACCCAGCCGCCGCGATCATGTTCACCAACATATCGAGGCCAAACAGCTCGATCTTGCCGCGCATGAGATTCGAGATGCGCGGCTGCGTGACTCCGAAGACCTTGGCCGCCTCGGTCTGGCTCAGTCCTTCGCGTTCGATATGCCGCTTGAGCGCAATCATGAGCGACGAGCGCAGCTTCAGGTTCTCGGCCTGCACCGGATTTTTCTCGATTGCATCCCAAACGTTCGCAAAGCGATTCTTGTTCACCGTTTTCGTTCCCACATCAACTCCTTGTAGCGCCGCGCGGCCAGTTCAATGTCAGCTTGGCTGGTCTTTCGCGTCTTCTTTTGAAAACAATGCAATACGTAGATCGCCTCCGCGAAGCTGGCGACGTACATCACACGGAATATCCCCTCCGAGTCGCGAATCCGGATCTCTCTCACGCCCGCGCCGACGCTGCCCATCGGCTTCCAGTCGTCAGGATCGCGGCCCTCTTGCACCTGAAAGAGCTGGAATCCAGCCTCCCGGCGTGCGCGATCGGTGAACTTTGATAGATCAGCCAGGGAACTTCCGCGAAATTCGACTGGCTTTATGCCGCCATTCACAAAGCCATTATACAAAATTGTGCATAGCCGTAAAGATACTAACAAGAAGAAAGAATAGCGTCGCAGGTAAGTGAAGCGTGACTGCGGCCGAGGCCGTCACTTCTTTTTCCTGCCGATATCGAACAGCATGCCTCGCTATGTCCGGCTCGCCGCTCGCGCGTTGGCCACAAATGCGCGCACCTTGTCGGGGTCTTTTCTGCCCGGTGCGGATTCGACGCCGCTGGCAACATCGACACCCCAGGGGCGCAGCGTGGCGATGGCCTCGGCGACATTCGATGGACTGAGGCCGCCCGCGGCGATGCGGCGGCGCGCAGTCGCGTTGTGGTAGAGGGTCTCGCGGGCGGCGAGCCAATCGAATGCGACACCGGTGCCGCCGACGGCCGCAGGTGTGCGCGAGTCCACGAGGATCGCATCTATGTTCGCGTCCTCGTCGAGGGCGGCTGCGCGTTCGGCCGAGTGGGCGTCAAAATGGACCACGCGCAAAATGCGCAACGCGGAACCGAAACCCTCGCGCAGCCGTCGCGGCAGGCCGATTCCTGCTTCACAGTGAAGTTGCACGCCGGTCAGGCCGCAGGCGCGTACCGCCGCTTCGATCTCTTCGAGCGGTGCATCGACGAAGACGCCGATCTTTTCGAGGGCCGCCGGCAGATGCGGCGTGATGGCGGCGACCTGCTCCACAGTAACGCGGCGGGGGCTGGGCGCGAAAACGAAGCCGATCGCGTCAGCCCCGGCAACAGCGGCCAGTTGCGCGTCTCCGAGCGAAGTGGTGGCGCAGATTTTGATCCAGAGGCTCATGGAGTAGCTGTCACTCCCGCGAGCATCTCGGCTAGCGCGGCGCCGGGGTCGGGCCGGCGCATGAGGCTTTCGCCGATGAGGAATGCGTCGAAACCCGCGGCGCGCAGGCGGGCAAGATCTTCAGGACTGGCGATGCCGCTTTCTGCCACGCGGATCACGCCGGGAGGGATTCGGCCGATGAGTTGGAATGAGGTTTCGAGCCGCACTTCGAGGGTCTTGAGATCGCGGTTATTGACCCCGATGGCGTCGACGTCACTTGTGCCGAGTGTGTCGAGAACGCGGTCGAGCTCATCGCCGGTGTGGACTTCAACGAGGATGTCGAGTTCAAGTTTGCGTGCGGCATTGGAGAAGTGTTTGAGCTCGGCGTCGGTGAGTGCAGCGGCAATCAGCAGAATTGCGTCGGCGGAGTGGGCGCGGGCTTCGGCGATCTGGTACTCGTCGATCATGAAATCTTTGCGCAGGCAGGGCAGGGGCGCGGCGGCCGAGGCGAGTGCAAGGTCGCGCAGGCTGCCCTGAAAGAACGGCTCATCGGTGAGAACAGAAAGCACGGCGGCGCCGCTCAGGTAATAGCTCCTGGCCAACTCTGTCGGATCGAATTCGGCGCGGATCAATCCGCGCGACGGCGATGCCTTCTTGATTTCGGCGACGATCGCCGTGCCCATTGCTGCCTTTTGCCGCAGCGCATTCGCCCACCCGCGCGGCTGGTGAGAGGCTGCTCGCCGCTCCAGCTCATCGATGGGCGCGCGGTCTTTTGAGGCCGCAAGAGTCGCGCGGGTGCGGGCGAGGATTGTATCGAGGTGAGTGGACATCGCGGCTGATTCAAGTATACGGAGGTTGCTGTTGGGCGGTCTCTCCCGGTGATTTCAGGAGGCCGGCATTCCCTCCGGGGCTGAAGCGTCTCCCAATTTTGTACGGATGATGTACGGGCTGAAGCCCGTACCCTTCGAGGCATTTGCCCATCGAGAAAGGATGAGCGATCAATCACCCCGCGGCTTCCATCGCAATGCACAGCGCGGCCACATCGCCGATCCGCTCGCCGAGTTCGGCGGGGACGACTTTGCACGCGGCGGCGGCGTGGGCGAGCGCTTCTTTATGCATCCGCCTGCGCGCCGGCGCTAGAATGAGTTCGCCGAAGCGCATGGCCAGGCCGCCGATGACGATGCATTCGGGGTTGAGAACATCGACGAGGATCGCCAGCGTTTCCCCGAGCTTGCGGGCGCAGACAGCGGTGATGCGCAGCGCGAGCGTGTCGCCGGCCTGCGCGGCGAGAGCGACATCTTTTGCGGTCGCACTGCGGGCGTCGGGCAGTTCCATCAGGGTCGATGATTCCCCGCGCCGGCGCGCGGCGCGCAGTTCGCGCTCGGCCACCTGTGCCATGCCTCCGCCGCTGGCCCAGCCTTCGACGGAGCCGGCCTTGCGATAGCCCACCGGTCCCGTCCGCGTGAGACGCACGTGGCCAATCTCGCCGGCTGAGTCGGTCGCGCCCTGGTAAAGGCGGTCATCCACGATGATGCTGGCGCCAAGGCCGGTGCCCATGGTCAGAAAGACCATGTGGCGAGATCCACGGCCGGCGCCGAAGCGATGCTCGGCCATGGCGCCCGCGTTGGCGTCGTTTTCAAGGCTTACCGGGCAGGAGAATTCTTTGCTCAGGATTGCGACGATGGGAACGTCGATCCACGAGGTGAGATTGGGCGGAGATTGAATCACGCCCGCGAACGGGTCGAGCGGGCTGCCGCAACTGACGCCGATGGCGGCGAGACCGGCGGCTGTTGCGCCTTGCGCGGCGAGCATCTCGTGAATGGCGGCTTTGATGGCCCGGATCGCGGGCTCCGGACCATTCTCCTGAGCAGTGGCGAATTCAGTGCGCGCGGCAACCTCGGGCGGCGCGGAAGAGAGCACAATCGCGGTCTTGGTGCCGCCGATATCGACGCCGACCCACCAGCTCATGGCGGAAATCCTTTCCAAGAGTCATCGGCAAGTTCGAAATCACGCGGGGCCAAGCAGCCTTTGACGACGCGAAAACGGTAAGAGGAGCGCCCAAACAGCACGCCTGAGGGCTAGATCCCCGCGGATTTCGCCGGTGCTCGATGTACCGGCCGAAGCCCGTACTTTGCAAGCCGAACCGCTGCCCGCAAAGCGATCTCACCGACAGCGTTTGCCGTGGTGAAGTATACTCTTGGTCAAACCTTCACCGAAAAATGTCAACGATGGATTGACCGGGTCCGATGGTGCGGGAGATTGGATAAATAGAGATGAAAGTGGCAATTATTGGCGGTGGAATTGTCGGGTTGGGGACGGCGATGCGGCTCCTGGAGCGGTTCCCGGCGGTAAAGTTGCTTCTTTTCGAAAAGGAGAACGGGCCGGGTAAGCACCAGAGCGGACATAACAGCGGAGTGCTGCATTGCGGCTTGTATTACAAGCCTGGATCGACGAAGGCCCGCATGGCTGTGCAGGGCATCCGAAGAATGGTTGAATTCTGCCAGCAGCACGATGTTCCCTATGAATTGTGCGGCAAGACCGTGGTGGCTACTGAGAAGGAGGAGATTCCGCGCCTGCACGATCTGCTGGCGCGCGGAGCCGCAAATGGATTGGAGGGGCTCGAGCTGCTGGGGCCGGAGCAGATTCGCGAATACGAGCCGCACGCGGCGGGGCTGGCGGGAATCCGCGTGCCGCAGGAAGGCATCGTCGATTACCCCGCGGTTACGCAGGCGATGGCCGACGAAATCAACAGGCGAGGCGGCGAGATACAGTTTTCTTCGGAAGTGACGGGGCTCAAGAACGGAAACGGCTGGCGAATCGAAACCAAGAGCGGAGACTACGAAGCCGACTTTCTCATCAACTGCGCGGGGCTGCACTGCGACCGGCTCAGCCGCAAGGCGGGCAACCACGACGCGACGAAGATCGTGCCCTTTCGCGGCGAGTATTACAAGCTGAAGCCGGAGAGGCAGTACCTGGTGCGCAATCTCATCTATCCAGTACCCGACCCCAAGTTTCCGTTCCTCGGTGTGCACTTTACGCGCCTGATTCACGGCGGCGTTGAAGCGGGGCCGAACGCGGTGCTGGCGTTTGCGCGCGAGGGGTATCGCCACTGGGATTTCTCGCTGCGCGACTCGATCGAGACGGCTACGTTTCGCGGGTTCTGGAGATTCTTAATGCGGTATCCCTCGATGTGCTGGGATGAGTTTCGCCGATCGTTGAGTAAGCGCCTGTTTTGCCATTCGCTGCAGCGGCTGGTGCCGGAGTTGACGATCGACGATCTTATGCCCGGCGGTTCAGGAGTGCGCGCGCAGGCGCTATCACCGGCAGGCGAATTGTTGCAGGATTTCTATTTTGTGCGCCAGCCGCAAGCACTGCACGTGTTGAATGCTCCCAGCCCGGCGGCGACGGCGAGCCTGGCCATCGCAGACGAAGTGATCGATCTTGCCAAGGACGCGTTTGCGAGTTAACGATCACCCCGGGCGGAAGCACCGGATACCAGTGGTGATTCATTAGCTCTTTGTCGCTCGTGGTGAAGGGAATGTTGGCCTTTGTGGCCTCCCACCCTTTCGCAAGAAAACGCGAAAGGATGGGGCACGGGGTGTTGGCGATTGACTCGGCATTGAGCATACCGCGAATCAGGCGAGCAGCACTTCGACACCGCTGGCGCGGAGAAGATCGACGTACTCGGGCGCGAGATCGCGGTCGGATACGACGATGTCGGCGGCGCTGAGCGGCGCAACCGGAAACATGCCGCCGCGGCCGAACTTGGTGTGGTCGGCAACGATGATCACTTTGCCGGCGATTTCGATCATCTTCTGTTCCGAGCCGACCACGAGCGTGTTGTTGTTGCTGAATCCGGCCTCGGTGACGCTTCCAATGCCCATGATCACTGCGTCGGCGCGCAGCGCGCTCAGCATCTGCTCGCAAAATGGGCCGAGCATTACGCGAATGCGCGGGTCCAGATAGCCGCCGGTGAGAGTGAGCTCGATGTTGCGGACCGCTTCAAGGCTTTCCGCGATGGGCAACGAATTGGTGATGATGTGCAGCGACTTGACGGCAAGCTCGCGGGCCACGGCCGCGACTGTCGAACCTCCGTCGAGAATCACCGTCTGTCCATCTTCGATGAGGCCGGCGGTGAGCCTGGCGATGCGGCTCTTCTCGTCGCTGAAGCGCACGCTGGCTTCTTCGTAGTCGAAGGGATTGTTGCCCGGCGGCTGCACGGGGACCGCGCCGCCATAGACACGCTTGAGCACTTTTTCGCTTTCGAGAATGTCGAGGTCGCGGCGGACGCTGGACTCGGAGGCGTCGAGGTCGCGGCACAGCGATTCCAGGTCGAGGAAGTCCCTGGTTTCGATCATCTGCCGGATTCGAAGTTGCCGCTCAGCAGCTTTCATCGTAATGTTGTGAATCGCCCCGGCGCTGATTCATTGCGGAACCGCGCGATCGCGACGTTCACCGCAGCATAGCATTCACTTGGTCTCGATTGCTTGCATCACCGCATCGGTGACCGACCTGACCAGCGCTTCGAGATCCATCTCCGCGGGCCTGCCGTTGTGGCATTCGCAGGCATTCGGCGTGAGGGCGATGGAATCGGGCACATCGAGGTCGGAGAGCTGGCACTCCTTCAGCTTCGATGTGTCGAAGCGGATATCGGGCAGGCCAAGGGTCTTCTTGATGGCGAGCAGATCGGAGCCCTGCTGTTCCGAGATGCGCGAGATGGGCGCGCCAAGCTGCGCGGCGAGCATCAGCGTCCAGCAGTAGGTCTCGAGCACTTCGGCGTACCACTCGGCGTGGGTCACGCTGTCGGCCCAGCAGACGATGCCGTGGTTGGCGAGGAGCACAGTGTTGTGGTCGCGGACGAAGGGCAGCACGGTTTGCGCAAACTTGGTCGTGCCCGGCGTTTCATAGGGAGAGATTGCGACCTTGCCGACGAAGACTTCGAACTCGGGAATGACAAGATTGGGAGGCACGCGGCCGGTGATGGCGTAGGCGGTGGCGTGCGGCGGATGGCAGTGGACGACGGACTTGGCCTCGGCGACTTCCTTGTAGATTTCGAGGTGAAGGCGGATTTCGCTGGTGCGCGCCTTGACTCCCGCGGCCTGATTTCCTTCAAGGTCGACGAGACAGAGGTCTTCAGGCGTGAGATCGTATTTGCTCACGAGCGTTGGCGTGCAGATGACTTCGTTGGGGCCGATGCGATAGGAGATGTTGCCGCCATTGCCGTCGACGAACTGGCGCAGCCACAGTTTGCGGCCGATGTGGCAGATTTCTTTCTTGACGGCTTCGGCTTCGGCAGTGGTGAACAGCCGGGGATTGGCGGCGCTGTGGTTCTGGATCGGAGTTGCGACGGCGGCTTCGCCAGTGGATTTGAGCGGCGCCGATTTTCCGTTTTGAGTTAGTGCGAGTTCGATACCGTGCTGTTGCAGAAAGTCGCGGGCCGAAGGCGTGACCACGCAGTTTTCGGCCGCCAGTACGCGCGTAGCGCCGGCGGCACGAGCGCTTTGCGCGTCGCGCATGGTAATCACTCGCTGATTGGAAATATCTATGCTCTTCGCGTCGCTCTTCACTGCGTCACCTCGTGTCTTCCTGCGGCCGTAGATGGATGGAGTCCACAATCAGGGCGCAGTAGGCGTCGACCGGTACCGCGCCAGGCCAGAATGGATTGGCGGCCTCGCCGCCCTCGGTGAATGCAACCATCTGGCCATTGGCAGCGCCGAGCTCGTCAATGGCGATGAGCGCTTTGCCGCCTCCGATTCCCTCGTTGGCGCGAAGGTTCTCCATCGTTACCGGTTCTATAATCGCCAGCGTTCTGGCGCGATAGGACTCGACCGCCAGGTTCAGGGTCATGTGCCCGCGAACGATGCCCAGTCTCATGCGCTAACCTCGCTCAGGCTTGCGGGCGTGTGCACTCGATCCACAATGCCCACGACCACCAATCGCGCCGGCGTTGTGTTGCCGAAGCGCGCGCGGGCGATGTCGCCATCCGTCGAAACCATTACCGTCGATCCATTCGCCGCGCCCATCCAGTCGACAACTACGATTGGCTCGGGCTGCGCGTTGCCGTCGGCCTCGAGCCGCTGCGCAATCAGGAAGCGGCAGCCGTCGAGGGTCTTGTGTTGAGCCGCCGCAACGACGGCGCCTTCGATGCGTGCAAGGTACATGGCTATATAATCCGCAGCGCGTGGCCGACTACCATCTGGCGCTCTCGGGTAAAGGTGAGCGGAGTTGTCACTCCTTCGCCGGTCGGGGTCGCGATGCTGTGGCTGAAATAACCCGGACCGCCAACGCCTAGTGAGGCCGGCGATGCCGCGTTGTGAATGAAAAGCGTTGTGTTCATGGCCCGCGCCATGCGGGTTACGTTGGCGAAGTTCTGCGAATGAATGATGGCCGTGTGCCGGTAGCCATGCTCGGCCTTGACGGATGCGGCGATGGCTGCGTCTACATCCTTCACGCGCACCACGGGAACGAAGGGCATCATCTGCTCTTCGACCACGAAGGGATGGTCCTCGTTGGTTTCGCCGAACAAAAGTTGCGTGTTCGCCGGCGCGCGTACACCGGCTGCGGCAGCGAGCACAGCGACATCTTTGCCGACGAGATCCTTCTTTACGTGGGCGCGTCCGCAACCTTTGCCGGGACCGTCGAACGTGAATGCGGCCTGCGTGAGCCGCTCGATCGCGGAGGAATTCAACTCGAATGCTCCGGCGCGGCGCATGGCTTCGATGAATGCGTTGGCAACGGACGCAACAACAAAGACTTCCTTTTCGCCGATGCAGAGCAAGTTGTTGTCGTAGGCTGCGCCGTCGATGATGCAGGCTGCAGCGTGATCCAGGTCCGCCGTTTCGTCAACTACGACCGGAGGATTGCCGGGGCCGGCGGCGATGACACGCTTGCCGCCTTTGGCTGCTGCTTCAACGACGGCCCGGCCGCCGGTGACGCAGAGCAGCGCGACCTTGGGATGATGGAAGACCTGCTCGGCGGCTTCGATGCTGGGTTCGCGGACAGTGGTGAGTGCATTGGCCACGCCGCACTCGCGCTCGAACTCGCGATTGAAGAGCTGCAGCGCGTATTGCGCGACCCTGGCGCCCGAGGGATGCGGCCCGAAGATTGCGGTGTTGCCGGCGGCAAGAATGTTGATGGCGTTGGCGGCCATGGTGGGCACGGAGTGGGTTATGGGCAGCATCATGCCAATGACGCCCCAGGGCGCGCGCTCGATGATACACAGGCCGCTGCGGTCGCTGCGCGCATCGCTGCGCATGGCCTCGACGCCGAGCACAAAGCGCATGTTCGTGAGCTTCTGGATCTTGTGATCGAGGCGGCCGACCTTGGTCTCTTCCATTTCCATGCGGCCCAACTCTTCGCGGCGATCGAAGCAGATGCGGCGGATGATTTCGATCATGCGGCCGCGATCTTCCAGGCTCATGGCTTCGACTTTTTTCTGCGCCTCGAATGCTGCGCTGGCTGCTTCGTCGACGGTGGAGAAGACTCCATCGCGCGAAGGGGCGCCGTTCCGCACCGGGGCAGACGATGAAGCCGGCTGCTGCATTTGCACGCGCAGCCGCGCCACGACTTCCCTGGCGATTTCCGCGATGACCTGCTCTTGAATTTGCATTACGGCTTCTCCAGGATTTTGCCGTCGACGTCGACGGTATCGACGATGCCGACGATGACCGAGTCGACCGGCGAATCCTTGGTGGTCGGCGTGAGACGCGCCGAGCTGCCCTGGGTGAACAACACGTATTCCCCGGCGCCCGCGCCAACGCTGTCGACCGCAACCACCGAGCTGCCGGAGATTTGAAGCTTGCCATCCCTGGTGATGTACGGCTGGATGAGAAGCAGCTTCATCCCCTGAAACCTGGGGTCCTTCTGCGTCGAAACAACGTTGCCGATGACTTTGGCGATGAACATGGCGAATACCTCGCGCCGCGGCCGGCAAATCACCGGCTCAGGCTTTTATTTCGGCAACACCGATCCGAGATTGCCATGCGGGCGCGCGATTACGTGCGCCGACACCAACTCTCCGGCGACCTTGGCCGCAGAACTGCCGGCGTCGACGGCGGCGCGGACTGAGCCCACGTCTCCCTGCACGTATACCGAGCACAAGCCGCTGCCCACCTTGTTCCAGCCGACGTACTTCACGCTGGCGGCTTTGAGCATGGCGTCAGTGGCCTGCACCAGCGCCACCAGGCCTTTCGTTTCGATCATTCCAATTGCCTCATGGGCCATTGCTGTTCTCCTCGTTCCCCGGTTAGCCCAACATGCTTTCGACCAGCGCGTCGTGGGGCCGCGCGATGACATGCGACGAGACGAGTTCGCCGACGGCTTTGGCCGCACAGCTTCCGGCGTCCACCGCAGCGCGCACGCTGCCCACGTCGCCGCGCACGATGGCGGAGACGAATCCGCCGCCGATCTGCACGGTCTTCACAAGCTCCACGCTGGCGGCCTTCACCATCGCGTCGCACGCCTCGACGAGTCCCACGAGACCTCGCGTTTCGATCAATCCGATTGCTTCGCTCATCTCATCTCCCTTTTCACGCCGCTACTTTCTTGCCCTGCACGAACGACGGCAGCTCGTCGTGCGGGCGCGAGATCACCTGCACGCTGACCACTTCGCCGATACGCGCCGCCGCCTCGGCGCCTGCATCGGTCGCAGCTTTCACCGCGGCCACGTCTCCCTCGACGAAGGCGGTCACCAGGCCGGCGCCCACCGTTTGCCAGCCGGCGAAGGTGACGTTTGCCGACTTGAGCATGGCGTCAGTGGCTTCGAAGAGCGCCACCAGGCCTTTGGTTTCGATCATTCCCAGCGCTTGTTTCATCGCTTCCCTCTCTTATTTGAAAAGTTCAATGTCTTTGGTCAAATGCAAACCGCACGCGTTGGCTTCGTCGGTATCGATGTGAACGTTGAGCCGCGAATTGGGGTCGATGCGCACCACGACGTTGTTGAAGGTGAGGCCGGCCAGGCCGCCGATGCGCAGTTTCATCCTGTCGCCATGCTTCACGCCGAAGTAGGCCGCCTCCGATGGATTCATGTGCACGTGAATGCCGGCGCGGATCACGCCCTGCTTGAGCTCGACTACGCCTTTGGGCCCGATAATGACCGCGCCGGGTGTGCCGGCAATGTCGCCGGAGATGCGGATGGGGAGGTTGTCGAAGCCGAGCATGATGGCGTCGGTAAAAGCGAGCTCGACCTGCGACTGCTTGCGGAAGGGTCCGAGAATGCGCAGGTTGGAGATGATGCGGCTGCGCGGGCCAATGATGGTCACCATCTCTTTGGCTGCGAAAAAGCCTTCTTGAAACAGTGGCCGATCGACTGTGAGCTCCGAGCCTGGTCCGAAGAGAACATCCATATCCTCGCGGCAGACGTGCATGTGGCGCGCGGAGGTGTGCACGGTGAGCACGGGCGCAGCTTTGCCGTTGGTGCGGCCGAGATACTCGAGCGCCACCTGGCGGACGATCTGCTCCACCGTCGATCTGTCGATTGCCGCTCCAGCACTTGCCATAAACGTTCTCTTTATGCTGCGTGAATCATGTCGCGTGAATTGGCGCACCGACGGAGCGATTCACAACTGCCACCGTTTCGCGGGCGATAATCAGCTCTTCGTTTGCGGGGACCACAAAAACTTTTACCGGCGAATCTTCGGTTGAGATTGCGCCTTCGCCTTTGAGAGCGCGATTCCTGCCTTCGTCGACTTCGATGCCGAAAGCGGATGTGTTCTTGAGAACGGCGCTGCGGATTGCCGCGCTGTTTTCACCGATGCCGCCCGAGAAAGTGATGGCGTCGACGCCGCCGAGTTCGAGAAGGAATGCGCCGAGATAATGGCGGATGGAGTGCACGAAAACGTCGAGCGCGAGGCGTGCGCGCCGATCGCCGGCAGCGGCTGCGTTGTCGAGGTCGCGGATGTCGCCGCTTCCGCCGCTGATTCCGGCCAGGCCGGAGCGGCTGCCGAGCAGCGCGGCCATCTGGTCGGGATCGAGCGAGAGCTTCTTCATCATGTGCAGCACGGCGAAGACGTCGATGTCTCCGACGCGATTATTTTGCGGCAGGCCGGATTGCGGCGAGGCGCCCATGCTGACATCCACGGCAATGCCGCTGCGAAACGCAGCGAGGCTGGAGCTGCCGCCGAGATGGCAGGAGATGTGGCGAAGGTTGCGGCGCCCAAGCAGCGCCTGCGTGCGCTCGCTGGCGGAGCGATGCGAGGCGCCGTGGAATCCGTAGCGGCGAATGCCGAAGTCGGTTCGCCACTCGTGCGGTGCGGCGTAGGTGGTCGAGGCTTCATCCATGAAGCGATAAGGGCCGGTTTCGATAACCGCGACGAGCGGAACACCGGGCAGCGCCTTGCGAAATGCCTGAATTGCCGCGACATAGGTCGGGTTATGCGCGGGAGCGAGAAACGAGAACTCCTCCATCGCGGCCAGCAGTTCGTCACAGATGAGTTGCGGCTCGGAAAACTCGCCAGAGTGGACCACCTTGAAGCCGACGGCGCCGATCTCGGAGAGGCTGGAAAGTGGCTTGCCTACGCCGGCAATGGCGGCGAGGCATTGGGCGATGGCGGCGTCGCAATCGGCACATTCGCCGCCGGGCTGGCCGATCCGCTCGACGCGGCCCTCGGTCAGGATCCGCTCCTCGGGCATCTCCAGAACGCGGTACTTGAAGGATGTGCTGCCGATATTTGGGATTAAACACTTCATTATTGAATGATCTTGATTGAATATGAATGATAATGTAGAGTTGTCGTCAGAGTCAATCGCAATATTTGATAGATTCTGAGGTTTTGATCCCAATTATGGCGCCAAGTCCAGAGATCGGCCGCGAAGTTCCCGCAGGCTCGGGGGCAAGTCACACCTCGGTCGAGCGGCTAGAGGAGCTCGGCATTGTGGGCGCGGGCGGAGGCGGATTTCCCGCGGCGGTCAAGTTCAAAACCAACGTTTCAATGGTGATTGCCAACGCCGCCGAGTGTGAGCCGCTGTTGCACAAGGACAAGGAGCTGCTGCAGCACGGCTCGGAGCCGTTTCTGCGCGGGCTGCGCATGGCCATGGAACTGGTGGGCGCGAGTGAAGGCGTGGTTGGGATCAAGGAAAAGTACCACGACATTATTGAAGCGCTCCGAGTCGCGGCACCGGCGGGGGTTCGCGTAGTGGCGCTTCCCGACTGCTACCCCGCGGGCGATGAGTTCATCCTGGTGCACATGGTCACGGGGCGAGTGATTCCGCCCGGCGGGCTGCCGAAAGATGTCGACACCGTGGTCTCCAATGTGGAGACGCTGATCAACATGGCTCTCGATCGGCCGGTGACGCACAAGTATCTGACCGTGGCCGGCGCCGTGCAAACTCCGGTGACACTTCGCGTTCCGGTGGGCATTACGATCGGCGAGGTGATTGAAGCCGCGGGCGGGGCGACGGTCAGCGATTTTGGTGTGCTGCTGGGCGGCGTGATGATGGCGAAGCCGGCTGCGAGTCTCGACGACCCGGTGACCAAGACGACCGGCGGCATCGTGGTACTGCCCGTTACGCACAGCCTCATCCAGCGGCACAACGCGCCGTGGCTGCAGGTGAAGCGCATCGGACATTCGGCCTGCGACCAGTGCCGTTTTTGCACGGAGTTCTGCCCGCGGTTTCTGCTGGGGCATCCCATCCAGCCGCATCGGGCCATGCAGTCGCTTCTCTTCAATACTGGGTCCGATGCCAGCGTGGCTACGCTTTACTGCTGCGAGTGCAACCTGTGCACCATGTTTGCGTGCCCCGAAGATCTGGATCCAAAAACAGTTTGCGTGCAGAACAAGCCGATAGCGCGCGAGCGCGGGCTCACGTTCAAGGGCGACCCGAAATCGATCGAGCCGCATCCGATGGCGGAGTACCGGCGCGTGCCCATGCGGCGGTTGATTGCCAAGCTGGGATTGGGCGAGTTTCACAACGAAGGCCCGCTTAAGGCGCATACGTTTGCGCCGCGCAAAGTGAGAGTGCTGCTCAAGCAGCATGCGGGCGCGCCGGCAATTTCGATTGTGAAGACCGGCGATCGCGTGCGCGAGGGCGATCTGCTCGCGGCGCCGGAGCAAGGAAAACTCGGCGCGCGGATTCATGCCAGCATCGACGGCGTGGCGACGGTGACGGGCGATGCGGTGGTGATTGAGAGATAGCGGTCATTGAAACTTGGCGCACAGAGCGCAAGGAGCACGACGTGGCGGAGATCGGTTCCATCGGACTTATCGAGCTTTCGAGCGTGGCGACGGGCCTGCTGGTGCAGGACACGATGCTGAAGGCGGGCAATATTCAGTTGCTGATGGCGCGCAGCATCTGCTCGGGAAAATACCTGATCGTGGTTTCGGGCGACGTGACCTCGGTGCAAGCGGCGGTGCTGGCCGGCGGCGCTGCCGCGGGAGCGTCGCTGATCGAACGTCGGCAGATTGCGCGCGTGAACCCGGCGGTGCTGGCGGCGATTGCCAATGCGGTCGACGTGGATCACCGGCAATTGCGATCGATTGGAATAGTTGAAACCTTCTCCGCGGCCAGCATTATCGAGGTTGCCGATGCGGCCGTTAAAGCAGCCGACGTGGCGCTGCTGCGCATTCACCTGGCCATGGCGCTGGGCGGCAAGGGATTCGTGCTGATGGCCGGCGATGTATCGAGCGTGCAGGCAGCGGTGGCCGCGGGATGCAAAGTGGCGGCGGAAGACGGCATGCTGGTGGGCAAGGCCGTCATTCCCGCGCCGTCCGAAGAGCTCTTCCGCGATTACATTTGAACCCGCGATTTATGGCGCAGGGGCTGGCGCGGGCGTCAACGTTGCGGGAGCGATGTTCCAGCCTTCGATCTTCACCACTGGATCGGCGGGCGTGTTCTCCGGCAGCAGCGCGGTGAGCGTGGTTGATTCGCCGGGAATGAGCTCGATCAGATTGTCGGACCAGAAGACAGGCGCGACGAGATCGCCGGACGAGGTGCGCACGGCAGCGGCGACCTGGAATGCGAGCGCCGAAGACGAGTTGTCGAAATGCACGTGGATTTCGCGGCCCTGCGGTGTGGTTGCTATAGTCGCGTGCGCCTGTACGGCGGCCGCGGGCAGGTGCGTCAGGTCGCTCAGGTCTTCGTAGCGCTCGGCGGGCGTGTGCGTGTAGTCGGTCTTCTCCCAGTCGAACGAGGTCAGAGTTCCCGGCACCCAGTAGAAGTTGCGGCTCGCGACATGGCCTGCTTCGTCCGTGAGTGAAAGGTCGATGAAGAAGATTCGTTCCGCGCCAGAGTAGAGCGTGTCGGGAATGTCGAAGACGCGCTGCGAACTGTCGGCTGCGGAGTTCACTGGGGCGTCCGCTGTATACAGCTCGTTCCACGCTAAGCCGTGCACGTGGACCGTTGCGTGAAGTCCCGGTGCGTCGTGATAGGTGCTGTTCACCACCACGATCGAGCGGTCGTCGTAGGAATACTGAATGTGCAGCGGCTCGCAGGCTTTTTTGGCCGCGAAGTATCCGGCGTCGGGGTTGAGGTAGTAGTCGTAGAGGTGCCAGATCATCGAGGGCCAGGCGTTGTTCAGCATCCACTGGATGACGCCCGTCGAAGAATACTTGTTCTTGCCGTAGGCCTCGAACATGGCGCGCTCGGAGTCGTACTCCATACTTTGCGCGATGCGCGTGTAGTCGGTGGCTGAATCTGGTTTCGCGTAAATCGCGGCCATGGCCCCGTCGAGAACCTTCAGGTTCACGAATTCGCCGCCGCCGTTGTGATACGACCAGTCGGCGGTGGGCGGCCATGCGTCGGGATCGGAGAGGAACAATTTGCGGCTGGCCTCGGACGGAATCGCCGGCCCGGGGCTGGTCTCGGTGTTGAAGCCGAAGTTTCCGCCTTCATGTTTGTCGAGATACCAGTAGCTCGGCGCGACGTAATCGTACGGGCCGGTCATTTTTACGCCGCTCGGGCCGGTGACCGTGGTGGGCGCCTGCGAGGCCGAGGAGAGAATGGGATTGGGCCAATGCGTCTGCGCTTCGACGTCGAGATAGGCGCGCTCCACATTGGCCGGCGGAGGATTGTCGCTTCCGTTCAGCCACACCAGCAGACTGGCGTGGTGGCGCAGGCGCAGCATCTGCGCGCGCAGCGAGGCCGTGGCAATCGTGAGATCGTCCGGCGTCCAGTTGCGCCAGTGCTCCCAGTGGTCGCAGCAGCACCAGCCGAGCATGACCAGGATTCCGTTTTTGTCGGCGAGGCGGAAGAACTCGTCGGTCTCGAGCTTGCCTTCGAGGCGGATGGCGTTCAGGTTCATTCCGCGGACCAGGCGGAACTGATCGCGCAGGCGCTCATTGTTGGCGCGCAGCAGCATGTCCTGCGACCAGCCGGCGCCGCGGATCAGGATCGGTTTGCCGTTTACGCGGAACAGCTTGCTGCCGTTGGCTGTGTACTCCGAGGTGATCTCGCGGATACCGAAGTCGACGCTCTGCTGGTCGGTTTCGACACCCTGCGCGGCGAAGCTCACCGTGAGTTTTTCAAGATTCGGCTCGCCCATCTGCCACGGCCACCACAGTTTGGGATTGCGAATGTGGAGTGCCGGGAATTGCTCCGGCGAGAAGACTACGGTGCGGTCTTCGTGGGCCGCCAATTCCACAGGCTGCTCGAATCTGACGCCGGCGGTAGAGCCGGATGCGACGCCTTTGATCGCGTGGTCGGTCGAATTGTGCAGCTCGGCGTAGATGGTCAGGTCAGCCACGTTGAGCGAGTCGTCTTCAAAATGCGTGACCGCCAGCGGCGAGCGCACCGTGACTGCGCCGCTCGAGACCAGATCGACAGCACCGATCAGGCCCATGTCCTTGTCCGGCGGGCAGGGGTTCCAGTCGACCCAGTTGACGCCGAGGTCTTTCTCAGTGGGCGCGAATGTCTCGACGGCCAGCACATTCGCCTTGCCGGGCTGCAAGGTGTCGGTAACATCGAATTCATAGGTGCGATAGGCGCCGGCGACCGTACTTTGATCGGCGATCTTTTTGCCGTTGAGCCATATTTCGGCGCGATAGTTGATGCCGCCGAATTGCAGCCAGAAGCGCTCATCGTGCGCTGCCGCAGCGGGGGCTGTGAACTCCGCGCGATACCACCATCCGCAGTGGTAAGGGCTGTCGGCAGGCATGGGAAGGTTGGAGAAGTCCTTGCCGATGGGATAACTCGTGCCGGGAATCTGGCGCAGATTGGTGCCGACGTAGGGATCGGGAAAGACTCCGTCAGCAACCTGCGCGGCCAGTACCGTACTGGGCACGGAGGTCTTCAGCCATCCGTCGGCAGAGAATCCGGGCGCGGCAATGGCATCGCCGCTCGCCTGCACCGTGCAGGCCGATTGCAGGCCCCAGCCGTCATTCAGAGGCGTAGTTGAGCTGGCTCGCAATGCCGATGGGAGCGCAGCCAAGAGCAGTGCGCAGAACAGAATTCTGCCAGTGGATCGCTCGGCGAATTGTTGTTTTGTTCGCAATCCGGCAGTCCGGGATGAAGAAAGTTCAAACAGCAATTCTTGCGCCGTCAATTGTGTGCCTCCATGGCTTTCGTTTTTCTGGTTTCGTTTCGCGGCGGCGCCGTGGACATGCGAACCACCAGCTCCGGCGGCGCCTGGTAAAACTTTGCGGGCTGCGTAACTCCCAATTCGCGCGCTTCGAGTTCCTCAAGCACCCACTGCGCGGCGAGCAGTCCCATTTCCTTCATTGGCTGGCGAATGGTGGTCATGCCCGGTGTGGCAACGACCGCGGGCAGTACCTCGTCGAATCCGACGACCGAGCAATCCGCGGGAATTCGAATTCCGGCGCAGGTGAGCGCGCGGACCACGCCGAGGGCGGTCAGGTCGTCGAAGGCCAGCACGGCCGTAAAGGGGCGGCGCGCGGCAAGCATGCGTCGGGCGCACTCCTGGCCGCCTTCGAAGCCCGATGCGGGATCGACGAGGCTGGGCAGTTGCAACACCAGCCGCGGATCGAACTCGATGCCGGCCTGGGCCGCGGCGCGGCGCACACCGGCCCATCGCGGCTCGCTGTCGAACATCTCCTCGGGTCCGCGGATCACGGCGATGCGGCGATGGCCGAGCTCGAGCAGGTGGCGCAGCGCCATGGCGCCGCCGGCCTCGTTATCGATGAGCACCGAGCTGACGCCGCGCGCGGTCAAATCGCGGCTGACGATGACGATGGGAACGTGGTTCTTCTTGATATCGGCGAGCAGGTTGGTCTCTTCGAAGACCCAGCTCGCGACTACGATCACGGCCTCGGCGCGCCGTTCGAGGATCATCTTCAGATAAGTGTCGAATAGCTTCCGCTGCGTCTGCGCGTCCATGAGCAGCGGCACATAGCGGGCGGGTTGAAGGCCGGCTTGGATGCCACGAACGATCGGCGCGCAAAACGGGTCGGAGAGATCGAAGGCGAGCACGCCGATGGTTTGGCTGCGGCGGCGGCGCAGCGAGCGCGCGTAGGCATCGGGATGGTAGCCGAGCTGGCGCGCCATTTTGCGGATCCGTTCGCGCGTGGAGGCGGCCACATTGTGCGAAAGCGGCGCCTCGCTGAGCACGATAGAGACGGTAGAGACGGAAAACCCGCAGGCGCGGGCAACGTCCAACAGCGTTACGTGACCGGATCTTCGCTGGGCCATCTCTCTCTCGTCCCGAGGCTTTGCGTCTCGTATTTTCGCCGAGGCGCACCGCGTATGCCTCAACTTCCTGGCTTTAAAAAGCGGTCAGAAATTGCGAATCCGGAGGCGAACCCGCCCCGCCGGATTTTTCGCTTGACTATGAATGCCGTTTGCTCCTAGATTTGCAGTTCTAATATTCAAACGTTTGAATGTCAACATCCAATGGAGAATCTGCCATGAAAACCTGGAATTCAGGTGCCAATCTCATCCGCAACTTCATCTCTGTCTGGGTTTTTCTCCTCTGCGTGACCACTGCCGCTTTTGCCCAGGCCGGGCGGGGTGGCATCAGCGGCCTGGTGACCGATCCCTCCGGCGCAGCCGTGGCTGCGGCCAGAGTCAACTTGCTCAACCACGCCACGGGAGTGGCGCAATCGACGGTGACCACCGGGGCGGGTTTGTACTCCTTCGTCTCGCTTGCGCCGGGCAGCTACGTGGTCACGGCCAGCGCCAAGGGATTTGAGAGCGTCGCTCGCGACAATGTCGGGGTCAACGTAGACCAGGTCAGCGAGATCAACATTGCCCTTCGCGTGGGCAACGTGAGCGAGACAGTTACGGTTTCAGAGACGACCAATCTCGTCGATACCGAAAATTCCACAGTGGGCCAACTGCTGGATGCGCAGACCATCGACCGCGTTCCGCTGCTCACGCGCAACGTCTATGACCTCATCCAATTGAGCGCCGGCGTGACTCCGGCCAACGGCGCGCCCAACTCCTCCAGCTCGTTTGCCATTGAAAACATTTCGAGCGGCCGGCCCGGAGTGGATGTGTCGTCCTACACCATCAACGGCGCCATCGTAGGGTCGGTCTACTACATGGTCGATGGCAGCCCGCTGGGCATCTCGGAAAACAACTCGGCCGCCGTCATTCCGGCGATGGACATTCCCGAAGACGCCGTGGACGAGGTACGCGTGGAGACGCAGAATACACCGGCCTCGTACCAGAGCGGCGGGGCCGGCGTGATCAGCCTGGTAAGCAAGTCCGGCGGCGACTCATTCCATGGAGACGTGTTCGGGGTTTTCCGCCCGGATGCCCTGGCCGCCAACGAGTATTTCAACAAGCAAAGCCAGCTAAGCAGCGGAGAACCCAACACGTCTCCTTCCTTCCATCGCTATCAGGAGGGCGGATCGATCGGCGGGCCCATTCTGCACAAAAAGCTCTTCTTCTTTGGCGATTACGAGGCCACGCAGCAGCAGCAATACGACGGCTCCAACTTGTTTACGGTGCCGACTACTGCGGAAAAGTCAGGGGATTTTTCCGCCGATAGCTTTACCATCTACGACCCGCTTCTGCCCGACTATGCTACCGGATCGAATGCCGGCACGCGTCAGCCGTTTCCCGGCAATAAGATAACCACCATCAATCCCATCGGCGCGGCGTTTCTCTCCCACTTTCCCAAGTGCAACTACCCCAACCCCAGCACCTGCGACACATCCACCCCAGCACCTGCGACACATCCTCAGACGACCTGACCACCAACTTCTTCATGCCCGGCCTTGACCCCACCACGGCGCAGAGATTCGATGTCCGCATGGACTGGACACAAAGCGAGAAGCAACGCATCTTCGGGCGCTTCTCCTTCGACAGGCTTTTCACTTCCACTTTCAATGCTTTTAACAATATGTGGGATCTGAACTATGCGCAGAACATCACCAACGGGCGCAACATCCTGCTGGCAGACGACCTGACGCTCAATTCCACCACCGTGCTGAACCTGCGCTACTCCTTCACGCGGCACTACGAGAACCAGGGCGGAGATCCCGCTCAGAACGGCTTCAACATCGCCACGCTGGGCTTTCCGGCCTCGCTAGCCGCCCAGGAAGTCTACAAGCTGTTGCCCTTCGTGACCTTTGGCGACGCCGGCAACGGCATCGGCGGAACCGCGGACTATAACACCTTTCAATACGCCAGCGAGAACAGCGACGCCAACGCGGCACTCACCAAGGTGTGGGGCAAGCACGAAGTTTCGACCGGCTTCGAGTACATGAAACGGTTCATGAACGTCGGCCAGCCGCCCGCGCCATCGGGCTCCTACTACTTCGACATCTCCGCTACCGATCAATCGGTGGCCTCGGCCAATGGCGGCAGCGACTTCGCATCGCTGCTGATCGGCATGGGGACGACGGCCAATAACGAGGGAAACGGTGGTTATCCCAATTTCACCAAGGATCTTTTCGCCGCCGAGGCCAGCCCATACTATGCGGCTTTTGCCGAGGACACCTATCACCCAACCAAGGCCATTACCATTACCGCCGGACTGCGCTGGGACATCTTCGGGGGCCGGACCGAGCGCCACAACCGCCTCGAGTACTTCGATCCGACGGCAGCCAATACCGTCAACGGTGTTGCGTACACCGGCGCCGAGGTCTACGCCAACAGCAGTCACCGCTCACCTTACACCACCAATCTGAAAGACTTTGGCCCTCGCCTGGGATTCGCGTGGCAGCCGGTGCAGCGCCTGGTGGTTCGTGGAGGCGCAGGCTATTACTACGGCCCCAGCACCCAGATGGTGGCCGGCGTGGGGCAAGACAGCGACGGGTTCTCGACTTCGACCACGTGGAACGCCGCCTGTTTCAACGCCGACGGCAATACGGTGTATAACGGCACTTCAGCCTGTTTGGGCGCAGCGCCCGGCAGTCCCGCACCCAGTGTCACCGGCATCTATTCGCTGAGCAATCCGTTCCCCAACGGAGTGGTACAGACGATCAGTTCGCCCTCGGGACTGGGCATCAACCTGGGCAACTCGTTAAGCACCGTGCTGCACTCGCAGCGCACACCCACTACCTACAACTTCAACTTTGGCCTGGAATACCAGCTTCCCAATCAGGTCGTACTCAGCGCGGGCTATGTGGGCAGCCGGGGACTATTCCTACCCCTCGGCGGAGTCGATTTGGATCAGCTCGACCTGGGCACGATTGCGAAGTACGGCTATTCGCTGTGCGTCGACCCCTCGAATGCGGCCTGCCAGATGGTGCCTAACAGGTGGAATGCGATCCTTCCTGCTACAAACAACCTCGCGGGACTCACCACCGTGCCGCTGTGGGTTGCGCTGCAGGAGTTTCCGCAATTCGGCAACGGCAGCTACGGCGCAGGCAATGGCGTGAATGTGCACGGATATCCTGGTGGAGACTCCGACTACAGCTCCCTGCAAACCAAGGTGCAAAAGAAGCTGACCCAGCATTTCACCACCCTGGCCAGCTTCACCTGGGCCAAGTTGATCACCGACGACGGCAACCCGCCGCTGGGCTTCGTTGGCTCTCATGGCGGCGGACCGCAGGACTGGAAAAACGAGAACTTCGAGCACTCGGTGAGCCCGCAGGATGTGAAATACCAGTTCACCGGCGATGCGTCGTACGATCTCCCCGTCGGCAAAGGGCGGGCGCTCCACCTGAACGGCGTGGGAGACGCCATCCTGGGTGGCTGGACGTCCAACGGCATTCTCTATTGGAGCACCGGTATCCCCATTCCCTCGCCGGTGGTGGGCGCTTCGGTTTCCTACTTCAATCAACGAGCGAACCTGACCTGCGATCCCAGCAAGGGCGCGCTCCATAAGCCCGGCAAGTTCGACAGCAACGGCAATTTCATAACGGGTTCCGGGTGGTTCAATAACAACTGCTTCGCCATCCCGGCGAGTCCATTCGTGGCGGGAACTGCCCCGAATTATCTCGATAACGTCCGCACCGAGGGCGCGCTGAACCTCGACCTCTCGCTCTACAAGACATTCTCGTTCGGAGAGAAGCGGGATCTGCGCTTCGATGTGTCTTCCTACAACGTCGCCAACCGGGCGCAGTTTGGGATGCCCGGCATTTCCAGCTTGACCATCCCGGAAAACTTCGGCCTGATCCAGAGCACCGTCAACTCGCCACGCCAGTTCCAGTTCGGGGCGAGATTTACGTTTTAGAGCGGCCCGCATGTTGGCATAAAGAGGTGCAGCCGAACGGAGGGAGCAGGGGCCTTCAGGCCCCTCAACCAGGCGGGGAGATTAAGTGGGCTTCAGCCCCGGGCCTAAAGGCCCCACCGGTTGTGCACTCGACGTTCGTGGGGCTGAAGCCCCACGCTCCCACCGTCAAGCCCTTTGCGAGGTTTTTTTAAGCCATTGAGAGAGCCGCTCTAAAGTTCCCGAGATTTGTGCAGCCGGTGATCCTGTTCGTCTATCTCCAGCGGAATATCCGCAGCGAAACCGCAAACGGCACGATCAGCCAGGCTGACAGGATCGCTACTTGAACGGCTAACTGCGGCAGATTGATGCCCTGCAGCATGTTGCCGCGCATCGCGTCGATGGCCGCGGTGAGCGGCAGCGCGCGCACGATGGGTTGAATAACGGCGGGAAAACGGCTGGCGGAAAAGAACACGCCGGAGAGAATCCACATCGGCAGCATGACGAGGTTCATGAGGCCCGAGACCGCTTCCATGGTTTTGGCGCGCGACGCGACCAGAAGCCCGATCGCTGAAAATGCGAGCGAGGTGAGCACGCAGAGAAACGCCAGCTGCAGCAGCGAGCCGCGGAATGGCACGCCGAAGACGAGACGCGCGAAGCCCAGAAACACCACAACCTCGATCACCAGCATGGCGAGCCGGGACAGCAGAAACGCAGCCAGATATTGCCAGCGCGGCATGGGCGAAGCCACCATGCGCTTGAGCAGCTTCTTCTGCCGCGCTTCGACGATGGAAAAGCCCAGCCCCCACATCGCCGAGCCCATCAGGTTCATCCCGAGCAGTCCAGGCACCACAAAGTCGATGTAGCGCGAACCGGTTTCATGCACAAGCTGGTTGTCCGCGCGGACCGCATCGTGCCGCCCGGCGGCGTTTTGGAGGTCGCGGTCCGCGAGCAACCGCGCTATGCGCGCATCGGGATTGGTGTCATCGTATTTATATTCGACTCCATTTGGCTTCTGAATTGCGAGGAGCAAAATATTTCCCACGGCGAGGGCATGCCTGCCGGCTGCCTCGTCCAGTGTTGTCGCGGCCAGGCCTTTGTCGGCCGCCAGCGCGCTCGTCAGTTGCGGCGTGGTCGCCCCTACCTGCAGCACGTCGGGCGGGCGGTTGCGGAAAGCGATGCCGAGGCCGACGGCAAGAAGAATGGGAAAGATGAAGATCCAGAAGATGGCCTCGGGCTCGCGCAGGATCAGCAGAAACCGCACCAGCGTGAGTTGAAAAAGCGAGCTTTCAGTGAGCTTACTCATCGCGCAGGTTCCTCCCCGTGAGCCGCACGAACACGTCTTCGAGCGTAGCGGAA
The DNA here is from genome assembly GCA_049676965.1 of Occallatibacter sp. Classification (GTDB taxonomy): domain Bacteria; phylum Acidobacteriota; class Terriglobia; order Terriglobales; family Acidobacteriaceae; genus Telmatobacter. The sequence continues at coordinate 25,064 of JBAUBR010000515.1, forward strand.
TGCGTGCGCAGCTCGGTCAGGTGCAGCCCCTGCGCGCCGAGAGCGTCGATGATGCGCGGCACCGCGGTGTGAAGCTCGCTCACGGAAAGTTGATGCACGCTGGCATCCACGCGGTGCGACTGCACGCCGGGGATTGCGGTAAGCGGTTCGATATCGATCCGGCCGGTGCTGGAGGTGTGCCCGCTGACCGCGAACTCGACAATGTGCACGCCGCCGACTGAGGCGATGAGTTGCTGCGGTGTTCCCAGCGCGATGATCTTGCCGTGATCCATGATAGCCACGCGATCGCAGAGCCGCTCCGCTTCTTCCATGTAGTGCGTAGTCAGAATGATGGTGCGCCCCGCCCGCTTGAGCTGGTCGACGAGATCCCAGACGTGGCGCCGCGCCTGCGGATCGAGGCCGGTTGTCGGCTCGTCGAGGAACAGAAGTTCGGGATCACTGACCAATGCGCACGCCATGGCCAGCCGCTGTTTCTGCCCGCCAGATAATCCGCCGACGCGCGAGCTGCGCTTCTCCTCGAGCTGCGCGGTGCGGATCGACTCTTCAACCGAAATGCCGCGCCGGTAAAAGCTGCGAAACAGGCGCAGCGTCTCTTCGACTTTCAATTTGTCGGGGAACTGCGTCTCCTGCAGTTGAATCCCGATGCGCTGGCGCAGCTCTTTGGCGCCGGTTTGCCAGTTGAGGCCCAGCACTGCAATGGTTCCGGCATCGGGAACGGTCAATCCTTCGCAGATTTCGATGGTCGTGGTCTTGCCCGCGCCATTGGGGCCCAGCAATCCAAAACACTCTGCGCGCGCCACTTCGAGGTCGAGGCCATCGACGGCGACCACGTCGGCGTAGGCCTTGCGCACGCCGCGCAGCAACAGCGAAGGCGCCGCGGCCGATGTTCGCGGAGGTCCGATGGGTTGCGACGTGGCCAGAGTGGTCATATCTGCCAAGGGTAAGCGGAAGCCTGTGATTCCATCAACCGGCGGATGATGAATGAGAAACTCGCTCGAAGCCGGCGTTCATCGGGCCGGAAGTGCTGCGATTTGTCGCAACCAGCGAGCTCCGGAATGAAGCCAAATCTCGACAACGGCCGCGTTGATCGAGAAGCCTATCCAGAAGGCGATGCCGAAAAACTGGCTCGGCGTGAGGTGAGTGAGAGGACTGGTGGCGAAAAAGACTCCCATCACCGGACGCGTGGTGGCGATGCCGAGCAGGACGACGACGGCGCGGAGCAGCCAGCGGCGTTCGATGGCCAACTCGGCGCGCTGGCGGTAGACGAAGGCGCGCGCAAGCGAAAACAGGAACCACGTGTTGAAGCACAGAACTGCGTAGCGTTCGATCCAGCCGCCGACGGCAAAGATGCTCATCGCATAGGCGGTGAGGCCTACGACGATCCCCAGAAGGAAGAGGATGCGCTCGGCCCAGGATGCCTTTCCTGGCGGACGCAGAAGCACGATGGGCACGAGAATGACGAATGCAAGCGCGGGAATGATGTGGGCCAGTGTGAGAGCTGCGTCTGAGGCGAAGGATGCATCGAGTTTCTCCAACTGTGGGGCAGCCGACGGCCTTGGGAAGGCAAGCGCGGCAATGCGCCGCAGAACGACCGCGACCGAGATTGCGATGCACGCCCAGAAGCCGATCCGCAGACCCAGCGGCGCTTTGGATCGCGTGCGCGACTCAACCCGCTGCGCGTGCGATTGAATTTCGGAGGGTGAGCTCATGTGCGCCTCCAGGTGTCTTGAAGCCGGCGGTATCTCTCAATCGCCCAGAGTCCGGCGAGCCGCCTTCCTTTGATCCATTATGATTGCCACCATGCCGACCTGCCCCAATCGAGCGTGCCTGCTGGTGCTTGCTTTCACACTGTCCGCTCTCGTTGCGAATGCCCAATCTCCGCTCGAATCGTTTCATGCGCGCTTCGATTCAGAGCTGACACGTCACGGCATTGTGGGCGGCGGTTTCGCCTTCGTTCATGGTACGCAACCGGCGGCGCAGTGGTTCCATGGCGAGGCTAACCGCGAGACGCATCGGCCCGTCGACGCGGAGACAGCGTACAACTGGGCTTCGATCACCAAGACATTCGCGGCGATCGCCATTTTGCAGTTGCGCGACCGCGGACGGCTCTCGCTGGACGATCCGGCGGTGCGCTATGTGCCCGAGCTGCGCGAGGTGCATGATGGATATGGCCCGATCGATGCGATCACCATTCGCCATCTGCTCACGCACAGCGCGGGGTTTCGCAATCCGACTTGGCCGTGGGACTGCGATGAAACAGATAACTGCGACTGGCAGCCCTTCGAGCCGACTAAGTGGGCGCAGGTGGCGGCGATGCTGCCCTACACGCACGTGGCGTTCGCGCCGGGAGCGCGCTGGAGTTATTCGAACCTGGGCTACGTGTTTCTGGGGCAGATTATCGAACGACTGAGTGGTGACGATTTCGAAGTCTACATCGACAAGAACATTCTCAAGCCGCTGGGAATGACATCGAGTTACTTCGATAAGTCACCTTATTTTCTCGCGAGCCATGTGTCCGCGAGTTATTTGCGCGCCGGCACGAAGATCGTTGCGCAGCCGTTCGACTTCGATACAGGGATCACTACATCGAACAGCGGACTCAAGGCGCCGATCATCGACATGGTGAAGTATGCGCGCTTCCTGATTGGCGATCCGGCGAATCCGATCTTTGACGTCGTGCTCAAGCGCAGCTCGCTCGAAGAAGCGTGGACGGGCGTGCTGCCTGCCATTGAGCAGGGCCAGGCGCCGACGCCGTACACCGCCGGACCGCATGGTACGCAGCCAATGATGGGGTTGGGATTTTTTGTGATCGAGGTAAACGGCCATCGCTACATTTATCACGACGGCGACCAGGGAGGATTTTCTTTGGAGTTGCTCATCGATCCGGCCGGCAAGAGCGCGAGCATTCTGGCCGTCAATACGACGGATACCGGCGGCCAACGGCCCGCGGAAACAACGCATCCAATTTCAAACACTGAGCCAGAGCCGGCGACCGATCTGCGTCAAACATTGCGCACCGTACTGATTGGATCGGTGTTCCCGGCGTACGCGAGCCGGTAATGAGCTTCAGCCTCGGAATCAGGGCCCGGACGGCAAGTCCCCTTTGCCGATGTCCATCGACGGCGCGATAGGGTTGCGCTCGTCGATGTACTCTTCGATGACTTTGTGGAGCAGACCTTTGGCTTCGAGGACGAACTCGACGGCATCGCGTGCGGCGCCGTAGCCGCCGGGGTTGGGCGTGACGTAGTGCGCCTCGGCCTTTACCTGCGGGCGCGCATTAGCCACCGCAACGGCGAAGCCACACTGGCGCATCACCGGGAGGTCGATCACGTCGTCGCCAACGTAGCAAATCTCGTCGAGCGTAGCATTTTCCTTTAGCATGATTTCGCGCACCGCCTGCATTTTGAAGGCCTGGCCCATGTAAACGAACTCGAGCTTGAGGTCGCGCGAGCGCGTGGCCACGGTCTCGCTGACGCGCTTGGTGATGACGCCGCATTTCATTCCGCCGAGGCGCGCCAGCGATATGGCCGTGCCGTCATGCGCGCTATAACCCTTGGCTTCCATCATGGTGGCGGAGTGTGTGCCGAATCCGACCTTGTTTTCGTGTTTGGCGAGATGCGCCTGGGTCTCGGGACTGCTGGCCGCCGGGCCAGGCGCGGGCACCAGCCAGATGGTGCCATCCGTCAAAACGCCATCGACATCGAAGAGAATGATTTTGATGCGGCGGGCGCGATCCTGCGCGGACAAGGTCATGCCATGATTCTAAACATTGACGCAGTAGGCACACTTAACTCACCCGTTCCCGCAAATGCCTGCCGCGGGACGTGCATCCATGGCCAATCATCCTTGCAAAGACGTTTCGGCTGCACCGGCTCCGGCCTGCACCTGCTTATTCCACGTAGGCCTTCAGCCAGCCGAGAATCTGTGGCCAGCCGCGGTGGCTTCCTCGAGCGATCTCACTCGTAAATCCTGAGTGCGTCAGGCGAACGGTAGTCAGGCCGTCGCGTTCTTCCAAATCCCAACGCACGAGAGTCTCCGTCGCGCCCTCATACCAATCGGGAAGCCAGGTGAAGACCAGCAATCGCGGCCGTTCGACTTCACGATACTCTCCGGTCACGGTAAACGGCTTGCCCTCCAATCCGCTGCCGCGCATAACCCATCTGCCGCCAGGGCGCAGATCGGATTCGGCATGAGTCACCTGAAATCTTCCTGGGGCTCCCCACCATTTAATACGCTCGTCGGGATCGGTGAGTGCAGCGAAAATCCGTTCCGCGCCGGCTCGTATCGTGATCTCCTGAATGATCGCGTCGCTCATAGTCGCCTGAGTCATGGTTTTTTCTCCATGTAGTTTTTGAGATTTTGCATGCTCTCGCCCCAGAACGTTTCGTAATCCTGAAGCCAATCGTCGATTGCGCGCAGGGGCCGGGCGTTCAAACCGCAAAAGCGCGATGTGCCGTGCCGGTGTGTGACGATCAATCCTGCCGATCGCAGCAAACGAAGGTGCTTGGAGATCGCCGGGCGGCTGACGGAAAAATTGCGCGAAATCTCGCCAACCGTTTGCCTGCCTCCGCGTAGAAGGCCGAGGATCTCGCGCCGGGTCGGATCGGCTAATGCCCGAAACACCGCATCTCGCTGCTTTTGCGGAACCGAAACCATCTGGTTACCAATTATGTAACCGAATGGTTTCCAATGTCAAGCGTGAAGACATTCGCGCATTGGGTGAACACCCATTCGTCACGCGGCGGATGCTGCGATCAATATGGACGGCTTGGACTGAATTTCGGGTATTTCGCCCGGCGGGAGAGAATAGACGAATGGATGGGAAGTCGCCGGCTGTATCCAAGCCATTGCCCGCGCTCGCGCCCGAAGATTATTACTTCGAGGGGCCGTACATGGTGTTCACTGCGGCCTATCACCTCAAGCGTGGATATTGTTGCGGGTCGGGGTGCAGGCATTGCCCCTATGGCGGGGATGCGGAAGAAGGGAAAAATGCAGGTCCTTCGACTTCGCCCGCTTCGGCGGGCGTCGCTCAGGATGACACAGATGAGTAATAGCTCCTATCGACGTCCTGCCGGCGATCGGGACGGGGAAGATTGCGTCGTGGGTGCGGCGGCAGCGGGCGCGGGCGGGCGCACCAAGACTGCGAAGCGTGGAAAGGCAAAGCTGCCGCCGGCGTCGTCGATCACGTTGAGCTGGCAGAGGTATTGGCCGGGCTTGAGCTTGTCGAGCGGGACGTCGAGTTCCATGGCCACTGCATCGCGGCTCTCGACGTTGATTGCTTTGGCCTGTACCAGTGGCGTTTCATACACTTTGGTTGTTCCCTGGATCAGCTCGAGGCTGCTGAGCAGGTCGATGCCGGACTTGGTTCCTTTGGGCGCATTTTCCGCCGGCTTCTCGCGGGCGGGAGCATAGACCTCGTAGAGCAGATAGAGGTGCTGGTCCTGGCGGAAGACGTGGCTGATGTTGGGCACGTACTCCTCGCCGCCGCGCACCAGCGGGGTTTGCTGCTTGCTGGGCTGGCGCGCCGAGGCCAGCACGATGGAGCTCATCTTGAGCGGCAGCTTCTTCATCTCCGGCAGCGCGATCTCCGCATCGAACGAACCCATGCGGCCAGTCTGGTTTTCGCGCACCACGAACTTCAAATGATATTTGCCCGGAGGCAGATTGAAGCTGGTCGTATATTGGATATTCTTTTGCCGCGCGCCCAGCGATTGGTCGAGATTGAGCTTCACCGTTTGGCGCACGCGGCCGATGGGCCGCTTCACTTCGTCGATGACTTCGCCGATGATGTCGAGCGTGGCCTTGTCCTTGTCGCCGCCCTTTACAAATGGAATTTGCGAGCCGGGCACGATGAGCGAAACCGGCACATAGAAGCGATTTTCGTCGAGGCGGAAGTACATGGCGTCGAGATAGACGGCCATGTCCGTCGCCGGTAGATCGCTGTCCAACTGCTCCTCGAGCTCGCGCTCACGATCTTCGTGGCCGGAGTGCCGGAAGTCCGCGGGCGCATAGTAGCCGGGGCGGTATTCGAGCTTCACGCCGGGTCGATTAACCTTGACGGTCAGTTTGCGATACTTGCCGTCGCGCGCGGGGTTCGACGAGCGGAAGCCGATGGCATAATAGGCCGAAGTGTCGCGCTGCACCTGCGCAAAGGCCGGCGCGAAGTCGTTGGAATCGAAGAATGCCTTGCCGCCGGTGTCGCTGGAGAGCGTGGCCATCACTTCCTGCGTGGCGAAGTTCGAGTTCATGTTGTTGGTGATTGCTCCACCGTTGTAGGCGCCGGTTCCGCGCAGGCTGCCGGTCGAAGCGTCGCCCAGCGGAAGGACCGCCTGCAGCCCGCGCGTGTCGATACTGTAGATAGCGAGATTAGCGCGCACCGCCGCGTTGATGGCGGCGCGCAGCGAGGCCTGGTTTTCAATGCCATCGCGCTGGATGCCGCCGGAGAAGTAAAGCAGCGACTTCTTCTCGTTGATTTTTTCGAGCGATTTCGAAACGGCGCGCAGAGCAAACAGTTCACGGTCGGTGTTGATGTCGTTGTATTCGCTCTCGTCGGGCGTGTAGCCGGTGGTGTCTTCCACCTGGTTCGAATTGGCAGTCGCGCCCTCCGCAAATCCCTGGCCTTCGGTGCCGTTATACGCGCCCACTTCGCGGATCAGCGCATCTTTGTCGGCGGTAAAGTCCTGGTCAACGGTGAGCGTATCACCAAGAGAAACCAGCGCCACGAGATCGGCCGGCTGCATCTTCTTGCGCAGGAAGTCCTGGGCTGCTTCCACACTGCGATCCAGGTCCTCGGGCTGCATGGAAGTCAGATCGAAGAACATCACGATCAGCCGATGATTGCGCAGTTGGTCGGGGCGGGCCACGATCGCGGGCGCGTTGGGATTGCTTTTGGTTCCGCTGGCGGCGAGTCCGCTCACTGTGGCCTCGTTGAGCGGCGCGGCCTGGTCGACGCTTTCAAAATCGAAGGCGGAGATCTGCTGTTGCTTGCCGTTCTCGTAGATGGTGAAGTCGCTTTGCTTGAGGCCTCTTACGAGCTCGCCGGTTTTGGAGTCGCGGACGACGACGTTGGTCAGGACCAGTTCGCCGTTGACTTTGAGGATGAAGCCGTTTTGCTGCGCGCCCTGCGATTGGGCGGCCTGGGATTGCGCGGGGCTTTGCGCAAACCCCGGTTGCGCGCCGGGCGCAATGAGGACCAGCGAAGCGAGGACTGCTCCGAGTTGGCGAATCCGATCTCTCATCTCGGTCCCTTCAATGGCGACTCGTTCGGAAAACGCCGACGAATCTCTTTGGGAATCCAATTCCCTCAGGGGCCGAAGCCCCGCTGAAAATCAAGGCCCTCAACGTGCAGGCTGAAGAGGCTGCGGAAAAACTCGATATTTCGGGTGAAATCGACCGAATACGTCCTTCCGGGGCTAAGGCCCGCGCTGATCCTGTTGGCTTTAAGCGGGGGTTGAACCCCCATAAGCGTTAAGATAACGATTTGGTAACCCATCCCATTGTGCGGTTATCACCTTGATTACCCCACATGCTGCGTGTCAAGCTGGTCGAAAGCGGGCGAAAACGCCTTAACTTAGCGCTTAT
>JBAUBR010000516.1:0-20737 GCA_049676965.1 Occallatibacter sp.
AAGCTCACCGACTGGTATTCGACGCCCCTCGATGGCACGACGGTAACCGCGCGCAACACGACCACCGGCGCCGAGGCGCGCACCGTTACAGGAAAGAGCGGCACCTATAAGTTCAGCGGTCTGGCCGCCGGCGAATACACGCTCCTGGCCGACAGCCCGCAACTCGGCCGCGGCCAGGTGGAGGGCATCATTGTCTCCGCGGGGCATGAGGCGCGCGTGCAGGCGGCGATTCAGCTCGAGCTGCCGCGGCGCGCCCCCATCCAGGCCGCATTTCACGAGATCGATCCGGCAGCGCAGGTGGTGAGCACCACGCTGCCCGCCGAGCAGTTGCAGCAACTCCCGCTCACCGGCCGGCACTGGCAGGACTTCACGCTGGACACGCCGGCGGCTTCATCTTCTTCGCCTGGCGAGACGCAGACTGCGCTGCGCGGGGCGGGCCAATCCGCGGCCGAAGTCACCGTGGACGACTCCAGCCGGACGCTTGCTTTCGGCGCAACCGGCACAACCGCGCAAACGGAAACCGGCCAGAGCGAGATCGGCTCGGCCTGGGCGCAAGGCCGTGGCGCAAATCTGGGTGGACCGGCGATGAGCCAGACCGCGATTCGCGAAGTGCAAATTTCCGCCGGAAACGCCGAGGCCCAAGCCGACCGCGCCGCCGCCGGGGCCATGCACGTTGAAACGCGGAGCGGGACCAACGCGCTGCACGGGCAGGGGTTTCTCTTCGACCGGCAGAACTCGTGGGGCGCGCAGAATCCCTTCACGCAGTGGGTTCAGCAAACCGCGCCGGCCACGGAACTCACAACCCCGGCGTTCACGCCCATCGCCTACACGCCTTCCGATCGCGAGGTCACGTTCGGCGCGGGCATCGGCGGGCGCATCAAGCGCGACAAACTGTTCTGGTTCGGCGCGTTTGACGGCTACCTGCGCAACGATCCCGGTTTGTCCACGGTCAAGAATCCCAGCGAGTTCTTTCTCCAACCCACAAACGACGATGCGCAGGTGTTGGCCGCGCGCCTGGGCCTGAGCAGCGTGAATCCCGTCGCCGAAGGCCTGGCCGCTTACTCGCAAATGCTGGGCACGCTCGACAGCCTGCTCGGTCCGGCTCCGCGCACGGCTACACAACAGGTAGGCTTCGCGCGCATCGATTGGCAGGCAGCCGAGCGCCATCGCTTCACATTCGAAGGCATCGGCGCGCTATGGAACTCGCCCGGCGGAGGCCTGACGCGCGTCTCCGAGACCTATGGCAACCACAGCTTCGGGTCGTCCCACGCCGACGAGCAGTGGGCACTGGCACGCTGGGAGGCATTCCTCACACCCAATCTGCTCGCCGTCAGCAGGGTTCGTGGGGGCGCGACGTGCTGAGCGCGCGTCCTGAACAGCCGTCGGCGTTCGAGCAAACATTTCTGAATGGCAACGTCTGGGGACAGCTCCCGCAGATCGTTGTCGACTCGCGCTATGGTTTTACCATCGGCAATCCTTCGCGCTTCGGGCAGGGCAACTATCCCGACGAGCGGCTCTACGAAGCGCAGGAATCGCTGGACTACGTCCACGGCAGCCTACTGCTCAAAGCCGGCTTTTCGCTAGAGCACAACCATGACGCGACCAGCTTGCTGCGCAACCAGACCGGGACCTACTACTATTCCTCCGTCGAAAACTTTGCCTCGGATGCGCTCACCTTCGGCGCATTCGGCCTCGCCGGCGCGCTCAACCCCTACAACCAGCACAACTGCGACCAGACCGGAAGGGTGTGGCGCGACACTTCCGGCCAACTACGCGGCCTCGGCGACCTGCCCTGCTACTCCTACCACTCGCAGACCCTGGGCCCCAGCGCCTGGCAGTTGAGCACCAACGACTGGGCCGGCTTTGGGACCATGCAGTGGCAGCCCGGCCGCCTCCTCGTCGCGTCGCTGGGCATGCGCTGGGAGCGCGAGCAGCTTCCACCTCCCATCCCCGCGCTGGTCAATCCCGATCTGCCGCTCACCGGCAAACTGCCCAGCCTCGGCAACAATTGGGGGCCGCGCGCGAGCCTCGCCCTCGGCAGCCGCGAAAGCCACTGGCCGGTGCTGCGCCTGGGCTACGGAATGTACTTTGCCCGCACCGAAAACGCGACCTTGCTCACAGCGCTGACCCAAACCGGCTCGCCCAGCGGCGATCTGAGCTTCTTCATGCGCCCTACCGACGACCTGCCCAACTACCCGGGAGGCGCGCCTCCATTTCCTTACGTTCTTGCCGGCGAGCCGCTCACCCAGGTCAAGCCCGGAGCTGTCGAGTTCGCCCCCGGATTCCAGAACCCCGAAGTCCACCAGGCCGTCGCCGCCGTCGAAGAAAACCTGCCCGCGCAAATCCGCGTCACCGGCAGCGCGCTCTTGAGCCTCGGCCGCCGCCTGCCCATCTCCATCGACACCAACTTCGACCCCGCCGTCAATCCGCGCATGATCACCTACGCGGTGTGCGATGAGATCGCTCCCACGCTGACCAGCGGAGCGTGCGGCTTCACGGGCATCGGGCCGATCAAGACTCCGCAGATCACCGTCCCCTTCTACGCCGCGTGGCCCTCCCCCACCTCGCCCACGGGCTTTGCCGGCCGGCTCAATCCCAACTACCAGCAGATCACCCAGATCACCGACCGGGCCAACTCAACCTACGAGGCGGCCATGCTGCGCATCGAGCGCTACGGCCGGCGCGGGCTCTCGCTGCACGCCCACTACACCTACGCCCACGCCTGGGACTGGAACCCCAACGAAACCACGCTGGTGGCCGGCAGCGATGTCTTCGACCCCGCCGACTTCGCCCTCGAGCACGGCACCAGCAACCTCGACATCCGCCACTCCGCCGCCGTGATGGCCGTCTTTGAGTCGCCCTGGAAGCTGCACGGACGCTCCGGCCCGCGCAACTGGTTCGCGCAGGTCGTCAATGGCTGGATGGTCTCGGGCATCGGCAACTATCGCAGCGGGCTGCCCTATACCATGCGCACCGCCGGCGCCATTCCCGAGGAGTTCGCCGTCGAAACCGGCGCCGCTATCGTCGGCCTGGGCCCCGGAATGAACGGCTCCGGCGGAGACAATCGCGTCTACGGCGTGGGCCGCAACACCTTCCGCTACCCGCAAACCTGGAAAGCCGACCTGCGCCTGGGCAAGAACTTCGACCTCGGCGGAATGCGCAAGCTGGAACTGCTGGCCGAAAGCTTCAACCTCTTCAACCACCAGAACGTAACGGAGCTCGAAACCACCGGCTACTATATCGAGCCCGGCACTCTCAGCGGAACCCTCCCCACGCTCAACTTCCTCACCGGTCTGAAAGTCAACACCACCGCCTTCGGCCAGCCGCTTAATATCAACGCGACGAATTTCTATCGGGAGCGGCAGATACAGATCGGCCTGAGAGTGAGGTTTTAGCGGACTATCGACAGAAATTTAATGGACATCGCTGCCGGCTCCCCGGTAAGATCGCATTCCGAATCTCAGATGGCGTCCTTGCCCGACGATGGCGGAGCATTGTCGATCGGTCATCGCTTTCTCGTCTCCGGTTCCCAAGCCATTCATCCTCCAACTGAAAGAGGCGACTCATGTCCTTCAACCTTTCCATTGCCGGAGCCCCGATCCCCACCGACGCGGGATCGCTCAAGAGCTTCGAAAAAGATCTGAATCTCGATTTCCACCTCGATTCCACGCTCAAATCGCTGATGGGATCCACGCTTGCCGACGTACCGGCCAGCAAGGGCAAGACCGCCGTCAGCTACAGTGGCCCACTGGCTTCGTGGAGGCCCGCCGACGCCCCGGTAAGGTTCGGGCTGCGCGGCGGAGCAGGCGGGTCCCTCCAGATCGTCGCACCCGGCGGCGCCGTGGTCTCCTTTGCCGATGGACTGGATTCGCCCAAGAAGAAAGCCTTCACGGCTCCAAGCGGCCTCGCCTACGTGAATCTGTCGCTCAATTTCAACATCTCGGCGGATGTCTCGGGCTCCTACTCGAGCGGCCCCTACGGAGTCTCGGCCGCGCTCGACGAATCGATCACCTACGCCATCACTTTTTGCAAGGCGTTTCCGCCCACAACGAACGTGCAGACGGCGATCGCTCAGACCTTCGAATCGTTTGTGCTGCCCTTCAACCAGAACACGATCGCGTACCTGAATAACAACGACTTTCTGCTGTATGAGTTCGACGGCAACCTGCATTTGTCGTTCGGCGTCTATGCCGGCCTGAACAAGGTCTTTTACGCCGGCCGTGCTCCCGCGGAGGTGCTGCAGGCTCAGGGCTCGCCTCTGGCTACGCTTACCGGGGGCGTCGAGCCGCTGGTCAGGCTCGGGGCGACCCTCGCCTTCGCGTTCCAGTATGCGACTACCTTCGAAGGGCTGCTTACAAAAACCCCTGGAAGCGCGCAGCTGCATGTCTTCCGTTCGGCCAATCGGACAGCAACCACTTCATTGACCGTTGGCCTTACCTTCGACGCCGAAGTAACCGGGAAGGTCGCCGTCGACACGCAAACCGTGCAACAAAGCATGGTGAACGCGGCGAGCAATTCGGGGGCGCCGGGCCAGGGCGCTATCACCCAGGTTCTGCAATCCCCGAAAGCACTTGCTCAGATAAATTCGTACGTCAGCGATATGAACAGCGAAGTGCAGAGCTGGCTGAACCGCGGCAACGGCTTCCAGACCAACATGCAGGTTGCCATCGAGACCAGCACCACACGCAGCATCCTGGCAAGCTACGACATCGATCTGACTGCGGCGCCGGCCGACGTTACTACGGCATGGAACGCCGCCATCGCCGGCGATTTCGTCGCCATCTTCCAGTCCCCGGCCGTAACGCTGGAGACAGGCAGCGGCCTGGAGAACGCCTATCAGCAGAAGACCTCGTTCTCCTTGAACTTCTTCAACTTGTGGAAGCTGAGCTCGTGGGACCAGTTCAGCTCCACCTACTCGCTGGCGTACGCGGGAAATAACATCTTCCATTTCGCGGCCACTGTCGAGCTTTCCCAGGAGACGGAAGCGATGGGCGTGATGCGCAGCATCGACATGTACTTCGCCGCGACTGCGGACGCAACCCTGAGCGGCAGCGCTACGCATCCCGAGGTCGATCTGCACCTGGACCTGACAGCGCAAGACGATCCCAACGCGGCGGGAAAGGTAGCAACGATGCTGAGCGCAATTGAAGCCGGGCCGGTCGCCGATGCCATGGCGCGCAACATGCACGCATTCGCCGGGAGCGCGAAGAAAGGAACCGTGCAACTGCATGTGACCATCGGCCCCAGCTCCTATGCCAAAATCAACTGCGACGCCTATAGCAACGGAAAACCGCTCACTTCCACCAGCTACAACGACCAGGTCAACTGGAAGGCATTCGCGCAAGCCGCCGACGACCTGAATGCGTGGCCGCAGCTGCAGCAGACAAGTTCGGCAAACTATCTGGAAACTTTTCCCGCCTGGGTAGCGCTCAATTGCGCGCAGAATGGATCCACCACCCCAAACCGGCTCGCATTCGGGGACACATCGGTGTGGCCGGACAGTTTCCCCAACCTCGATGACCTGATCAGGTTCGGCGTCAGCTATTCCATGCGGGCCGGCCAGCACTTCATGAACTTCTGCGCCGACCTGGTAGCGCTGACCAGCGCAACGGACGTGAATGCGACGTCGATTTCGTGGGTCGATCTGCTCAAGCTCATGGCGGATGCGATCAAGAAGGATCTTGGAGTCGATTTCATCCGGCCGTCGGCGCTGGCCATCATCCGCCTTTGCGGGACCTCAGCCAGCACCATCACCGGACCGATCAGCGCAGCGGGGACGGCGGATCACTTCGTCGTTACGATGACGTTTTAGCTCGTTCAACGCAGTTCGCTGCAAGGCCGGAGATCGCAGCAGGAATTGTGTGGGGGAGGATCGGATTCGAGATTTCTATTGCCCCGTGCCCCATCCTTTCGCCGGTCTTGGGCGAAAGGGTGGGATAACACAGACCTGAAGAAACAAACTCATGCAGTCAGAGCATTCGCCCTATTTCCACTCCCAGATATTGGATGTGGTATTTCCCGACGCATCGACCTCATATTCGAAGGCTCCGCAGGCGTTGTTCAGGCGGGCTAGCTTCTGCGACGTGGTGCGGAAGAAGAGCATGCCGCGGTAGCTGACGGCGCCGCCGGCTCCGAATTTGCCCAGGCCCGTTCCCTCCCAGGTGATGGCGTCGCCATCCTGCGTGGTGGTGAGTCCCTGGCCGGTGCCGAAAATCGAGCCGTCGGGCCGGACTACCGAGGTATACGTGCCCAGGCCGGTGGTGGCAATGCCCAGCATGGTGCCGCTGTCTTCGAAACTGACTTCCGCCGTGGGTGGATTTACGGAAATCACCCGCCTTACGATTCTCCTGCCTTTGTTTTCGCCGATTTTTTCTCCGAGCATGATCTTGCCTTTCATTCGCCGGGACTTGAATTGGTGCTCCCGGGGTGAGCCATTCTACATCCCGGGCGGCATGTCGCATTGGCGCAGTTGTCGATTCCTGAAATCCGACTGTTTTTATCGGAATAGCGCTGTTCGAGATCTGCGGCAGGCAATGCGCAACCGATTGCCTCGGACTGCCTGCCGAGCGCAACTTTTCGCCGGATCGCTGTTGATCCCAAAATACGCGCAATTTGTGGCAGATTTCTGTCGCTTTATCCCCCTCCCCATGGGCAAGTGCATACGGATGTGCGCCGAGAACGAAAATGCCGATAAGATAGAAGGGACAATCGTGCGCAAGAGTGCAGTCAACACCGGTGGCAGATCCCTGCGTCCGTGGCAGCGGAGCTCTATGCTCGGCGTCCGCCTGGCGGCCTGCTTCCTTCTGGTCATGATGAGCACCATCGGCGTGGGCCTGGGCACGCAGGCCAACCTGATCTGGGTAGCCAACGGGTTGCTGCTCTCCTATCTGCTCATGGCGCCGCGGTGGCGCTGGCCGGCTTACACAGTTGCCGCCTTTCTCGCCATGCTGGCCGGCAGCTCGCTGGTCCACGACCCCTGGCAGCAAAGCCTCGGCTTCAGCCTGCTCAACATCGTCGAAGTCATGATCGGCGCCCTGCTGCTGCGGCGCCGGTCCACCCAGCTTCCGCACTTCACCGAGGTGGGCTTTCTCATCCGCTTCCTCGGTTTTGCCGTTCTCCTCGCCCCGCTCGTCACGGGATCGATCTATGCTTCGATCGCGGCGCTGGTGCAGCACCTGCCGTTTGCCAGTTCGCTCTCGCAGTGGGCGATCCCCGACGGCCTGGGCACTGCGGTCACCACTCCGGCCTGCGTGGCCATCTTCCGCACCCGCTTCAGAGAGGCCGTGAACTGGCGCCGCCACTGGGGGTATCTTGCGGTAGCCATCGCGCTCACCATCGGCGCCTTCTCCCAATCCAGAGTGCCGCTGCTGTTTTTCATTTACCCGCTCCTGGTTCTGGTGCTGCTGCGCATGGGCATGGGATGGGCGGCGATCGCCGCGCTCTTCGCCGCCGCCGTGGGAAGCTGGTTCACGGTTCGCGGCGTGGGCCCGTTTGCGGGGCAAACAACGGCCTCAGGCGTGGGACCCAGCGTGATGCTGCAGATCTTCGTGGCCTCCGCCATGTTCATGCTCTACACGGTGTCGGTGATCCTCGAGAGCAAGCAGCGCACCGAGCGCCGGCTGCAGGAGATGGCCTCATTGCACGCGCTGGTTACGCAGAACTCGCGCGACGTGATCCTGCTGGCCGACTTCGACGGCCGCCCCAACTACATCTCCCCCGCCGTTCTCAGCCTTACCGGGTGGGCGCCCAAGGAAACCATGCAACGCGGCTTTTCCGAGATGGTGCATCCGGAAGACCTGCCCAAGATCGAGGCGCTGGTGCACGATCTGCGCCAGGGCGTTGAGAGCGCGACCATCGAGTACCGCATCCGCAAGCGGAGCGGAGAGTACGTCTGGGTGGAGGGCGGCTTCCGTGCGCTCGGCTACCCGGGCACCGGCATTCGCTCCGGCGTGCTGATCATCGTGCGCGACATTGCCGAGCGCAAGAGCAGCGAAGCACTGTTGATGCAGGCGTACCAGGCAGTGGAGCGGCTTGCCGTGGCCGATCCGCTTACCGGGCTGGCCAATCGCCGGCGTTTCGACGAATACCTCAAAATCGAGTGGCAGCGGGCCATTCGCGACGAGAATCCTCTTTCGCTGCTGATGGTGGATGTGGACCACTTCAAGCTCTACAACGACACCTACGGGCATTTGCACGGCGATGCCTGCCTGAAGCAGATCGCCGATTCGGCGCTCGATGTTGTCTCGCGATCCGGCGACCTGGTGGCGCGCTACGGCGGCGAGGAGTTCGCCATTCTGCTGCCCGGAACCGCGAATGAAGGGGCCATGAAAGTGGCCGCCGACGTTTGCGAGGCCCTGCGATCGCGGCAGCTTCCGCACAGCGGCAATCCTCATGGCATCGTGACCATCTCCGTGGGTTGCGCCACGGTGGTTCCGCGGATGAATCAGGAGCCGGCAAGCCTGATCGATATTGCCGACCGGGCGCTCTACACCGCAAAACTGCAGGGCCGCGACCGAATCTGCAACGGCAGCACCATCGATGCAGGCGCAAAAGTATCGTGAATTCGCAGAGGCGCGGCGACGACGGGAATGTTTCTGACGAGAGGTCTTGTGCCTACCCACCCTTGCGGCAAAAAGCAACTACGCCGCAAGGATTGGGCACCCACATCGGCGCAATTGGATGCACGAGTAGGCCGAATTTCACAAGGGCGCTTTTTGCACGCCCGATCCGGCGAAAAGAAAATCCCATGACGCGTCGAGATAGAGCCAGCGCTGCGTGCTGAACCAGCTTGTGGGCAGGCCGGGCACGTGCAGCAGGGTGTGCCCGCCCATGCAGATCAATTCCGTTCCATTCCACGAAAGAAAAGTTCGCGATGCGTGGCCCACTTGCGCGGGATGCGTAACGCGCCTGAGGCATACCGGGCAGCGCTGGCGCTGGTCGAGCAGAATCCATCGCATACCGAAAAGGCAGAGCAGGTACGAGGCGATCAGCTGAATGTACTGGGGCGCAAACGAGTTCGGCGGCACGCGCCACCACGCCAGGTCGAGCGGCACGTAGTAAACGATGGGCACGAGCAGCGCGATCTTGGCGCCGAGAAAACTTGCGCGGCAGAGCCGGCGCGGCCACGGCGGCCTGTGCGAGTTGAAGCTGTACTCGCTCATCGACACCGAGGTGACTGCGGGAAGGCACAGAAAGGCGAGAAGGAGCGCGAAGAGATAGAGGTCCATTGGCCCGCGCACGTGGCTCTCGATGGCGATGCCGAACAGATCACTCTCGGAATCACTCGACTCGTAAGCGGTAATGGGAACGTCGGGGGCGTACATCTCCGATTCCCCGTAGGAAGTGAGGTGCGCCACCACGTATCCCGCAGCGCCCTGAGCGAGCGCGGAGTCCGGCTCGAGCAGCCACGCATCGACCTTGCCGGGCAGCCGCCACGCGCCGCACGGCGCCACTCCGGCGATCCTGGCGAACTGCCGTCCCACGCGCAGCACCGTCCCGGTGATGCGCGGATTGCCTTCGAATTCGCGCTCGAATGCGGTGCAGCTCAGGATCGCGGCGGGCAGGTTGGTGTCATTGGCGACGCCGGATGCGGCCAATCGCACCGGCAGGCCCAGCACGGAAAAGAGATTCGCGCTCGCGTGCGCGACTGTCCATTGCGGATCTCCGGCGTCAGTGGCAATGTTTTCCTTGGCGATGCTGTAAAACGCGAAGCCGTCGAAGGACCGCTGCGGGCTCAGCTTCCACTTGTTCAGCTCCGCGAATGAGACCGTCGACTTGGAACCATCGACGGAAAGCGCGTGCTGAATCAGGATCAGGTTGGGATTGACCGGGTAGCGCGAAGCATCGTTGGCCGCGCGGATGCCGGGCAGCAGCAGCGAGACGGCAAAGCTTGCTGCAAGGAGCAGCGCCATCCACAGGAGGCATTGCGCGGGTGCGCCGGGCGATGCGGCGGCGGGCGTTTCGCGTTTGGGCGCGTGGCGCCTGAGGCACAGCGCATCGCGAAATGCGCCGAGGCAGAATGCGGTGACTTCGCGCTCGGCCTGCCACGAGACGGCGCGCAGCGGGGCACATTGGCGGCGCACGTGCCACAGTTCGCTGCGCCACTCCCGCCACCACTCCGCGCGCTCGCTGTGAGGAGTCAGCAGCGACGCTGCGCGCAAAAGTCCGAGATGAAACACGTGGAAGGTGAATCCGAGGCGTGGCATCATACCGATTTCGCCTCCTCGGATGGAATGAGTCTATCGAGCAGCGGGTAGCGCCGGCGCGAGGATTCGAGCGTCGCCCGGCCCGCCGCGGTGAGCCTGTAGTACTTTCTCGGCGGGCGCTGTTCGGCGTCGGCGATCGATTGCCGCTCCCACTGCGAGCGGATGAGGGCATCGCGCTCCAGGCGGCGCATGGCCGGGTAGACGGTGCCGCTGGGCAGGCCCGTCATCTCCATGATGCCGAATCCGTAGACGAAGCCGGCGTTGATGGCCTGCAGGATCATGGCCGAAGTGTGCGAGAGCCTGGCCTCGAATTTGGCGTCAAGTTTGAGGTCTCGGGCCATGGCGCATTGTAACCTATGTAGCACTCTACTTGACAAGCCATTATGCCGAATGCTACATAGGGTATGCTGCGGAGGTCCCTTGGCCATGCTCGAGCTCCAGCACCTTTATCGCAGTTATCGTGGCATTCCGGCCATAGAGGATGTCAGCTTCAGCGTTGCGCCGGGTGAGGTTGTCGGCTTTCTCGGGCCCAACGGCGCGGGCAAATCGACCACCGTAAAGATCATCACCGGAATGCTGCGGCCCAACGACGGCCGGGTGCTCTTCGAGGGGCGCGATATCCGCCACGACATGGTCGCCTTCCGCGCGCAGATCGGATACGTGCCCGAGGAAGCGCATCTTTATACCTATCTTTCCGGTCTCGAATACCTGCAGCTCGTGGGACGGCTGCGCGGGCTGGGCGAGGCGCTGCTTGAAGCCAAGGCAACCGGCCTGCTGAAGCTGCTACATCTGGAATCCTGGCAGCACTCGCCGATATCTTCCTACTCCAAAGGCATGCGGCAGCGCGTTCTGATCGCCGCGGCGCTGCTGCACGATCCCAAACTGCTCATCTTTGACGAGCCGCTCTCGGGCCTCGATGTTGTTTCATCGCGCCTCTTTAAAGACCTGATCGAACTGCTCGCCGCGCAGGGCAAGGCCGTGCTCTATATCTCGCACGTGCTCGAGACAGTGGAGCAGGTGTGCAGCCGCGTGGTGGTAATCGCCAAAGGGCGCATTCTTGCCGACGCGCCGCCTGCCGATTTGAAGAAGCTCATGAGCCTGCACAGCCTGGAGAGCGCCTTTGCGCAACTGGTGCAACAGCCGGACACGAGATCGATTGCTCACGAGATCGTGGAGGTAATGCAGATCGCCCATGGGTGACACCTTCCAGCGCTTGTTCATGATGTCGGAAACGGAGGTCCTGCCGCTGAACGCGCAGGCCGCCCGCGGTCCGGTGCGCGCGCCGGAGCGCAGCCAGTTCGCGCACCTGCTGCGTCATTTCCTGGAGCGGTTCTTCAATCACGAAACCGCTTCGCCCGACGGCGACGCCAAAAGCCGCATGGTGCTTTTCGCGGTTGCGGCCGGCCTGCCGCCCTTCATGGTGGCCATGTATCTCTGGCCTGTCTACCATCCCTTCATCGGCTGGCCGCCCGGCAACAAGCCGGCCGGTCCCCCGTCGTATTGGCTGCAGGTCAATCATCATTTCTTCTTTGTTGTGTACGCATTCGTCTCCATGGGCATCGCAACCGTTTTCGAGTGGGACCTGTTCTTCCCCGATCTGCTCGATATCTTTGTGCTGGGCACGCTGCCCATTGCGGAACAGCGCGTCTTTCGCGCTCGCGTTGCCGCTATCGCTATCTTTATCGCCGGCTTTTTGTTCGACGCCAACTTCCTTCCGCCGCTGGTGCTTCCCTCGGCCATCGATCCGCCCAATCTGCCGCGCTTTCTCGCCGGCCACGTTTTCGCTGTTTTCGGTAGCGCAATATTCGCCGCGGTCTTCATCCTTGCCCTGCAAAGTGTGGTTCTCGCCGTTTTCGGCGAAAGGCTGTTTCGCAAGTTCTCGCTCGCCGCGCAGGGCATTGGCATCGCGGCCCTGCTCGTACTGCTGTTGCTTTTCCCGGTGTTTTCCGGCGTGGTGCCCGCGCTGCTCCAGTCCGGCAGCAGCATTCCGTTCTGCATTCCGCCGTTCTGGTTTCTGGGCATCTACCAGCGGCTCCTCGAAGGGCCCTCGACGCCGCAAGTCTACTCTCATCTCGCGCAACTGGGATGCGCCGCCACGCTCGGCTCCGCTCTGCTGGCGGTGCTCGCGTATCCCTTCGCATACCTGCGCATGGTGCGCCAGCTTGTGGTGGGGCCGGGCGCTCAGTCGACGCGCAACCGCGTGGCGCTGCCGCTCGACCGGCTATTTCACTTCACAATTTTGCGGCCCGCGGTGCGGCGCGCCGTTTATCACTTCATCGGGCAGACCATCCTGCGCGTGCCGCGCTATCGCATCTATCTCGTTCTCTATGGAGGCGTGGGCGTCTCGGTGGTCGCGGCCACCATTCTGCGCTTTACTACCGCGCACAACCAGGTGCGCATGGGGATCTCCGCGGAAGGCCTGCGCGCCGCGGTGGGAGTCGTCGCCTTCTGGACCATCGCCGGATTGCGCATGGCCTTCGTGTCGTCGGGCAACCAGCGCGGGAGCTGGATCTTTCGCTTGGTGCACGGCAAGCCCGCCCACTTTCACGCGGCCATCGAGCAGTTGCTCGCCGCCAAGATGTGGGTGCTGGTGTGGGCGGGCGCGGTGCTGGCCGCGACCTGCGCGTTCCTGCACGCCATCTCTCCGCCGGAGCTGCTCACGTGGCCTTCGGCCGCGGCGCAATGGCTCGTGGCCGCCGGAATGTGCCTGCTGCTCACCGACATCTTCTTTCTCAACGTCACCGAGATCGCATTCACGGGCGAGCCGCCGCGGACACCGCCCAACCTCGCGCTCACGGTGATGAAATATTTCCTCTTCTTTCCCCTCGTCCCCGCGCTCCCGGTCGCAATGGAACCATGGATCGAGAAAAACGCCGGGCACTTCGCGATTGCCGGCTCCGGCTTTGTCCTGGCGCACCTGGCGCTGCGATGGCGGCATCGCCGCATCGCGAGAGAGCACAGCGAGCAGCTTGCCCTCGAAGACGATGAAGAGGATTTCCCGATGAAACTCGGCCTGCGCTACTGATAATCCGCCAATCTCCAGCGCAGCCGGAGCTCAAGAATTCCCCAGCCCAAAAAAAGACTTGCCTTAATCCCCTCGACTGTTAGAGGCTGGTCGCACAATCCCAGGAGGTTGCCGATGTTCTCTGTGCGTCGATGTGTCTTGGTGTGTTCGATCATGGCCGGGGCGGCGGGTCTCAACGCTTCGGGAAGCGTAATCAATGTCTGCGTCAATAACTCGAAGGGGACTGTTCGCATTGTGCTAAAAGCCTCGGACTGCACGAAAGCCGAAACTGCTCTCACCTGGAATTCCAGAGGTCCCGCAGGTCCTCAGGGGCTTCAAGGGATCCAAGGAAAACGAGGCGCTACCGGCGCGACAGGTGCCGCAGGTCCGCGCGGAGCCACCGGTGCAACTGGAGCCCCCGGGGCGACCGGAAGTACCGGAGCGCAAGGCCCGGGCGGCTTCAACGGCGTGCAGCTCTTTACTGCAAGCGGGTCATGGACGGCTCCGCCGACCATCACCCACGTTATGGTTGAGTGCGTCGGCGGGGGCGGAGGAGGAGCTGGTTTCGTAGCAACAGGCGTGCCGGCAGGAGGGCAGGGCGGGGGCGGCGCTTACACCAAGGCCCTGTTCGCCGTCACCCCAGGCGACAAATACACGATTACCGTGGGCGCAGGAGGGATCGGGATACCGATCGTGGGGACTCCGGGACTTCCTTCCATCTTCGAAAATGCCGGCGGCACCACCGGGGTGGTCGCAGCCGGCGGAATCTTCGGGGCCGACGGCACTGGAGGCGCCGGCGGCGCTGCTGACACGAATTCAGCGGACCTTTTCGCATCGCCCGGCCTATCCGGCGGCAACGGCAACACGGTGAACCCCAACGGTGTGCAACTGGCTCCCAACGGCGCCGATTTCGGCGAGGGCGGCGCCGGTTCAACGACCGGCACAGCCCAAAATGGCGCCAGCGGCGCAGTGCTCCTCACCTGGTGAATCCTCGATCGAAAACGAGCTGCGGGGTTGCGGGCATTCCATCGCGACCTGCAGCAGCGGATATCTGCCTGATTAGTAACCGTTTTTTCCTGAACCAACGCTGGGTGCCCCAGGTCTCGTCCGCCGCGGCGGATGAGACCTGGGATACCGCTACGCTTCCAATACAGATTTGCGCGGATGGAGACTTATAGCGCGGCAATCCCGTTGAACCCCGCGGCCGCCGGCAGCCCCGGGACTTGCTGCAGCTCGGTGAGAGTGCCGTCGGCATCGACAGCAAACACCCCGACTGTCCCCACTTCGCCGTTGAGACTGAACAGGAACTTGCCGTCTCCGCTGATGGCGATGTCGAGATTGGTGCTGCCCGCGGGATTGCTGCCGACGATCGTTCCTGGGAGTGGTGTGAGCGCGCCTCCATTTCCAATGGTGAAGCCGGCGATGTTCGAGGTGCCGGCGTTCGAGACATACAATTGAACGCCATCGGGGCTGATCTCGTTCCAGCAGTTGGCGGCGCCGTCAGTGGGTACGCTTTGGCTGACCGCGGCGAGCGTTCCATTGGCGAGGACGGTGTAGGAGGAAATCGCCGAGCCGTTGGTTGCGCCGGCTGGGCCGGTCTCAGACACGATCAGTTTTCCGTCAGGAGCGAACCGAGCTGAGAATGCGCCTGCGCCGGGGCTGGGATTGACGACGACCGGCGCCAGCGTGCCGTCGGCATTGATTTGAAATGTGTCGATGTTGTTGGCAATGCGCTCAACGACGGCGAGCGTTTGCCCATCGGGGCTGATCGAAATGGAAGACCCGCCCGTGGCATTGGCGGAGAGAAATGCGGTGGAGTTTTCAATCTGATGCAGGCGCCCATCGCCCCCGACGTTAAATCCCACTACGCTGCCCGCGCCGCCGGAGTTCAGGACATACACCAGGTTGCGCCACTGTGCGATCGACACCGGCTGGCTTCCGCCGGAAGGCTCATCATCGGCAAAATCGAGCGTGCCTCGATTCACGCGGAACACGGTGACGCTGCCGCTCCCGGCGTTGGCTGCAAACAGCAGCGAGTGGTCGGCGCTCAGCGTGAGAGAGCCCTGCGATTCCAGCGGATCGTTGACTCCGCCGCTCCCCCGGCCGAAGGTGTCATATCGATTCTGTTCGGCAAACGATCCGTCGCCTTGCCGGGCAAAGGCGATCACCTGGTTCCGGTCGGCATTGTTCGACATGACGAAGACGGTCTCTGCGCCGCGGTCTTGTGCTGTGGCTTGCATCACGGGGGCAAAGGCGGCAAATCCGATCACGATCTTCAGCAGATTGCGATTGACACTGAACATGAACTGCTCCTCCGATGAAAAGATGTGCGCACTGCGGAAAGGAGCGCCGGCGGGTTGGCTCTGTAGCACCGATCTCTCCGAACTGCGCAGCAGTTAGAGGCCGCCGGTGCAAATGAAGTTACAAAGCAGGGGCTGAAATGAGCCAGGTGACAATTGAATGACAAATGAATGACAGGACTCGTGTGCCAGCTCGCTTTTGGCTTGAATGGATGCCGCCGGGGAGGGCGGCGGGTGAGTTATTCGTACCGCAGGGCCACCATGGGGTCGACGCGCGAGGCGCGGCGGGCGGGGATGTAGCAGGCAGCGAGCGCCACCAATGCCAGGAAGATCGAAAGGCCCAAAAACGTAGCCGGATCGGTGGGAGCTGTTGCAAAAAGAAAGGCCGCGATGAAGTGCGTGATGAGCAGCGCGCCGCCCACGCCGATCGCAATGCCTGTGAACGCCAGGATGGCGCCTTCTTTGACGACCATGCGCGTCATACTGTGCGGCCCGGCGCCGAGCGCCATGCGAATGCCGATCTCGTGCTGGCGCTGGGCTACCGAATAGGAAATGACACCATAGATGCCGATGGCCGCCAGAATCAACGCCAGCGCCGCAAACAAAGCCAGCAGCACTGAATTGAACCGCGGCTGAGTGATGGACTTCGCGATCAGGCTGTCCATCGAAGCCACATCGAAGATCGGGATCTCGGGGTCGACCGACTGCACGGCGGAGCGCACGGCGTTCGCGGTCGCGAGCGCGGCGGCGTCGGTGCGGACGAGGATCGTCATGGAGCCGGCGAAGAAGATAGGGCCCTGTGAGTAGGGCAGGTAGATGGTGAGCGGCGCATCGCTCGAAAGGCCGGCCTGCTTCACGTCGCCGGCAACGCCGACGACTATGGACCATTCTTTTTCGCCGAACAGGTGGCCGATCTTTTTCCCCACAGCTTGCTGGTTCGGCCAGATATGGCGCGCGAAGCTCTGGCTGACAATGACGATCCGCTGCGACTGCGCGGTGTCGGAGCGGTCGAAGGCGCGGCCGCCGACGAGCGGGATACTCAAGACGCGAAAGTAGTCGGGGCTGACCATGACTTTACTGACCATGTCCGGCGGGGGCTGCGGCCGGTCTTCGAGCGTGAAGTCGCCTTTGACGACGCCGCCGCCGAAAAGCATGCCCATGCCAACCGTTGCGGCGGCGCGGACGCCGGGAAGCGCGGCGGCGCGGTCGAGGACTGCGTCGTGAAAGGCGGTCATGCGCGGCACGGTCGGGTACCTTGTCTCGGGTAGTTCGAGATTTACGAGTACGACATTGCGCGGCTCGAATCCGGGGTTCACCTCGATCAGGCGCACGAAGCTCTTGAGCAACAGGCCCGCGGAGACGACCAGAATCAATGTGAGAGAGAATTCACCGACGACCAGCACGTTGCGAATGCGGCGTGAGCGGGATTCGCTGGTGAACGTCATCGCAGCCGCGCGCACCGGCGAATGAAGATCGAACCGAGAGACGCTCAATGCCGGCGCCAGTCCGAAGACAATCCCGGTGGCCAGAGCGATGAGAGAAGCAAAGCCGAGAACCCATGCATCGATGTCCGAAGCGACGATTTGCTGCAGGTCGCCGGGGCCGGCCGCGCTTTGCAGCATCAGGCCGAGGAGCAGGTGGCGCGTGGCTGCGGCCAGCAGCAGCCCGAGAAATCCGCCAAGGCAGGCGAGCAGCGTGCTCTCGGTGAGAAGTTGGCGAACGATTCGCAATCGGCCGGCGCCGAGGGCGCGGCGCATCGCAATCTCCTGCCGACGGGCAGTGGCGCGGGTGAGAAAGAGATTGGCAACATTGGCGCAGGCGATGAGCAGCACAAGGGCCACAGCGGCAAGCAGCACCGTGAGCGCCGGCCGGATATCGGCGACCATCTTGTCTTTGAGAAAGGCGAAGCTGAGATGGATGTCGTCGTGCGGGTGGGTGGGATTGAGGCGATGCTGGATGAGCGTAACATCCTCAGCCGCGCGCTGGAGGGTAAGCCCGGGCTTGAGGCGCGCCACCACCTGATCGGTGGCATTGGAGCGGTCGCCGGTGAGCACCAGTGGTATAAGAAAATCGGGCTCGTTGGGAAATTGAAAGCCGGCCGGCATGATGCCCACAACCGTGAAATCGGTTCCGTCCAGCTTGATGGTCTTGCCCACGATCTCCGGGTTCGAGGCGAATCTGCGCGCCCAGAGCTGGTGGCTGATGAGAACAACATTTTCGTGGCCGGGAATTTGCTCTTCGGCGTTGAATGCGCGCCCCAGCTCCGGCGCGACGCCCAGCAGCGGGAACAAGCTCGCCGTGGCCGTGACGCCGAGCAGCCGCTCTGGAACCCCGACGCCGGTCAGGTTCGACGTCTGGCCGCTTCGGAACGCGGCGATCTGCTCGAAGACCTGGTTCTGCTGCGCCCACTGCGCGTAGTCGGGATCGGTCAGCGCACCCGGCCCAACGAATCCGAACATCGGCATCGAGGACCACAGCATGACAAGGCTGTCGGGGTCTTTGTAAGGGAGCGGCTGCAGCAGAGTTGCATTGAAGATGGAGAAGATGGCCGTGGTGGCGCCGATGCCCAGCGCCAGCGTAACGATAGTGACCATGGCAAAGCCGGGATTTTTGCCGAGTTGGCGAAGCGCAAAGTGCAGGTCCTGCACAATGGACGAGACCAGCATGGTGCCACGGCTCTCGCGGCAGTCTTCCTTCACCTGTTCGTGCCCGCCAAACTCGATGCGGGCTTCGCGGCGCGCCTCCTCTGCCGTCATGCCGGAGCGGATCTTCGCGTCCACGAGCAGTTCGAAATGATGGCGCAGCTCGGCATCGACTTCGCGGTCCATGCGGCCGGCGCGGAAAAGACGCCTCCACCAACTCATGACAGTTCTCCTCGCGGCGCTCCGAGAATCAGGCCGACGGCCTCGGTCAGGCGCGCCCAGCTTTCTTCTTCGCTCTTCAAGTGCGCACGGCCCCTGGCGGTTAGCCGGTAGAGCTTCGCCTTTCTTCCCGACTCGGACTCCGCCCACTCGGCGGCGAGCAGCTTCCTGTACTCCAGCCGGTGCAATGCGGGATAGAGAGAGCCCTGCTGGATCTGCAGCGCTTCGCGGGAGATCTGCTGGATGCGCTGAGCGATGGCATATCCGTGAATGGGCCCGTGGGCAACGGTTCTGAGAATCAGCAGGTCGAGAGTGCCCTGGGGAAGATCGGATTTGGGCGAGGCCTTCATACCTGTGACTTCTACATATATACGAGGATATGTAGAAGTGCAAGCTGTTCTTGCCGAAAAAAATCGGATGCTGGCGAGTCAGGGCGCTGTCTGGCCGCAGAGCGGTTGGGGGGCGACGGATTTGCCGTCGAGGAGGAAGCAGGACGCGCCGTTCAAATCGGTGCGGAAGGTGCGCACATGCGCCGCCTGCAGCGCGGCAAGCACTTCGCTGCGTGGATGGCCATAGCGGTTGTGCAGCCCGCAGGAGATGACGGCCCATTGCGGCGCCACGCGCGCCAGGAACTCGGGCCGCGTAGAGGTGATGCTGCCGTGATGGCCGACCTTGAGCAGTGTGCTGGCCAGGCCGGATTCGGCCAGCATGGCCTGCTCAATGGGGGCCTCCGCATCGCCCTCGAGAAGAACCGATGTCGCTCCGTAAGCGGCGCGCAGCACCAGCGAGTCGTTGTTGGCGGGCTCGGGGCCGGGCCGGTAGTCGCGCATCGGCGCCAGAACATTGATTCGTGTACTGCCGAAAGCAAGTGCGTCTCCGGCGTGCAGCGAATGCACGCGAATGTGCAGCGCCGCAGCCTCATTCAACAGCGCATTGTAGGCGGCGAAGCGCGGATTGTTGCCCACCCACAGCTCCGCGGGGCGGAAGTTGCGCAGCACTGCGGGAAGGCCGCCCATGTGATCGGAATGAGCGTGACTCAGCGCGACGACGTCGAGCCGGCGAATGCCGCGCGCCCACAGCGCCGGTGAAACAACCTCTTCTCCGATATCGAAATCCTGCGGCGCCTGGCGCGGCCCGCCGCCGAATCCCCCGCCATCGATGAGGAGGGTTTTGCCGTCGGGCGTGATGACGAGAAGGGAATCGCCCTGGCCCACGTCGATGGCTTCCATGAGCAGCGTGTTGCGTGGATGGTCGATGGGGCGCGGTGCGATGGCGATGAGGGCCGCGAAGATCAGTGCAGCCCACGCCGCGCGACGCGGCCATCGGCCGGAGCGCGCCAGAACTATGGCCGGGGCGAGCAGCGCGATAAAGGCAAGCGATTGAACCAGCAGTGGCGCGGGGATGCGTACATTGCCGAGGCTGAGCGAGCCGAAGATGCGCACCAGCCACACACCGAAATGAAGCGGAATGGCAGCGCAGACGGCGGGAAGGATTGCCGCCGGCGGCCAAACGAGCGCTGCGATCAGCGTAAGAAGAGCAGCGGGCACCAGCACGGCCATCAGCGGCAGGATGAACAGATTTACCGGCAGCGCAAAAATGGTGATGCGATGGAAGTAGACGGCCATGGGCAGCGTCATGGCCAGTTCGACCACGCAGGAGACGACCAGCAGCTCGGCGATGCGGACGATGAATCGCACCAACCAGGGGAGTACGCCCCACGCAATTTGCGCGCGGAGCTGGTTGAAACGCTGACCCTCGAAGTGAAGATCGATCTCTTCGGAGGCCATGCGCAGCAGGCAGCGGAACTGCGCCAGTTTTGGGTCGAGGCTGGGATCGATAGCGACGAGGCGCAGATCGCGAGTGGCGTTGAGATAGGGATGCAGGGAATTCTCGAGCAGCGGCGCGGCAACGCCGGCGATTGCGAGCACGGCGAGCAGCGTCATCTGGAAGCTCGAGTCGAACAGGCTGCGCGGGCTCAACGCGAGCAGGCACAGCGCCGCGACGCCGATGGTGTTCATGGCGCTGCGCTGACGAAAGACCAGGCGGCCGAGTAGATAGAGCGTGACCATCCACAGCGAGCGCTGCACCGGTGTTGCGAAGCCGGTGAAGAGCGCGTAAACAAACGATGCGGCGATGGTGAGCAGCGTGGCAGGGACGCGCGGCAGCCTAATGCGCCGCGCGATCCAGAACACAAATCCGGCGACGATTGCCAAGTGCAAGCCCGAGACCACGAGCATGTGAAACGAGCCGGTGCGCTCGAAGCCCACGCGCAGCGAACGGCCGAGATAGGTGCGGTCGCCGGTGATCATCGCGGCGAGCATAATGGCGTCGTTTTCGGTGAGGCGCAGCGGAGCCGGCAGGCTGCGC